>CALWPP010000009.1 GCA_944383455.1 uncultured Peptostreptococcaceae bacterium
AGTCGTTGAAGTTTCTCCTTTTCAGAGCTTACCTGCTGATTATCCATTGTTTTAGCACTTAGGATTTAACCTTATGCCATCTAACCAATTTTTTCTACTTTCGTAACATTCACACTTAGGCTTTTTTCATCCTTATGTTGTAGTTTGATTAGCTTTAGGACTTTCCAGCAATTCGAGTAGTATTGGATAGTTTTAACTATCTCTACATACAAGTTTCCCTATATGCTGACTATTTTAGCTACTAACTAGACTTAAGTCGAGTGTGCGTAGCTATTTTTAATCAACTAATAAATCTTCAAGCTTACTAATTCCCATTAAATTAAAAATACTCTCAACATAATGAATACCTTTATTCATAATAGGTCTTAGTAAAAACGGAATTTTACCTCCTGATGATTGAACATAAATTGCAAATCTATTCTTATCTGATAAAAGCCCCTCTGGTTTATTCTTATCATTAAAACTTATAGTTTTTTGGTCTTGTAAAATACAATCTAAGTATTCTTTAAGCGGTGCTGGAAAAGATAGACTCCACATAGGAGAAGCAATTATATATGCATCAGCACTTACAAATTGGTCACAAAGTTCTCTTATTCTTTGGATTTCTTGTCTATCTTTTTCAGGAAGACTCTTAGCCTTTTCTTCATCTACGATAGAATTTTTCATAGAAAAATATTGATACTCAAGTCTTGGGATATGCTCTTTGTATAAATCTATTTCTTCAACATAAAAGTCTTCGTACTTCTCAAGCAAAGCATTTATTAACTTTCTTGCAACAGTTTTACTTGCAGATAAATGTTCTGGCTTTGAGTTTACACTTATGTATAATAATTTTCTTTTCATAATTTTACCTTCCTAAAAATTATTTTAGAGTTATTATTATCATAAATAGTAATTTTTATTAGACTAAATCATATCTTTTTTATAAATAGATTTATAAAATTGTATATAAGCATCAATTTCGTTTATTACATCAATATATTTATCTGAATGATACTGTTTTTCAAAAGTTCTATTTACATAATCAATAAGTTGTGTTTTTGAAATAAGCTCCATCCCATCAACATTAAAATAAGCCTTTCCATCATAAATAAGAGATGTTATATTTATACTTTTAAAATTATATATTTTATCAAACTTCATATTTATAAACCCTTTTGTATAGGTTTCTTTTTTAAGCTGTGCACTACCACAGACTTTTACATTTCCTTTTAAATAACAATTCCCATAAATTATTGCTTTTCCATAAACTTGTGCATATTCTCCTACACAAGCGTTCTCACAAATTTGAGATTTTCCATATATTTTTGCATTATTAAAAAGCTGTACAAAATTAAATACAGCAGCATCTTCCCCTACCATAACATTATCAAAAAGCTCTGCACTTCCATAAATATCTGAATTTCCAAAAACCTTAACATTATCATTTAAAACTGCTTTTCCATGAACTAACGCATTTTGAAAGACACTAGCACTACCTTTTATGTTCGCTTTTGCATATACTTTTGATTTTCCATATATTTTTGCACGATTATATATACAAGCCTCTCCAAAAACTTCTGCATCACCATAAATAGATGAATTATCAAGTATTATAGCATTATCATATACTTTAGCATTGTCATATATTATAGCATCATCACTAACCCTTACGCTATCTGATACTACAGCATTATCAAAAACTTTGGCATCATCATAAATAAAGCAGGTCCCATTATGAGATAAATTTAATTCACTTTCTATCCATCCTCCAACTTCACCGTCTGAAATCCTCTTAATACGTCTTAGAACCCTTCCATGAAACATCATTGTTTCACCTGTGAAAATATACTTTCTCAAATACTTCCCTCCTTATTAAAATAATACTCTATACAAAATCTATTAATTTGCCAAAGCTTATTTTAAACAAATAAAATTATATAATAGTTTCTCATATAAAAACACCCTATTTAGGGTGTAGAGTATACAAGTATTTAATTAACTAGACGATATCTTTTCTCAATTACTTTACTTACAATGTACGCAATAATAATTCCTATAGTAAATAGTAATAAACGAGTTGGAATAGATATTGGTGTGTGATAAATTGCCATAGTAGAAATTAAATCATTTATAGCTACAAATATCATCTTTACATCATAATCTTTTGCAAAAGTATATATATATCCAAGTATAAATGTAACTATAGGTAAATGCTTTTCTAGTTGTAAAATCTCAAATAAAACAACAAAAACTAATATCCCCATTAAAGTAGATATAAATCTTTGTTTTATTCTAGTTTTACTATCAGAAAAATTAGACTGAGTTATAGATAATGTCACTATACTTATCCAAGTCATCTTCTCTACATTTAATAACCTACCAATAATTATTGCAATACTTATACCTATAGCCATTTTTATAGAAAATATAAATCTGTCGCTATGAACATCTATTTTTTCTTTAAGTATATCTTTTACATATAATTCGCTTTTTTCTTCCTTTTTCTTGGTTGTTAAATACATAGTTAAGGCAACTAAAATTCCACCAACAATACAACCAAGTATTCTAAGAATATAACTATCTTTTACTGGATTACCATCTAAAAATACATATAAAAGCATAAATGGTAAATAAAGTTTAAAGTCTATATGAGGTTGAAAGGTTAAGTACATGATAGTAAATATTGACACTAATGAAATTACAAATACAAATACTAAATTTACATGTCTTGATATACTAGTTACAACCCCTACAAATACAAATAAAAAAATTGTTACCAAAATAGAGTCTTTTGTTTTATATCCAATATCTCTTCCAAGAAACATAAGTATAGCAGTTATTGCAGTTACTCCTATTAAATTATTGTCAGCACCAAATATAGATGTAAACACATTAATAAATGCTATTATGAATAAAAGTATAAAAAAATTTATAACAATTTTTTTTGGTGTTACAGTATCTATTATTATCACTTCCTTTTATATATATATTTATATAATATATTAATATTTAAGTTCTTACAATATATTCTCCTATTATAATTAAAAATACAACTTAAATATAAAGTTAAAATATATAAAATAAAAAGCTCATATCAAAAGATATGAGCTTTAATCTATTATATAATATTAATTTCCTTCGAAATGTCTTTCAAGTAATCCTAAAAATGCTTTACCATGTCTAGCTTCATCTTTACACATTTCATGAACTGTATCATGTATAGCATCAAGTCCTAATTCTTTAGCTTTTTTAGCTAATTTTAATTTTCCTTCAGTTGCTCCATACTCTGCTTCAACTCTAGCCTTTAAGTTAGCCTTAGTATCAGCAACAACAACTTCTCCTAATAATTCAGCAAACTTAGCAGCATGTTCTGCTTCTTCAAATGCTATTCTCTTGTAAGCTTCAGCTACTTCTGGATATCCTTCTCTATCAGCTTGTCTACTCATAGCTAAATACATTCCAACTTCTGTACATTCTCCAACAAAGTTAGCTCTTAATCCTTCAACTACTTCCTCATCTATTCCATTAGCAACACCTATTCTATGCTCATCTGCCCAAGTCATTTCACCTTTCATTTCTTCAAACTTTTCTGCTCCTACTTTACAAGTTGGGCATACTTCTGGTGCATGCTCTCCTTCATGAACATATCCACAAACTGTACAAACAAACTTTTTCATACTCACACTCTCCTTAATCAGTAATCGTTACTATTATTATATATTCTTAATATATTTATGTCAATAATATTTTAAATTATTTATTATTTTTAATTAACTATATACATCTTAAGTATTAATAATATATAATATTAATAATTAATATTAATTTGAAAGGCTAAAAATATGAAATTTTCTAAACAAAGAGAACTTATATTAAATACTATTTTAAATAGTAGTACTCATTTAACTGCTGATAATATATATAACACATTAAAGAGTAAAAATCCTTCTCTTAGCTTAGGAACAGTTTATAGAAATTTATCTCAGTTAACTGAAAATGGCTTTATAAAAAAGGTAAGTATACCTAATCAACCAGATAGATTTGATAAAAATACTCATACACACGGACATTTAGTTTGTGAAGTTTGTAATGAGATTTTTGATATAAACTATACATCTATAGAAAACCTATATAATTACTTAAAAAAAGATGGTAATATAATAAAGTCATACGATATTGTTTTAAATGGGATATGTAAAAAATGTTCTAAAAATATTTAAAAAGAGCTACTTTATCCAGTATGCTCTTTTTGTTTTTAGTATTATAAAGTTTTTTTATTTTTCTCCCTATAAATAATATATATAGTTGAAAAAATATAAAAAAGGTGGTGATATAACTATGAACATAAATAATAATACAAATAATATTGGAAACAATCTTAATATAAATAATAACTATAATAAAGACCAAAAAGCTATAGCTAATGAATTTTTAGCCAAAACAGAACAAAAAAATAGTGATATCATATCATCACTAATAGAATCACGAAGAGAAAACTCAGAAATTTTTAAAGCAAATCTAGGAAATAGAAATATACAAAATATTATAACTAGTCTTCAGACTTCTTCTAATTCGCTAGAAGAAGCAAGTACTATACTAAAAAATTTAAAAGCCCTTTATCTTAATTTAAGTTCTAGTAATTTCTCTTTTGAGAAGGTTAAAAATATAACTGAAAAAACATCAATAGTCATAAAGCAACTTAAATACATCGCAAAAAATACTTCTCATGAGGATACACCACTACTTAGTGGTAGAAAAATAGAATATAATATATATATAAAAAATAGGCCTCAAACATTAAAACTAAACTTTGTAAGCCTTTTAAAAATTGCATCAAGTCTTGAGGATATAAAGATTAAAAATGCTGATTCTCTAAAAGAAGCTATCGATATTATAAATAAGGGTTTATTTGATATTGATAGGTCTAATAAAAAAATATCTAAAATGAACAAAAACTTACAAAGTGTTGTAGATTACTATAATAAAAATAACTCTGAAATAAAAAATACTAAACAAGCATTAAAAATTATTCAAAATTGTAAAAATATATTGCTTGGAGAAAATGCAAAGGATAATTCTTTAATTGGCTTATTTAAAAACTTAAATATCATCGGCAAAAAATCTGAAGATAATTACATAGATGAAAGTACTATCTTAAATGATGAGCTAGATTCAAGCGTTGAAGATACTAATGAAAATATTTCTAATGAAAACTTAAATGATGATATTTTAGCAAATAAAGAAGATATTGAAAAAGCCTCTCGTGCACTTAAGAATTTAGTTGTTTATGATGATACTGAATATGAATTTGAGGATAATTTTAATCTATTCAAAGAAAGTATAGAAAAAAATCAAAAAGAAATAAAAAAAGAAAATATATTTGCCTCATTTGATGAAGAATATATAAATAACGAAAATGATAAAATAGGAGTAGATGATATTTTAAAGAAAATTTCAGAAAAAGAAAATAAATCTAAAGAAAAAATAGATGAAACTGTTGATGAAAATTTTGTTGCTTTACTAACTGGTAAAAATCCTAACAAAAATAAGTCAAAATATATTTGGACTGCATTTTATTTCTCTTTAGGTGCTACAGTTTTAGTTTTGGCACTTTCTTTTATTAATAGATAATTTTACGCGTTGTGATATTTAAATATAATTATTGAAAATACTAGGGTTATGCTATATAAATTTTGATGTATTTAAAATTAGATAAAGTAACTTAAATATGTTAAATAAAATAACTAGCACAACAGATAATTTTTATATAAAACAAAAGGCGAGACTTTTCTCGCCTACAATAATCTATAAAAATTGAAATATCTTTTAAAGTTTTATTAGATTGTTCTTGGGTGTATTATCTTCACTTACTCTAGGTTAAATCATAGACATAAGCTCATAACATTATTTTCTAATTTAACTACTTTATAAATCACTATATTTTATAAGTTCTATATTATTTTCTTTTAGTTTTTCTTTTAAATTATTATCAGTTAAAATACTATATTCTTTCATTCTTTGCATAGAGTATGAAGTAAAATTAACTAAACTCTCATCTATAAATGATGGATGACACATAAAATCTACAATATCATATTTTTTTATTTCATCTATAAATTTATCAAAATAATTCTCTTTTACATTTTCACCATAAAAACTATCTATCATAGTAATAGTTTTATCATAGTTAATACTAGATTCAAATCCTCCTCTTATTGGTAGATTATATTTTTTAACTATTTTTTCTATTACAGGTTGTAGACTTTCTAATGTATGAACATGATGATGTGAATCTAGGTGATCTATTTTAATACCGCTATTAACAACTTTATCAATTTGAGCACAAAACTCATTATAAACTTCATCTAAATCAAACTTTTCTCTTACTAATTCATTAGTAATTCTTCTAAAAAACTTTCCTTTACTATCAACTATTGTCTTGTGATTACTCAAAACTGGCTCATTTAAACTTAAAGTCATATGAACACCACAACCTAATTCACTATTTTCTTTTAAAATATTAACAGCATTCTCAAAAGCTGGCATATTAGGCATTATAGTAGTTGAAGTTACTATTCCATTTTTATGGGCTGATAAAATACCATAATTAACTGCTTCACTTAATCCAAAATCATCTGCATTTACTATCATCTTTGTCATATTAACACCTCTTTTATATATAATAAATTAAGACTAGAAAGTTATTTTAATATATTATATTAAAAGTCACTAAATATTCTAGTCTTATCATTAGTTTATATTATTTTATTTAGAAAATTGTGGTAAATAATCTTTATGAGCTTCTATCATTTCATCTAATATAGTCTTAGCTAAATCATCTGATGGTATTAATGGATTTATACATAATGCTTGTAGTGCTGAATTATAATCTCCTTCAACAGCTGCTTTAGCTGCTAATATTTCAAATGCTTTTATTTCAGTAACCAATCCACTAACTGCTACTGGTAAATATCCTATTGCTAATGGCTTAGGACCTTCCTTAGTTATTACACAACTCACTTCTACTGCAGAATCTTCTCTAAAATCTCTAATTGAACCATTGTTTAAAGTATTTACAACTTGAATATCTTTTTTATCGTTGTATATTGAGTTAATTAAATCACAAGCTGCATCACTATAATATGCTCCACCTCTTTTTTCTAATTGCGGTGGCTTAATATCTAGATTTTCATCTTTATATAACTCAAATAAATCATCTTCTAAAGCCTTAACAGTTTCTCCTCTAGTCTTCCCATCTTTAAATCCTTCTAATTCTTCTCCAAGCATTTCTTTGTGCTTATAGTAATATTTATGATATGGACAAGGTATAACTCCTAACGCTCTAACAAAGTCGGCATTTAGTGGTATATCTTTTATATTTTGCATTGTTAATGATGAAGTAACAAATTTTTCAATAGCTTCTTTAGTTATGTCTTTTCCATCTAATCTAACATTTAGTGCATAAACCATATGATTAAGTCCTGCAAAATCCATTTCTACTCTATTTTTTTCTACTTTTAGTATATCTGCTACACCATTTTTAACACCAATTGGAACATTACATAACCCTATATATCTTCTAAAGTTAGTGTATTTAAATATAGCTTCTGATATTATTCCAGTTGGGTTTGTAAAGTTTACTAACCAAGCATTTGGGCAAAGTTCTTCTATATCTTTTATTATATCAAGTACAACTGGAACAGTTCTCAGAGCCTTAAATAATCCCCCTGCACCATTAGTCTCTTGACCTATAACCCCGTGCGAAAGAGGAATTCTTTCATCTTTAATTCTTGCATCTAATAATCCAACTCTAAGTTGTGTAGTAACAAAGTCCGCATCTTTTAATGCTTCTTTTCTATCTAAAGTTAGATGTATTTTCATATCTATTCCTGCTTTTTTAACCATTCTTTTTGCAAGATTTCCTACTATTTCTAACTTATGCTTACCTTCTTCTATATCTACTAACCATAATTCTTTTACTGGTAATTCTTTATGTCTTTTTATAAAACCTTCTACTAATTCAGGAGTATAGCTTGATCCCCCACCAATAGTAACTATTTTTATTCCTTTACTCATACTTTTCACCATCCTATATACTATTTTAATATTAACTAAAAACTCTATAGTAATATTAATTCTTCTACTATTAATTTTATACTTATTTTTAAGCTATAATTTAAGACAGCATTTTTTATCTTAAAACAAAGCTGACAATTAAGTCAGCTTTTTAAAAAATCTAAAATTATTGTTGTTCACTCATTTTTTTAGCATCAATTTTTTCTGCCATAATTACAAATGGTAAATATATAATTACTGAAACAACTATAAACGCCATAAACTTTTCCATATTCTTTTCCTGCCTTTGAGTATATTTATTTTAAAATTTCAATTTATTTTTTTAACTCTAAAGCTCTTTCTAAAACAGCTTTATCATCACATCTTCCATAATACATCATATTTATAACTTCTACTGGTATATTGTGTGGGTCTGCTAACTCTTTTGCTTTATTTAATATATATCTAACTTGTGGTCCTAATAATAAAACATCACACTTTTCTATTTCTTTTTGTAAATGTACTTCTGAAATAGCCCATATTTCACATTCTAATCCTTTTTCCTTTGCAGCTTCTTGCATTTTCGTTACTAATAAACTTGTTGATTTATGTTAATTTAAAAATTTGTACCTACAATGTTAAAATCATTATATACTATGATTTTTATTTTGTAAACGTTTTTATAAAATTTGTACCAATAATTTTTTAGATATAAAAATAACATAAAAAAAGATTTCTATAAATTTATAGAAATCTTTTTACTTAAAATTTAGAATTAGATAAAAATGCTAGTTTAAAACTTTTGTAATTTATTATATCTTTTGAGTAGTCAAAAATTTTTCCATTATTTAAGTATGCTTTATTTTCGCTAACTAAACATATATTATTTTCTAATTCTAAAACTTTTGCATCTTCTTTATCTATACTTTCACATGATATAACTCTATCCGCAACGCTAATACCTAGACCTAAATCATTCATTATATATTCATATATAGATTTTTTAGCTATATCTTCATCTAAATATGTTATATATTCTTTATTAAAATATGAATATTCTATACAGTATATTTTATCATCAATGTATCTTATTCTATTTACAAAATATATATCTGTATTAATATCACATTTCATTTTTTTTGAAAGATACTCATCACTTTTTATAATCTTAAAATCAATAAGCTCTGTTCTTACCAATCTTTTGCCTGAAAATCCTTTGGTAAGTCCATACATTGTATGTAAGTTTATAATATCAAAATTAGCATCTTCATTATCTCTAACAAAAACACCACTACCTTGTATTTGATAAAGATAGCCTCTTTTTACAAGATTATCAATAGCTTTTCTGACAGTATTTCTACTTACATTAAATCTTTTTCCTATTTCTTCTTCAGTAGGAATTTTTCCAGTGTCTTTATATATTCCTTCTAATATTTCCTTTTCTAATACATCTGACACCATTTTATATTTAACAACCATAATAAAAAATATCCCCCAATATTTTAATCAAACTCTAACTCTTCAACTTCCATATTATTAATTGCATCTTGAATTAATTTTTCAATATCAAGATTTTGTTCTGATTTTTCTATTCTATCAAGCTTTGGCTTTGTTAAAGGCTTAGTTGGTGCAAAAACTGTACAACAATCTTGCTCTGGTTCTATTGATGTTTCAAAAGTTCCTATTTTTTGTGCAATATCGACTATCTCAGTTTTATCCATTGCGATTAAAGGTCTAAATACAGGTATACTTACTGATGAATTTGTACAAGTTAAGCCTTCTATCGTTTGAGAAGCTACTTGCCCAATACTCTCTCCTGTAACTAAAGCATTACAATATCTCTTGTTTGCTATTTCTTCTGCTATTCTCATCATAAATCTTCTAGATATTATAGTCATTTCTTCATCTTTACATTTTGATGCAATAGCTTTTTGAATTTCTATTATATTTACTTTATGAAGTCTAATTTTTCCACAATATTTTGAAAGTATCTTCACTAAATCTCTAACCTTTTCTTGAGATTTTTCATTAGTAAACGGATAACTATGAAAATGAACGCATTCTAAGTCCATTCCTCTTTTTGCAACCATCCAAGATGCAACAGGCGAGTCTATCCCACCAGATAAAAGTGATAATGCTCTTCCATTAGTTCCAAGAGGAAGTCCACCATAACCTTTTATAGTGTCTGCATATACTAAAACATGATTTTCTCTTAACTCACAACTGATTTTAACTTCTGGATTTTTAACATCAACTGCTATTTTATCCTTAACTTGAGAAACTAAATAACCACCAATATCAAGACTCATTTGTTGGGAAGTTAACTCAAAATTTTTATCTCCTCTTCTTGAATCAACTTTAAAAGTTTTGTATCCTTGTTCGATTTTTTCATTTAAAACTAAAAGTGCTATTTCTTTTAATTTATTATAATCTTTTTCTCCTCTTACTGCAGGACAAACTCCAACTATACCAAATACTTTTCTAACTTCTTCAACTACTTCTTCATAATCATAATCTTCTAAATCTACATATATTCTTCCATATTCTTTATAAACTTTAAAATCTCCTAAAGGGCTTAATATATTTTTTATATTTTTTATTAACTTATTTTCAAATAAGTATCTATTTTTTCCTTTTACTCCGATTTCTCCGTATTTAGCTATTAATATATTATACATTTTATCTCCTTTTTCTTCCTATAATTAGTCTTAAATCATCTACCGATTCTTTTAGTATTTCAACAGCTTTTAATATTTCTTCCCTTGTAGTCATACTAGATAGACTAAACCTAATAGCACCTTCTATTTCTTCATTTGAAAGACCCATAGCATTTAAAACATGACTACCTTTTTTCTTTGAAGAACATGCAGAACCTATTGAAACATACATATTTTTTTGTTCTAAGTAATGAATAAGTACCTCACCTTTTATACCATAAAAGGAAACATTTAAAATATGACAAACACCTTCATCACTTGAATTTATTTTAATATTTTCTATATTTTTTATTATTTCTTCTTTTAATAAATTTTTTAAATCTTTAATTCTTTCTATTTTTTCATCTAAATCTGTGTTTACTATTTTTATAGCCTCGCCAAGACCATAAATCCCTGGAGTGTTCTCAGTACCTGAACGAAGTCCTAACTCTTGATTTCCACCAGTTAATAAAGCCTTTATTTTGATACCTTCTTTTATATACATAAAACCTATTCCCTTAGGTCCATGAATTTTATGAGCACTAACACTTAAAAAATCTATATTATATTTTGAAGGCTTAAAGTTTATTTTTGAATAAGATTGAACACAGTCAACATGAAAATAAATTTTTTCGTCTAAAGTTTTTAGGTGTTTACCAATTTCTTCTATAGGTTGTATGCTACCAACTTCATTATTAACATGCATTATAGTTATAAGAGAAGTATTTTTTTTTATTGATGATTTTAATTCTTCTATATTTATAATTCCTTTTTTATTTACTTTTAAGTATGTAACTTCATATCCATCGTCTTCTAAACATTTTAATGTATTTAAAACAGAAGGATGTTCTATTTCTGTTGTTATTATGTGATTTTTTCTTTTGTTTATAACTCCTCTTATTATTGAGTTATTTGATTCTGTTGCACCAGATGTAAAAAATATTTCTTTTTCTTTTACATTAAGTGTTTTTGCTATATTTTTTCTTATCTCTTTTATATTTTTTTCAACTTCAATCCCTTTTTTATAAAGAGATGAAGGATTATAGTAATCATACTCTAAGGAGTAAATCATTTTATCAACTACTTCTTTATAAGGCTTTGTAGTAGCACTATTATCTAAGTAAATTTCCAAATAAAAACACCGACCTTATTATAAATTTATTATAAATTTTTATTATACCATTACTTTAGTATTTTTTAAATATTACAAATATGAATAATAATTCACTTTCTGTAATCTGCAAATATATTGATTAATTTGTCAATTTTTGTTATTATTTATACATAGTTATCTCCCCTTAAGATAACTTTTATCAAAATCTATATTCCCGACATACCCATTTAAATAAATACTCTATATTTATATTTACCTACTTCTATGAAGTAGGTTTCTATTTTGGTAAACAATAATTATAAAATATAAATATTAATTTTATTTTATAAAAAGTTTTATATAAATTTTTTCAAAAAAGTATTGCTTTTTTTGTCGTTTATTGTTATTATTTATACATGGTTATCCCCCTGATAACCTTAATTAAAATCTCTATTCCCAATACCCCTTTTGAATGGATAAATTGTATATCCATTTCTAATAAGATGTAACGGAAACATCTTATTAGACAAAGAAGAGCTTTTCCCCAAGCTCTTCTTTTTTATATTTTTTTAATTATTTCTTTTAATAAACAAATTCTTGAATTAAGTTCTCTTATTTTATCCCTAAATTTTATTTTTAATGTTCCCTCACTATGTTCTATAACCTCACCGTCTTTAAATGTTTTATGGTAAATTTTATCTCCTACGTTTATTTCATTAATTTCTTTTGATGTTATCTCTTTTATTTCATTAACAAATCTTGATGCAAAAACTCTTTTTCCATATTTGTTTTTTAATGTACTTAAATATAAATTTTCTTCAGCACGAGTTAGTGCAACATACATCAATCTTCTTTCTTCTTCTATTTGTTCTATTTTTATCTTCTCATCTTCTATTTCATAACTTTTTTCGTGAGGAATAGTTCCTTCATTACAACCAACAACATATACATTTTTAAACTCTAATCCTTTTGAGCTATGCATAGTTGTAAATACTACTCCATCAATAAAATTATTCTTTTTTGTATTTTCTAACTCTTTTTTTACGTTTTCTATATGTTCTAAATAAGCCTCAATTGATTTAAAATTTGATGATGAGCTTTCTACCTCATTTAATGTATCTATTAATGAGTTGGTCTTAATTTTTCTATTGCTACAGTAATCTAAAATATATTTATCATAATCAAGAGTTGTCCTTATATAAGATATCGCATCTTTTGGAGAAAGATTTTTTATGTATTCTAAATCAGTCATTAAGTCTTTTAAAGTTTCTATTTGCTTTTTATGAAGGTCATATTCATTAATTAAAGAATTGAATATATTTCTACTTTCTTTTACTGAGTTTAGGGTTTCTCTTGAAATGTATCTAAATGGTTTATTTATTATTCTCAAAAATTCTTTATTTAATTTAGGGTTAAGAGATAATTTTAAATAAGCTAAAATATCTTGACTTGCCCAGTGATCATATATAGTAATTATAGAATCTTTCATAACAAAAGGTATTCTTTTATCTAAAAAAACATCAACTAAAGCTCTTGATTGCATATTTGTTCTATAAATTATAGAAAAATCACTATAGTTATAATCATACTTATTTATTTTATCTAAAATATCATTTGCTATTTTTTTAGCCTCATCTTCACTATCTTCACATTCAATACAATTAAAATCTGCTCCACTTTCTTTACTACATTTTATTGTTTTTTCGTATCTATTTTTATTTTGTTTTATAAGTTTATTAGAAATATCTACTATTTCTTTTTTTGACCTATAATTTATATCAAGAAATATTTTAGTTGTATTTTTAAAATAGTTTTCAAAATTAAGTAAAAAATCTGGTCTTGAACCTCTAAATCCATATATACTTTGGTCTTCATCACCTACTACAAAAATATTATTATTTGGACTTGAAATCAGTTTTATAGCTTCAAATTGGACTTTATTTATATCCTGAAATTCATCTATTAAAATATATTTATAATTGTTTCTTACTTTTTCTAATATATTTTTGTTTTCTTTTAACAAAAAATACGTATTAATTAACATATCATCAAAATCTATTTTATTAATATTAGTTTTGTATTCTTCATACATTTTATAAATATTTTTAATTTCTTCTTTACTTAAAATTTCAGAAGAAAAATCTTCTATATTCATAAGTTCATTTTTAATAAAAGAAATTTCATTTATAACTTGTCCTAAAGTTTCATCATCTTCGGAGTTTTCTATATTTAAATTTTTTAGTATATTTTTAATTCCAGTTCTTTTAGTTTTTTCATCTAGTATACTATCGAGCGTATATCCTTTAAAATTCCTTAAAATCTTAAAAAATATTGAATGGAAAGTCCCAAAATTAACATTTTCAATTCTTTTATCATCAAAAAGCTTTACCGCTCTATTTTTCATTTCTGTTGATGATGCTTTTGTAAAACTTATAGCTAATACATTTTTAGGATTTATATTTTTATTTATAACCATATTATTAATCCTATAAGTTATAACTCTTGTTTTTCCAGAACCAGGACCTGCTAAAACCATACAAGAACCATTTAAATGATTTACTGCTTCTAATTGATTTTCGTTTAAACTTTCTAAATTCATCATACATATCACCCTAAAATTTAATATTAAACACTTTTATATTTTGAAATTTATTACTTTTAAAAACAAAAAAGACTATCTAAAAAGATAGTCTTTGAACTGGCGGAGAAGGAGGGATTCGAACCCTCGCACCAGTTTTACCCAGCCTAAACCCTTAGCAGGGGTTCCTCTTTAGCCACTTGAGTACTTCTCCGTATTTATAACTTATTATATAATAAGTTATTTTTATAGTCAAGTAAATTTTTAGAAAAAGGGAATATATCCCTTATTCTAAATTATTTTGTTGTTTACAAGCTTTTATAGTATGCTTTGCTAAAATAGAAGTAGTTACAGAACCAACTCCCCCTGGAACTGGAGTAATATATCCTACATTTTCTAAAACATCATCAAAATCAACATCACCACAAAGTTTATTATTAGAGTCAACATTTATTCCAACATCAATAACAACTGCATCTTCTTTTATGTACTCTTTATTTATAATTTTAGCTTTTCCAATTGCAACAACTAGAATATCTGAATTTTTTGTTATACTCTTTAAGTCTTTACTCTTTGAATGACAAGTTGTAACTGTTGCGTGTTCATTTAAAAGTAATATAGAACACGGCTTTCCAACAACCATACTACGACCTAACACACAAACGTTAGCCCCTTCTAAATTTATATTATAATATTTTAATATTTCAATTACTGCAGTTGGAGTACAAGGTGTAAAGCCACTTTTATCATTTTCAATTAATTTAGATAAATTTATTGGATTAAAACAATCAACATCTTTATCTGGAGATATTTTATATTTTATTAAATTTTCATCTAAATTTTTTGGAAGTGGTCTTAAACAAAGTATTCCACTTACACTTTTGTCATTATTTAATTTTTCTAATACCTCTATATATTCTTTATTTGATATACTTTCATCTAATTTTATTACTTCAAAATCAATACCAATACTTTCGCATCTTTTTGATGCCCCTTTTTCATAAGATATATCATCAGGTCTTTCACCAACTCTTATTACTGAGAGTTTTGGGGTTATATTTTTTTTATTTAGTAAATCTACATCTTTCTTTAAATTTTCTGTAATACTATCTGCTACATTCTTTCCTTTTAATAATTTATCTGCCATAATTTTTCCTCTGTTAATTTTATAAAATTTTAAATCTATTTATTTATTATACTTAAGACTTCATCATATACTCTATCACAAATTTTTATTCCATCATTTACTATTTCATCAATTTCATTTTTTATTTGTTGTTTATAATCTTCGTCTTTTAGACTATTAATATTTATAAGTATATTTAATTTTGCACTAAGTAAACTCGCTCTTAAACTCGAAATTCCAACACCTATATCACTTATTGCAAGTATTGTAGTTTTTCCAAGTATTCTTTCGTGAAGTTTAATAGCTTCATAAGAAATTTTTAAAACTTCAAGTGGGGCTTTCGATGCAAGTTTTAAACAATTTTGCATAGTTTCTTCTTTTATTTTCTTTTCTTCTTCAGTATTTGCTTTTAGTGAATATGCTTTTGAAAGAGGTAAAAAATTTTCCTCATCTTCTTTTATAAGTTCTAATAATCTATTTTGTAATTTATTAGTTTTTTCTAATATTTCTAAAATTTCGCTTTCATATTCCTCATATTTTTTTTTGCCAATTGTTAAGTTGCATACCATTGAGCAAAGAGCTACACCTATTGCACCAACTAAACTTGATGCTCCTCCTCCTCCAGGAGTTGGTGATTTTGATGATAATTTTTCTACAAATTCAAAATAAGTCATAAATTTTCCCTCCAAATAATAATCTTTTATTATTTTGCCAAGTATTATTTACTTTGTAAACAAAAATATACTCTCTTTATAAAAATAATAAAGAGAGTATATTTAATATTAGAATAGCCCTGAAATTAATCCATTCTCATCAACATCTATTTTTTCTGCTGAAGGTACTTTTGGAAGTCCTGGCATTTTCATTATATCTCCAGTAAGTGCGACAATAAATCCTGCTCCTGCTGAAACATTTAATTGTCTTACAGTTATTCTAAAATTAGTTGGTCTACCTAACTTTGTCATATCATCAGTTAAAGAGTATTGAGTTTTTGCTATACATATCGGAAGTTTTGAAAATCCTAATTTCTCCAAATTTTCCATCTCTTTTTGAGCATTAATAGTAAAATCTACCCCGTCTGCTCCATAAATTTTAGTAGCTATACTTTCTATTTTTTCTTTTATAGATAAATTTTCATCATAACAATACGTAAAATCATTCTTTCCTTCATTTTCTTCAATAAGTCTTAAAACTTCATTCGCAAGGTTTATTCCACCTTCTCCACCTTTTTCCCAAACTTCAGATAAAGCTACATTAACTCCAAATTCTTTTAATTTATCTTCGATTAATTTAAGTTCAGCTTCTGTATCAAATGGAAACTTATTTATTGCAACAACTGCTGGAAGTCCGAAAACTTTAGTTATATTTTCAACGTGCTTTAATAAATTAGGAATTCCTTTTTCTAAAGCTTCTAAATTTTCATTATTAAGCTCAGTTTTATTTACTCCACCATTATATTTTAATGCTCTAACAGTAGCAACAATAACTACAGCATCAGGTTTTATATTTGATAACCTACATTTTATATCTAAAAATTTCTCAGCACCTAAATCAGCTCCAAATCCAGCTTCAGTAACAACATAATCAGCAAAATTCATAGCCATTTTAGTAGCTATAACAGAGTTACAACCGTGAGCTATATTTGCAAAAGGTCCACCGTGAACAAATGCTGGAGTACCTTCTAATGTTTGTACTAAATTAGGCTTTAGTGCATCTTTTAAAAGAGCTGCCATTGCTCCATTTGCCTTTATGTCTTTTGCAGTTACAGGATTTCCTGAATATGTATATCCAACTATTATATTACCTAATTTTTCTTTTAAATCAGAAATATCATTAGCTAAACAAAACACTGCCATAACTTCTGAAGCAACAGTTATATCAAATCCATCTTCTCTTGGAACTCCGTGAGCCTTTCCACCCATTCCATCAACTATATTTCTAAGTTGTCTATCATTCATATCTACAACTCTTCTTAAAGTTATTCTTCTTGGGTCAATTCCAAGCTCATTTCCTTGATGAATATGATTGTCAACCATAGCAGCTAGTAAATTATTAGCTGAACCTATTGCGTGAAAATCACCTGTAAAATGAAGGTTAATATCTTCCATAGGAACTACTTGAGCATATCCTCCTCCAGCTGCTCCTCCTTTTATACCAAAAACAGGACCTAAAGATGGTTCTCTAAGTGCAACAATAGTATTTTTATTAAGTCTTGATAAAGCGTCTGAAAGACCTATTGTAGTAGTAGTTTTTCCTTCTCCTGCAGGAGTTGGATTTATTGCAGTTACTAATATTAGTTTTGATTTATTTTCTTTATTATCCTTAAGTAAATTATAATCAACTTTTGCTTTGTACTTTCCATAAAGATCTAAATCATCTTCCGTCAAGTTTAACTTTTGTGCTATTTTTCTTATATCTTTTTTATTAGCTTTTTGTGCTATCTCTATATCTGTTAACATAAAAACCTCCCAAATAAATATATAACTATTATACCACAAACACCTTATACATCGATACTTTTTAGCATATTTTACGAACTTTCATTCGTATATTTTCGTATTTTATGTTCTTGTTTTACAATTTAGTTCGATAATAATATTTATATAACATCTATTATCTACATATTGTGCTAGTTAAATTTAATAAATTAAAAGTACTAGTGTTTATAAATCATAATTTTGAAAATTAAAAAGCTATATGTATTATTTTCAGTATTTTAATATGTCAACTAGTACAACAAGTATTATCTATATTTATTAACCTCATTTAAACAAGCAACAGTTATGGTATCATTAGGATCAAGCTCGTATGCTCTTTCTATATAGTAAATTGCATCATCAATTTCTCCATTATTTAAATAAGCCATTCCTAAATTACAAAGTATTTCTGGATCTTCTTTTATTTTTAAAGCTTTTTCAAAATAACTTATTGCACCTTCTAAATTATACATACTAGCTTCTAAAAGTCCAAGTTCAACTATTGTATCTACTTGATTTTCATTAGTTATTAATATTTTATTAAAATATTTTTTTGCTTCTTCAAATTCATTCATATTTTTATAGGCTAGTCCAATCATAAAAAGTAAATTCCACCAATCTGGATGATTTTCTTCAAGTGGAAGTAGCTTTTCTAAACCTTCTTCATTTCTGCCTTTAAGTACTAAGGTGTAGCCTTCTTCATACTGAATTTTATAATCCATCTTTCCTATATTTTCTTGAATTTCAAGCGATAAATCTTCGTCAATACCAAGTTTAATAGCTTCTTCCCAAATAACTTTTGCTTTTATAAATTGATTTTGGTTATAATAATGATACCCAAGTTGATAGTAAGCTAACGAAAATTTATCATCTATTGTAATTATCATTTCTAATTTTTCTAAAGCCTCAACCAAAAACTCATTCATTAATTTTAAATCATTCTCTTTTTGATATTTAGTAGCAATCTCTTGGCAAACTATTGAGTAATGATAAAGTCCATCAATATCTTTTTCATAAAAAGTTATCATAGCTTTTAAATAAATAAGTGAATCAGTATTTTCTCCTATCTCAAAATACTTTTTAGATATATATCCCATATAAGATTTTAAATCTAAGTTTACTTTTTTACTAAAAGCATCTAAAAACTTTTTGTATTCGTTGTTATACTTAAAATTACTATCAATTCCTATTATATAAATCATAGCATCTGCTATTGACATAGTATTAATCTTGTCTTGTGCTGTTTTTTCTTTTATTCCTTTAACTAAAACTTCATTTTTTATAGGAACATCTATTCCACCATTCGGTATATCATATCCTTCTATTTTAAAGTCAGCATCGTTTTTTATAGTTATAAAAGAAAGTTCTTCTGCTTTTTTTAAAAGTCTTTTCTCTATTTTAAAATTCATAAAAATCCTCCAATCTATATAATTAAATATTTTAGTTTTAAAATATATGATTTTTTTATGTGTTGTACTGATTGGCTTATTAAAAGTATTAAGTAGATAATTTTAATTTTTAAAACTTAGTTCTAAAATAACACTATTTTTAATGTTATATATTTATATAAAATAACTTATATAGTTTTATAAAGTAACACACATAATTTTAACTAAAAGCTATATATTAACTTTAAACGATTTAGATTTTTCAAAAATCTTTTTATCATCATAAAAGAACATAATAGTATTATCAATCTTTTTAATATTTTCATTTATATTTTCTTTAAGTTTTATTATGTCAAACTTAAAACATTCAAAGTGAACGTGTTTTATTATTTGTTTTGCTGGTGTGTTCTTAAATTCTTTAAGATATTTATCTAAATTATCTTCATTTTGAAGGAATATATGGCATCTATTTTTAAAGTCTTCAAGCTCAAATTTATCAAAGAAATTTGGAATATTTGAAGTTTTTCCAAGCGAAATATAATCATACTTTAAAACATCTCTAAAAATTTCTAAGTTTTTATTTATTTTAAACTCATAAAAATCAAGAAGTATTTTGTAAAGTTGATTTTTTCCTTGTGAACAATCAAAATATCCATTCTCATCAAAATAAATTGAAAACTCTTCAAAAAATTTAAAAGGACTTTCTTTATAATAGTTAAAAATAATATATCTCATAGAAAGAGTAAAGTTTTTTGAATTATAGTATTTTTCAAGGATTTCTTCTATATCTTTTAACTTTAAAATATCATCATAACTAATATAATTATTATATAAAACTTCATAAGGTGCATAATCTTTATATTTATATCCGTGAAGTAATGCCCTATCTCTAACTCCTGTACCTTTTATCATTTTTAAAAATCCAAGCTGAATATGTTCGATTCCTAAATTAAATACATCATTAAATGAGTTTTCAAAGCTACTATAATTTTCATATGGAAGTCCTGCTATTAAATCTAAATGTTGATGAATATTTCTAAATGATGCTATTTTTTTTACTACATAAGAAAGTTTATTAAAATCATCTCGTCTACCAACTTCATCAAGTGCTTTTTGGTTTGTCGTTTGGACTCCTATTTCAAATTGGAAAAGTCCCTCTTTGCATTTTGATAGGAAATTTAACATATCTTCATCAAGTAAATGTGCAGTTACCTCAAAATGATATGTTGTGTAATTATTATCATTTTCCATTAGAAAATTCATTATATCTTTTGCAAATACTCTATTTGCATTGAAAGTTCTATCTATAAACTTTATTTGAGATACTTTAGCATCAATTAACGATTTTAAATCTTTTTTTACTCTTTCTATGCTAAAATATCTAAGACCTTTTAGAGTTGATGATAAACAGTACTGACAGTTAAAAGGACAACCTCTTGATGATTCATAGTAAACTATTTTGTTTTCGTATTCTTTTATATCTAAGTTTTCGTATGGGCTTGCTATCTCATCTAAATTTTCAAGTAGTGGCATCTCACCATTAAATTTTATTTCGTTATCTTTTCTATAAACTATTCCCTTAGTTTCTTCTATTTCTTTTTTATTGTTTAAGTATAAAACTAAGTCTTTAAAAACTAACTCTCCTTCTCCAACTAAAATATAATCAACGAAATTATATTTTTTCATAGCTTCTATACTATCATAACTAACCTCAGGACCTCCAAGACCTATTTTAAGTTTATGATTTATTTTTTTTAAGTTTTCGCATATTCTAACAGTATCATCTACATTCCATATATAAGTTGAAAAAATTATTAAATCATAATTTCCTTTATGTATATCTTTTAAAATATAATCTATACTATTATTTATTGTGTATTCTTTTATATCTACTTTTTGAATATCTCTAACAAACTCTTTTAAATATCTTATAGCTAAATTTGTATGAATAAATTTTGAATTTAAAGTAGTAAGCAAAATCTTCATATAGTCACCTCTTATAAAAGTTATTAAATATTAATTAAAATTTACTTTTTGTTAAAAATGCTGTATACTTTTTAGTTGTAAATATTATTTAAAATGGAAAGGGAGTTTAATATGGATTTATTTGATAAAATATCTATTAATTCATTATCAAAAAAAGATTTATTATTAATAATAAAAGCATTAGAATACACTAACGAAAATACAGGTCTTAATGATTTTATAGACCTTAGAAATAATATGGTAAAAGAAATCTGCTTTTTAGCTGATACTACTGAAGAAGAATTTATTGATTTTCTTGAGCAATATAATTAATCATTTTTTTAAATCTCATACTATAAACACCAGACTTTGATTTTAGATTAACATAAAGAATATTATCCCTTAAACACTTTGACTTTACATAAACTTTTCCAAAAATAGGGTCTATAATTTCATCATTTTCATTTAAGTTTATAATATATCTAGGGTCTGAATTTTCAACATAAGTTTTTTTATTTATACTGTAACATCTAAGTTTAGCTATATAATCTCCCATTAATAAAATAAAATCTATATTTTCTGTATTTAGTTTAAAGTTTTCTCCTAATATAGACAGTATAGATTTTTTTATTGCCATTAAATCATCACTTAAAAATAAAATATCTTCTACATAAATAGAATAAATTATTTTTAGTAGATTATTTATTATATTTTCTTCGTTTGAAATTTTTAAATTGATATAATTATCTATTTCTTGGATAGTATATATCTTTAATTTTTGAAAGCTGATAAATTCTTTTTTGTTAGTTTCTAAATTCATTTCTATAATACTTTGTTTTGCATTTTGTAATATTTCTTTGTATTCTATATTTTTATTTTTTATAATATCATTAACTACTGAATTATAAACATTTACTGAAATTAAATAATAGTATAATTCTTCTTCTTTCTTTAATAATTTTATATATTTTTTTATTAGTTTGATACATTCTAAATTACTTTTTTCTTTGTTTGTATTTGATATTATAACAGGAAAAACTACACTTAAAAAAGTTTTTGTTTGTAGTTTATTTCCATAAAATTTATGATAAATAAGTTCATTTTTTAATCTATTATCGTCAATATAAACGTATCTTTGTTTTTTATCGTCAATTAAACATTTAGTATTTATCAAAAAAATTTCTTTTAAAAAGTCATCTTTAATAGAAAATAAAGAAGTATAGGAATTTTTTATAATGTTTTCTATCATTTATAAATCCTTTCACTCTAAAAAAATAGACAGCTTTTAAGCTGTCATAATATTATATATCCAAAAAAATTAAGTGTAAATAATAATTTACTACATTCTTTCTGGAGCTTTTATTCCAAGAAGTGCTAGTCCATTTTCTAGCGCTATTTTAGTTGCTTTAACTAAAGAAAGTCTTGCCTTTTTAATCTCATCATCTTCAACTAATATTGAATTATCGTGATAAAACTTATTAAATGCTTGTGCTAAATCAAGACAAAATCTTGTTACTATATGTGGTTCATTTTTCTTTAAAGAATTAAGTATTGATTTATTAAATGACTCTATAACTTTTAAAACTTCAAAACTATCTATATCTGATAATAAATCGTAATTTATATCAGTTGTAGCTTCTTCATTTGCCTTTCTTAAAACTGCACAACATCTTGCGTGAGTGTACTGAACGTATGGTCCTGTTTCTCCATCAAAGCTTAAAGTTTTATCCCAAGAGAAAGTATAATCCTTTATTCTGCTATTTGATAACTCTTGAAATACTACTGCTCCAACCCCAACTTGTTTTGCTATCTCATCAACATTTTTTGCATCAGGATTTTTTGAAAGTATAGTTTCTCTAGTTTTTTCTATTGCTTGATTTAAAACGTCTTCAAGAAAAACCACTCTTCCTTTTCTCGTTGACATTGTACCTTCTTCAAGAGATACCATTCCAAATGGAACGTGGATTAAATCTTTTGCCCACTCAAATCCAACAAGCTCTAAAACTTTAAATAATTGTTCAAAATGAAGGCTTTGCTGAGAACCAACTACATATATACACTTTTCAAAATCATAAGTTTCTTTTCTATAAAGTGCTGCTGCTAAATCTCTTGTCATATATAATGTTGAGCCATCATTTTTAGTTATAAGTGCAGGTGGCATATTAAATTCTTCTAAATCAACTATATTAGTCCCTTGAGATTCTTTTAGTATTCCCTTATCTTTTATTATATTTATTACTCTATCCATTTTATCTGAGTAAAAACTCTCTCCTGCATAAGAGTCAAACTGGATATCTAAAAGCTTATAAACCCTTTCGAATTCTTTTAAACTCTCATCTCTAAACCATTGCCAAAGCTCTTTTGCTTCTTTATCATTATTTTCTAATTTTGTAAAGTATTCTCTTGCTTTATCTTCTAAACTTGGGTCTTTTTCTGCTTCATCGTGAAATTTTACATATAATTTTAATAATTCTTTTATAGGTTCTTTTTCTACTTCTTCTTTACTTCCCCAATTTTTAAATGCAACTATAAGTTTACCAAATTGAGTACCATAATCTCCTAAGTGATTTATTCTTTCAGTTTTGTATCCTTGAGAAGAATATATTTTATGTAGGGCATTTCCTATAACAGTAGTTCTTATATGACCTATATGAAATGGTTTTGCAATATTTGGTGATGAAAAGTCTATAACAACAGTCTTTCCTTCTCCTAAGTTTGAATGTCCATACTTTTCTTTTTGAGTTAAAACATTTTCTATAACAGTTTTTGCTAAACTACTTTTGTTTATAAAAAAGTTTACATATCCACCTAGATTTACAACTTTTGATATTTCATCAGTAGTGTTTATTTGTTGTGATAAATCCTCAGCTATCATATTTGGTGATTTTTTGTAAACTTTTGCTAACTTAAAACAAGGAAATGCATAGTCTCCCATTTCTTTATTTGGAGGTATTTCAATTAAGCTAACTATTTCTTCTAATGATAAATCTTTTACTTGATTTTTTAAAGCTTCTGATACTATTAATTTGAAGTCTTTCATTTCTTGTCCTTTCTAAAAACTAATTTATTTAAT
Source organism: uncultured Peptostreptococcaceae bacterium (assembly GCA_944383455.1). Taxonomy (GTDB): domain Bacteria; phylum Bacillota; class Clostridia; order Peptostreptococcales; family Peptostreptococcaceae; genus JAGHEK01. The sequence continues at coordinate 24,434 of CALWPP010000009.1, forward strand.
TTTTTAATAATTTTCTATATAATACTTTTTTATGTTAAAACAAAACAATACTTTTTTCAAGCTTTTTACTATGCTACTTTAATGTAACAATAGTAACTCCTGCTCCACCTTCTCCGTATTCTCCTTGACGTTTTGATTTAACGTGTTTATTTCTTTTTAAAACTTCTTGAATTCCTTTTTTAAGTACTCCTGTACCTATTCCGTGGATTATTGTTACATTTTCGTGACCTGACAAACAAGCATCATCTAAATATTTTTCAACTTCCATCGTAGCTTCTTCAAGGTTCATCCCTCTTAAATCAACTTCTCTTTTTACTTTTCCTGACTTTTGAGATATTATTTTTCTTGTGGTCTTTGTAATTGTAGTTTTTGTATCTTTTTTAGCTTTTTCTAAAGACTTAAACGGAAGAGTCATTTTCATTATACCAATCTGAATAACTGCTTCTTTTCTATTATTATCAACAGAAACTACACTTCCTTGTTGGTTTAGAGTTATAACCTTTACTTCTTCGCCTAATTTTAATTCTTTAATTTCTTTTTTAGACACCTTTGGTACAATCATACTCTCAACAGTAGGTTGAAGTTTACCCATAGAACTTGATAATTCTTTTCTTAAAGCTTCTATTTGTCTATTCTTTTCTTTTGATGCGTTTTCTTCTTCAAGTTTTCTAAGTTCTCTTATTATTTTATCTACTTCTTCTTTTGCATCTTTTTTTATTTGTAGTGCTTCTTGCTTTGCTTTTTCTATTATCTTTTCTTTTTGAGATATTATTTTTTCTAGTTTTTCTTCGTATTCTTCTTTTAATTTTTCAATTTGTTCTTTTAGTTTTTCTCCCTCTTCTTTATCTTTTTCTATTTGAATCCTATTTTTTTCTACTTTTTGTAATACATCTTCAAGTTCAATATTATCACTATCAATAAATTCTTTTGCTCTATTTATTATAAAGTCACTAAGTCCAAGTTTTTTAGAAATTGAAAATGCATTTGACTTACCTGGAACTCCAATTAATAATTTATAAGTTGGAGATAATTTTTCAACGTCAAAATCAACTGCAGCATTTTCTATACCTTCTTTTGTTAGTGCATAGTTTTTAATTTCTGTGTAATGAGTTGTTGCTATACAATTTGCCCCAATACTTTTTACCTCTTCTAAAATAGAAACTGCAAGTGCTGCTCCTTCAATTGGGTCAGTTCCTGCACCAAGTTCGTCAAATATAACTAAAGAATTTTCAGTTAAATCATTTAAAATACTTACTATATTTGTCATATGAGAAGAAAAGGTTGATAAACTTTGCTCAATACTTTGCTCATCTCCTATATCTGCAAAAATATTATCATAAACGCACATACTACTTCCATAATCTGCTGGAATATGAAGACCACTTTGGGTCATTAAAGAAAATAAACCAACAGTCTTAATAGTTACAGTTTTACCACCTGTGTTTGGACCTGTTATGACTAATGTGTGAAAATCTCTTCCTAAATAAATATTATTAGGAACAACAGTCTTTTTATAAAGAAGTGGATGCTTACCGTTTTTTATATTTATATATTTATCTTCATTTAAAAAAGGTTCTACTGCCTTCATACTTATAGAAAGCTTTCCTTTTGCAAAAGCAAAATCAATTCTACCAAGTATTTCTTGATTTGAAATAATATCCTCACTTATTTCTCCAACCATACTTGATAATTCTGCTAAAATTCTTTCAATTTCTTCAGATTCACTAAGTTTTAATTGTCTGAGTTCATTATTCATATCAACAATTGCCATAGGCTCTATAAAAAGTGTTGCACCTGAAGAAGATTGGTCGTGAACAATACCTGATACATTTGACCTATATTCAGCTTTTACAGGTATAACAAATCTATCTCCTCTAACTGATATAATAGCATCTTGAAGGTATTTTTGATATGTAGTGGATGAAATTATAGAATTTAATTTTGACCTTATAGACTGATTTTTTTGAACTATTCTTCTTCTTATATCTCTTAGAGTAGTTGATGCATTATCGCTTATTTCAACTTCACTAATTATTGCATCAAAAATACTATCTTCAACTTCTTTATAAGTAGAAAGACTACTTGTCATACTTTGAATTATTGGATAATTAAAATCTTCCCCACCACTTAAAGTATTTTTTAATGTTCTTGCAATTTTTAAACTTTCTGCTATATTCAACAAACTTCCTGCATCTAATGATGAACCTACACTAGCTCTTTTTAATTTATCTTCTATATCGTGTATTCCACTAAGTTCAACGTATCCTCTTTTAGTTAAAATTGATTGCGTTTCACTAGTTTCTTGTAATCTATATTTTACTTCATCAAAATCACTACTTGGATATAATTCTTTTATGTATCTTAGACCAAGTTTTGATGAAACTTTTTCTTTTAACATTTCAATAATCTTATCAAATTCTAATACTCTTAAAGATTTTTGATTCATATGTTCTCCTTAAAATTTAAATTTCGATTGTAATTAAATTACTATTATATCAGATATATATATTTTATTCTACCCACAGAAACAATATAAATTTCTAAAAAAATAAACCAGATAAATAACCTGATTTATTTTTCATTATTTAATTTGTAATAATATTACTAATCAATATATTTCCTTTTTATACTAAATCCAAAAGAAGTCAAAGTAGTACCTATTAAAAATATTAAAAAAGACATAATAGATACTATAAATTTTGATAAAAATAATGGAGATACAATTAATGTTATTCCAAGTAATAAAGAAAATACCTTTGAAAAAGAAAATCTATAATATGGATTATTCTTATTTCTCATAAACTCAAATATATTTTTTACCAATATATAAACCCCAAAAAATATAGAAATACTAGCCTGTATTTTGGTTGGAAAAATTATAAAAGTAATCGCTATTAAAATCAAAAATACTTGGCTTATTACAAATGGTCTTACTTCTTTTTTAGATTGGTATCTTCTTCTTTCATTAATATTAAGTAAATTTAAATACGAAATAAATAAAAATAAAAAAGCTACACTATAAGAAATGAGTCTTACAGATAATTCTTTGAAAAATATAGATATTAATGAAAGTAAAATTAGCACTACTCCAGATATTATAAATTTATTTATATTCTCTTTTTTGTTATGCTCTTTTAAACTAAAGTAAAACATTCTATCACCCACCAATTCAATATAATACAATTTTAGTAAAATAATATAAGTATCTTTATTAATTATACATTAAAAATTTATATTTAGCTTACTTTTAATTTTATATATTATAAAATTTATATTATATGTCCGAGTTATGTATGATAAAATTATATAGAATATATTAATTTGAGTTTTTTTATGATTTAAATTATGAAGCAATACTAAATTATAATAAAATTTTTATATAAAAAGGAGGTAAGTTATGATTAAACTTATGATGTTTAGTAGCTTAATATTAATTACTTGTATAACATCAACTAAAGTTTTATATAGATTTGGGGTACCAATGCTTCTTATATTTATTATATTAGGAATGTTATTTGGTTCAGATGGTGTAGTTGGTATTTATTTTGATAATTATAAGTTTGCAAATGAATTATGTTCTATAGGTTTAGTTTTTATTATGTTTTATGGAGGGTTCGGTACTAATTGGGGTATCGCAAAAAAAGTAGCTACACCATCAATATTAATGTCATCATTAGGTGTAATTATAACTGCAGGTCTTGTAGGTTTATTTTGTCACTTAGCTCTAAATATGACATTACTAGATGGATTACTTATTGGATCTGTTGTAGCATCTACTGATGCTGCCTCAGTGTTTGCTATTTTAAGAGCTCAAAAATTAAATCTAAAAGGTTCTTTAGCATCATTTTTAGAAATTGAAAGTGGTAGTAATGATCCTATCGCTTATATGATGACATTTATAGTTTTAACTATGATAAAAAATGGAGATACTTTTAATATAAATAGTATATTTTCCATAATATTTAATCAAATCGTATTTGGTATTTTAGTTGGTTTTTTATTTGCTAAAATTACAGTATATATTCTTAAAAGATGGCACTTTGAAATAGAAGGTTTTTATACTATATTTGTTATGTCAGTTGCTATATTATCATATTCATTTAGTAGCTATATAGGTGGTAATGGCTATTTAAGTGTATATATATCTGGTATAATAATTGGAAATAGTAAGATACCTCATAAAAAAAGTATGTTTAACTTTTTTGATGGTATCTCTTGGACGATGCAAATAATACTATTTTTTATTTTAGGTCTCTTATCGTTCCCATCAAAACTATCTCTAGTTTCAGGAATATCTGTATCAATATCTATATTTATGATTCTATTTGCAAGACCATTAGCAGTATTTATAATACTTGCTCCATTTAAATTTACACTAAAGGAAAAAATATTTATATCTTTTGTCGGTCTTAGAGGGGCTGCATCTGTTGTTTTCTCTATATTTGTTGTTACTTATGGCGTTGATATAGACTATGATATATTTCATCTAATATTTTTTATAGCATTATTATCTGTTTCTTTACAAGGATCACTTATTCCAAAATTAGCAAGTTGTTTAGATTTAGTCGCTATTGATGAGTCAGCTTCGGTTCTTAAAACATTTACAGACTACACTGGTGAAATAAATACTGATTTATTAGAGGTAAATATAACTAAAGATAGTCCCTGGATTAATAAAAGTATTATAGATGCAAATATACCAGAAGAAATACTTATAGTTATGATAAAAAGAGATAATAAAATACTAGTTCCAAAAGGAAACACATTCATAAAAGAAAATGATATATTAGTTTTAAGTGGCAATAATATTGAAGATATAATAAATAACAAATAATAATATTACAAGCCTCTTATTAAATATTAAGAGGCTTGTATATTATTCAATAATATCACTATCTTCTAGCGAAATATTCTTTATCCATTTTTTGCTAAATAATCTAAATACACACCAAGTACTTTTTATTATTTCATCAATTTTTAGACATATAAGAACTAATCCATACGATAAATTATAAACAACCCCTGCCAAATAACCAAGAGGTATTGCTATAATCCATAAAAATAAGACATCAGCTATCATTAAAAACTTAGTATCTCCACCAGCTCTTAAAACTCCTTTAGTCAAAACGTGCGAAACTGACATAAATATAACTAAAAATGATGTAGCATTCATTAAACTATATGCAATTGATTTTGTATGGTCAGTTACATTATAAAAATCAACTATAATATATTTCATAAAATATATTACAACAGATGAAAAACACCCTAAAATTATTGACATAAATAAAAATATTTTTCCTCTGATAAATGCAAGGTCATAATTTTTTTCACCGACAGTATTTCCAGTTATAACTCCACTTGCATTAGATACTCCCATCAAAAACACATTAGTAAATTGAAGAACAACACTTGATATACTATTTGCAGAAACCATATCAGAACCCATCTGACCCATTATAACAGATACCATATTAATTCCAAGACCAAGTATTATATCACTTATTAGTACTGGAGAACCTACCTTTAAATATTTACTAAATATTTCTTTATCAAATTCAAATAAGTACTTAATCCTAAACTTGATTTTATTATCAATTTTAAGCACATAAATTAAAACAAATATAAACTCAAAAATTCTAGAACTTAAAGTAGCAATAGCAGCTCCTTTTATACCAAGGCTTGGCATACCTAAGTTACCAAATATAAATACCCAATTTAGAAATATATTTATAAAAAATGAAATTATAGAAGCAAAAAGTGCTGGTTTTACAGTTTTTAGCGTTCTAAATAAAATACTTGTAGTAGTTGAAATTCCTTGAAAAATAAAAGCTAATGAAACTATTTTTAAATAACTTGCTCCTTCGTTTATTACTTCAATTTCATTCGTGTAAATACTCATAACTTGATATGGTAAAAATTGACCTATAAATAAAAATAAAACTCCAAAACTAAAACTTAATTTAACTAAAAGTGATAATACTTTATTAATAGAAATAATATCTTTATTTCCCCAAAACTGCCCTGATAAAACTCCAACTCCTCCACCAAGTCCAAAGTTAATTATTAAAAACATAAAGCAAAATTGATTTGCAAGTGCAGCACCAGAAAGTGTTATCTCTCCAAACCGTCCAAGCATCATAGTATCTGTCATACTAACACCAACATTTATAAGACTTTGCATAGCTATTGGTATACTAATTTTTAGTATATTTTTATAAAATTCTTTATCTTTCAAAATATCACCTCATTAAAAATATAATATAATTTATAGATCGTTTAATCAACAAAATTATAAATTATATGATATGAATTATCAATTCTATTTAAAAAATACTATCTATTCTATATAAGAATATATTATAATATAAACATAAATATTGAAATGTAGGTGGTGATTAAAATTACTATTGAACAAATAAAATATTTCTTAACTCTTGAAAAATATAGAAACTTTTCGCTAGCTTCATATGAACTTTGTATTTCTCAGTCATCTCTTTCAAAACACATAAAATCTCTTGAAAATGAATTTAATGTAATTCTATTTAACAGAACAACAAGAAATATAACTTTAACAAATGCAGGAGAGGAGTTTTTAAAATATGCTAATAAAATTATAGTTGATTATAATGATATTATGCTTAATATGAAAAAATACTCTGAAAAAGAAATATCAAAAATAAGAATGGGTACTATCCCAGTTTTAGCACAGTATAATATAACTCCTAAAATAATAAAATTTAAAAATCAACAAAAATACATCGATTTAGATATCATAGAAAAAGAAAGTAAAGAAATAATAAATATGATAAAAAATAATAAATTAGATTTGGCACTAGTTAGAAATATAAATTTATCTGATGATGAATTTAATATCTTAGATTTAATAGAAGATGAATTAGTTATTGTAACATCAAAAAATCATAGATTTACAAAGAAAAAATATATTTCATTTGAAGAATTAAAAGATGAAAACTTTATATTACTCGGAGAAAACTCAACTATACACGATAAATTTATTGATGAGTGCTTAAAATATAACTTTTCACCAAATATAATATATAGAATGTATAAGATAGAAACTATTTTAAGTCTTGTTTCTGAAAATATTGGAATAACTATTCTTATGAAAAAAGTCATTAATTCATTTAATACATCAAATATATCTATATCACTACTTAAAGACCAAATAGTTTTGCCTCTTTCTTTAGTATATAATAAAAAATCTAAATTATCTAAAGAATGCTTAGAATTTATAGAATTTATAAAAAAAACATAGAGGTATACACCACTATGTCTTTTATTTATTTTATAGCGTTTTTAACATCATCTATCATAGTTTGAGTAGAATTAATTCCTCCAGATACTACATACCAAGCTTGAGAAGATAAATAAACTATCTTTCCATTTTTATAAGCATCAGTAGATTTTACTAAATCATTATCAAATAAAGCTTTTGCAGTTGACTCTCCACCAGTTGCATCTCCTCTATCAACAACAAATATATATTCTGGATTTTGCTGTGCTAAATACTCGAAAGTAACTTGTTGGCCGTGAGTCGATGCATCTATATTAGTATCTTTACATTCAAATCCTAATTGATTATATAAAATACCAAATCTAGACTCTGGAGAAAATACACTTAAATTCCCTTCATTAACCATAACAGCTAATGCATTTGACTTATTTTCTGTAACCTTTTTCTTTACTTCTTCCATTTCTTTATTTAACCTATCTACTTCAGCACTAAACTCAGCCTCTTTTTCAAATACTTTCCCTAGAGCCTCCATATTACGGCTAAAATCATCTACATACTTACTACCATCAATATTTAAATATAAAGTAGGAGCAATTTTATTAAACTCATCATACATATCTGCTTGTCTTCCACTTATTATTATTAAGTCTGGATTTAGGTTATTTATAGCTTCAAAATCTGGCTCTTTTAAATCTCCCAAATCAGCATATTTCTCATCTTCATACTTAGCTAAACTTTTTGGTACACTACCCTTTGGAAGCCCTGCTACTTCTATTCCCATTTTATCAAGCGCATCAATGGCTCCATAATCAAATGATACTACAGTCTTTGGATTAGTTTTTACTTCTATTTCTCCTTTTCCATCTATAACTTTTACAGTTTTTACATCTTGAGATTGTTCTTGTGTTTGTTCTTTTGTATCTTCTTGGGTTGTTGAACTACAAGCAACTCCTCCAATTAAACTAAATGAAATAACTCCTACTAAAGCTAATAATTTTTTATTTTTCATAATATTTTCCTCCACAGTTTTAATAATAAATACCAATCCTTTTATTCTTCATTTCAACAACATTAAATTCCATATCATAAATTTCTTGAAGTGTTGCTTCATTTATTATTTCATTAACATTACCCTCTTTTGCTATTTGACCATTTTTTATGGCAATAATATAATCAGAATAACAAGAAGTAAAATTAATATCGTGCATAACTAATATTATTGTTTTATTAAGTTCATCACATAATTTTCTAAGCATTTTCATCATTTTTACGGAATTATTCATATCTAAATTATTAAGTGGCTCATCTAAAAATATGTATTCCGTAGATTGAGCTATAACCATTGCAATATAAGCTCTTTGCCTTTGACCACCACTTATTTCATCTAAATATTTATTTTTTATATCAGTTAGCATCATATATTCTAAAGCTTCATTTATGTATTTTTTATCCTCATCAGTAAGTTTTCCTTGAGAATAGGGAAATCTACCAAAACTAACTAACTCTTCTATTGTAAGTCTTATGTTTATATTGTTTGATTGTTTCAGTATTGCAATCTTTTTTGCAAGTTCATTTTTATCCCAAGTAGATATTTCTTTTCCTTCTATTAAAATCTCTCCACTATCCTTTTTAAGTATTCTACTCATCATACCAAGTACAGTACTTTTACCTGCTCCATTTGGTCCTATAAATGAAGTTACTTTTCCTTTTTGTATATTTAAGGAAATATTATCAACAACTTTTTTACCTAAGTATTCCTTAGATATATTTTTTACCTCAATCATATCCTACTCTCCTTAAACAATAGATATATAAAATAAATTCCACCAATTAGATTTATAACAACACTCACAGGAGTTTTTAAATTAAGTATTCTTTCTATTAATAATTGTGAAAATAGTAATGTAAATATACTAACTAATATTGATGTAACTAATGTATAGCTATGTTTATAAGTTTTCATTATTTGTCTTGCAATATTTACAACAAGTATACCTAAAAAAGTTATAGGACCAACCAGTGCTGTAGAAACTGATATAAACAAAGCTACTACTATAAAAAATTTCTTTAAAAGTTTATCGTAATCAACACCAAGATTTATTGCTTGTTCTTTTCCAAGACTAATAACATCTAGATATTTTATATCTTTTAAAATAAACCCTGTTACAATAATAATCATTATCATTGCAACGATTAAAATATCTGAATTAACATTGTTAAAACTTGCAAACAATTTATTTTGAAGTACTAAAAATTCATTTGGGTCTATTACTACTTGCATAAAAGAAGATAAACTACTGAATAATGTACCACATATCATTCCTATTAATACTAAAAATAATATATTTGATTTTCCTGTTTTAAATAATAAATTATAAAGTAACATAGATAAAAAAGACATAAGTATAACACACAATATAAAATTATACTTTTTATTAGTTACTAGTATACTTTCAGAAGTAAATACAAAAACTAGTGCAGTCTGAATTAATACATATAAGGAATCTAACCCCATAACATTTGGTGTTAGTATATGGTTATGAGTTATAGTTTGAAATATTAAAGTCGATATACCAATACTAAGTCCAGTTAAAATTATTGCAAGTAATTTTGGTATACGCTTTGAAAGCGAATAATCTATTGTAGCTATATTTATTTCTAAACTTAAAAACAAAATACAACTAATTAATATTAAAACTAATAAAATATATATTGGCAATTTTATATTTTTAGTTTTCATAATAATCCCTCCTTAATATCATATAAAGGAAAGTTATACTTCCTATTACTCCAATAGTCAAACCAACAGATATTTCGTAAGGATATATAATTACTCTACTTAAAATATCACAAAATAGAACAAATAAAGCCCCAACTATTGCAGTATCAAATATATTTTCTGATAAATTATCTCCCTTATAAAGTGATACTATATTGGGAACTATAAGACCAATATAAGGTATATTTCCTGCAGTTATAATTACAGATACCGTTACTAGAGAAATTATTACAAGCCCTAAATTAACTATTTTATTGTAATCAAGCCCTAAGTTTGTAGAAAAATCTTCTCCCATTCCTGCAACAGTAAATTTATTTGCATAAAATCCTGCAATTATTATGAGAGGAATACTTATATAAAGTAATTCATAGTTTCCTTTTAATATCATAGAAAAACTTCCCTGCATCCAAGAACCTATATTTTGCATTATGTCATATTTATATCCGAAGTAATTAGTTATTGCCCCAATTATATTTCCAAGCATTATACCAATAAGAGGAACAAATATAATATTTTTAAACTTCAGTTTTCTAAGTAATATCATAAATAAAAAAGTTCCAGCTAATGAAAATATAAAAGCTATAAATGATTTTTCTATAATAGATGCACTTGGCAAAAATATCATACAAAAAACTATACCAAGTTGAGCTGAATCTATTGTTGCACCAGTTGTTGGAGATACAAATTTATTTTGAGTAATACTTTGCATAATAAGTCCACAAATACTCATACCAACTCCAGCAACTAGTATACTTATAAGTCTTGGTATTCTACTTATTAAAAATACATTAATACTTTCTAAGTCTTTATTTAAAATCTGTTCTAAGGTTATACTTTTAGCACCTAAAAACAAAGATATTAATGACAGTAAAATAAGTGCTAATAATAAATATCTTTTTTTCATAAAGTTTAAAATTTTCCTTTCCAAAATTATCGATATTAATTATCATTTATATTTATAATTTCATATTATATGAATATTATTATCTTTTCAATTCACTTTTAGAATAAATACTATTCTTTTTTTTAATAAATGAATATTATTATTAATAAATAATCATAATTATAAAAAATAAAGACACAAAAATTGTGTCTTTATAAAAATTTTTTAATTTTATTATAAACTAAAGCTATTGTAATGGATAATATAGATCCTTTTAATAAATTAAATGGAGCTATCATATAAATGATAAAACTTATTTTATTTACTACTAATGGATTTATTTGGCTCCCCATAGAAATTACGGCTTCTATTGGCATTATAGTACTATAAAAAGGAAGTATTATAAAATAATTTGCTAAACAACCAGCAATAATCATTGATATAGTTCCAATAAGTAGGCTTTTAAATAATTTTTCCTTGTGTTTATTAAAATAACTTGACGAAAAATAAACAAAACTTGAACCAATTAAAAAATTTGCAAATTCTCCAACTCCCCCAGTAGTACTCATTCCTGTTATAAATTGAAGTAAGTTTTTTAAAAAACAAATTAATATTCCGTAAATCGGACCTAGAGCTATTCCTCCTAAAACTGCAGTAATATCTGATATATCAAATTTTAAAAAACTTGGAAATAAAACTGGTATTGGAATTGATATAAACATAAATATATATCCAATAGCCACTAAAATTGAAACTTTAACTAATGTATTTGATTTCATAAATCAATCCTCCTAAAAAATTTATTTAGGAAATAATAAAAGCCCAAAGAAATCTTCTTTGAGCTTATTTATGAGCAAAATTTAAATTAATTATACATCTAAAGTTTTTAATTATGTAACATTAATTAATAATAAAATAACATAATAAAAAAATTAGCTAACTTAAATCTATAATAAACTTCTTCTCTCATCCAGACTTTACTGTCGGCTTTGGAATTTCACCAAATCATGCTAAATATTAGCTCGCGGGCTTTACCGCCGGTAGGGAATTTCACCCTGCCCCGAAGATTTTTTGTTATTTATTTTTCCTTTTACATATAATACTACCCTTTAAGTTAAAAGTCAAACTACTTTTTATATACTATTTTTCCATCAACTATAGTATACAACACATTACTATAAATATTAAGTGGGTCGTTATCCCATATAACTAGGTCTGCATCTTTTCCTACTTCAATAGAACCTACTCTTTCATCAATTCTTAATGCTTTTGCAGGATTTATAGTTATAGCTTCTATTGCTTTTTCGTATTTCATTCCGTGCTTTACAGAAAGTCCTGCACAAATTGTAAGATACTGAATAGGAGTTACTGGATGGTCTGTTGTTATTGAAACTGATAGACCTTTTTCTGATAAAACTTTTGGAGTATCAAAACTTAAATTTTTAAGTTCTACTTTAGTCCTCTCAGAAAGTGCAGTTCCAACTATTACTGGATAATTCTCAGTTGATAGTTCATCTGCTATTAAATGACCTTCTGTACAGTGATCTAAAGTTATATCTAAATCAAACTCTTTTGCTATTCTTATTGCAGTAAAAATATCGTCTGCTCTATGTGCGTGAACTTTAAATGGTATTTCTTTTCTTAATACTTTAATTAAACTATCATATCTTATATCAAATTCTGGCTTATCATTATTTTCTGGGTCTTTTTCATATTCTTCAATTTGTTCTAAGTACTCTTTTGCTTTTATAATATTTTCTCTTAATATAGAAGCTATTGCCATTCTAGTTTGTGGAGTTTTGTCGTCTCTTCCATAGCAAGACTTTGGGTTTTCACCAAATGCAATCTTTGATGCAACTGGATTTTTAATTACCATATCATCAATTCTTCTACCAAAAGTCTTAATAGCTATGCACTCACCACTCATAACATTAGCACTCCCAGGTGTAACACAAACTGATGTTACACCCCCTTGTATAGCTTCTTTAAAGTTTATATCCATAGGATTAATGCCATCTATTGGATTTAAGTTTGGAGTTATAGGGTCAGTTTCTTCATTTCCATCTGCACCTTCAAAACCTATAGAGTCTTCCCAAAGCCCAAGATGAGTGTGAGCATCAATAAATCCTGGAAAAATTAATTTATTAGTTGCATCAATTATAGTATATTCATCAGTTACTTTTAAATTTTCTCCGATTTCTTTTATTTTTTTATCTTCAATTAGTAAATCACACTTTTTTATTCCATTTGTTATAGTGTTTATTGTTCCGTTTTTTATTAAAATCATTTTGTCTCCTTTAATCTTCTAAAATCATAGATAATGATACTTTTTGTTTATCTACTTGAATAACTTTAACATCAACTATATCACCAACATTTACTATACTCATAGTATCCTTTACAAATGATTTACTCATTTTTGACTTGTGAACAAGTCCATCATTTTTTATTCCAATATCTATAAATGCTCCAAAGTCAACTACATTTCTAACAGTCCCTTTTAAAATCATTCCTTCTTTTATATCTTCAATTTTTAAAATATCAGTTCTTAAAATCGGCTTTAATTTATCTTCTCTTGGATCAAGTCCTGGCTTTTTAATTTCCATTATTATGTCTTGCAAAGTTATTTTACCTATATTTAATTCTTTACTTAATTTATCTATATCGTACTCTTTAACTTTTTTATCAATATCACTTATCTTTTTATTTTTAACATCATCTAAAGAATAGCCTAATATATTTAACATTTTTTCGCATATCTCATAACTTTCTGGATGCACAGAAGTATTATCAAGAGGGTTTTCAGATTGTGAAATCCTTAAAAATCCTGCACATTGAGTGAATGCTTTAGGTCCTAACATTTTAACTTTTTTAAGCTCATCTCTTGATTTAAAATTTCCATTTTCTTCTCTATAAGAAACTATATTTTTTGCAATAGATTTACTAATTCCAGAAATATAACTAAGCAGTGAAAATGATGCCGTATTTAAATCAACCCCAACAGAGTTTACAGAGTCTTCAACTACTCCACCTAAAACTTCTTCTAATCTTTTTTGATTTAAGTCGTGTTGATATTGCCCAACACCAATACTTTTTGGTTCTATCTTAACAAGTTCTGCAAGTGGGTCTTGAAGTCTTCTTGCTATTGATATAGCACCTCTTAATGATACATTTATATCAGGATGTTCTTCATTTGCAATACTTGATGCTGAGTAAACTGACGCTCCAGCTTCATTAACTATTATGTAACTAACTTTCTCATCAGTCTCTTTTATAATATCAGAAACTATTTTTTCAGACTCTCTTGATGCAGTACCATTTCCAATAGCAATTACATCTACTTTATATTTTTTAATTAGTTTTGTTAATTCTTCTTTTGTTTCTAATATTTTATTTTGTGGTTCAGTTGGATAAACTGTTGTTGTATCCAAAAGTTTTGAATTTCTATCAACTATTGCAATCTTACAACCTGTTCTAAAAGCCGGGTCAAATCCCATAACAACTTTATTTTTTAAAGGAGATTGGAGTAATAGATTTTTCAAATTTTTCCCAAATACACTAATAGCTCTTTCCTCGGCTTTTTCTGTTAATGTATTTCTAACTTCTCTTTCTATTGATGGAAAGATAAGTCTTTTATAACTATCTTCTATTGATTCTAAAATTATTTCTTTGTTTTTAAAGTTTTCTTTAGTTATGTAAGTATTTAAAATATAATTTATTACCTTTTCTTTGTTTATTTCAATCTTTACTTTTAAAAATTTATCCTTCTCTCCTCTATTTATAGCCAAAACTCTATGAGATGCAATAGTTTTTACACTTTCTGAAAAATTGTAATACATACTATATACTGAGTCTTCATCACTTAAGTTTTTAGTAAACAAAATTCCTTCTCTTAAAATTAAATCTCTTATATATTTTCTTACATTTGAGTCATCAGAAATAATTTCTGCAATTATATCTTTTGCTCCATTTAAACAATCTTCAATTGAATTTAAATCTTTTTCATTGTTAATAAATCTTGTTGCAGTCTCATTTATATTTTCTATATTTTTATTTAAAATTTCAAGTGCTAAATTCTCAAGCCCTTTTTCCTTTGCAATGGTTGCTTTAGTTCTTTTTTTAGTCTTAAAAGGTGCGTAAATATCCTCGACTTCTTGCAAAGTTTTTGCATTTAATATGTTTAAACTTATTTCATCAGTTAATTTTCCCTTTTCTTCAATTAGTCTAGATACATCATTTTTTCTAGCTTCTAAGTTTCTTAGATAATTTAGTCTATCAAAAAATTCTCTAAGCAAAACATCACTCATATTTCCAGTCATTTCTTTTCTATATCTTGCGATAAACGGAATAGTGTTTCCTTCATCAATTAGCGATATAGTATTTTCTATTTGACTTTCTTTTAAATTAAATTCATCTTTTAAAATTTCTTTAATATTCATAAAAAACTCCAAAATATTTGATGTATGAATTTTCATACATCAAACTTATAATTAACTATTATTTTGTTTATTATTTTTTAAATACTCATTTATAAATAAATCAATATTTCCATCCATCACAGAGTCTACATTTCCAATTTCTGCACCCGTTCTATGGTCTTTAACTAATTTATAAGGTTGAAATACGTAAGACCTTATTTGACTTCCCCAAGTTATTTGAGAGTATTTACCTTGAATATCTTCTATTTTTTCTTTTTGTTCTAGTTCTTTAAGTTCAATTAATTTTGCCATAAGCATTTTCATTGCAGTATCTTTGTTTTTGTGTTGAGACCTTTCATTTTGACATTGAACTACTACTCCTGTTTTAATATGAGTAATTCTAACTGCCGAGTCTGTTGTGTTTATATGTTGACCACCTGCACCAGATGCCCTATACGTATCTATTTTTAAATCAGAAGGGTTTATATCAATTTTTATGCTATCATCAAGTTCTGGTAACACATCTATTGATGCAAATGAAGTATGCCTTTTGCCAGAGGGGTCAAATGGAGAAATTCTAACTATTCTATGAACCCCTTTTTCACTTTTTAAATATCCATAGGCATTAAGTCCTTCAATTTTAAGTGTTGCACTTTTTATCCCTGCTGCAGAATCATCTAACATATCTAATATTTTTACTTTATACCCTTTTTTCTCAGAGTATCTTATATACATTCTAAGTAACATTTGAGCCCAGTCCTGTGCATCAAGACCACCAGTTCCTGCATTTATAGAAAATATTGCATTATTTTTGTCATATTCTCCATTTAATAAAGTTTTTATCTTAACTTTATCAACTTTTTCTTTTAAATTATTTATTTCTTTTTCTATTTCACCCTCTAGTGAATTATCATTTTCTTCAATTGCAATTTGAATTAAAAGTTCTATCTCTTCTTTTAGGTTTAGTAATTCATTGAATTCATCTAAAGTTTCCTTTAGACTTTTATTCTCTTGCAAAATATTTTGGGCTTTTTCGTTATCATTCCAAAAGTCTTTATCATTCATCTTCTCTTCGTTTAGATTTATTTTTTCTAAAATAACATCTAAGTCAAAGAGAATCCCTCAATTCTTCTATATTTAAAGCGATTTTTTCTAAATCGCTTTTATATTCTTGTAAATTTAGCATATTCACTCCTTATCTTCCACAGCACTTTTTATATTTTTTTCCACTTCCACAAGGACAATCTTCATTTCTTCCAGTTTCTTCTTCTTTTTTAATAGTTTTACTAGTTTCTTCATCCATATTTGAAGATAAATGCTCAATATCAACTACTTGCTTTCTTTCAACTTGTTTTTCAACAGTTATATTAAATAAATACTTAATAGTCTCTTCTTTTATATGTTGATTCATTTCATTAAACATTTCAAAACCTTCATTAGTATAAGCAACTACTGGATCTTGTTGACCTATAGAACGAAGTCCTATCCCTTGACGAAGTTGGTCCATTGCATCAATATGGTCTATCCAATGATTATCAACAGATTGTAAAAGTATTACTCTTTCAATTTCTCTCATTCTTTCAGAGCCTATACCTTCTTCTTTAGTATTATATATTTTTAGTGCTATTTCATAAACTTTTTCTATTACTTCAATCGGATTTAATTTTTCTATATTTTCAATTTCTATGCTACCTTTTGGCATAAACTGACTATACATATAATCTTTAAATCCTTCTTCGTTTATTCCATCTTCATCTAAA
This sequence comes from uncultured Peptostreptococcaceae bacterium, assembly GCA_944383455.1. Lineage (GTDB taxonomy): Bacteria > Bacillota > Clostridia > Peptostreptococcales > Peptostreptococcaceae > JAGHEK01. Next base: position 41,532 of record CALWPP010000009.1, read on the forward strand.
TAAGCATTAATTGCATTTTCTATAAGAGAGTGTATCATAGATTGTATTTCTTCTTTTAAATTTTCTCCTTCTAAAACACGCTTTCTCTCCTTATAAATTATTTCTCTTTGCTTATTCATTACATTATCGTATTGTAAAACGTGCTTTCTTACTCCAAAGTTTCTTCCTTCAACCTTCTTTTGAGCATTTTCTATTGACTTTGTAAGCATTTTATGTTCTATTGGCATATCTTCTTCAAGACCTATTTTTTCAATAACTCCAGTTATTCTCTCACTACCGAAAAGTCTCATTAAATCATCTTCTAGTGAAATATAAAACTTAGAAGTACCTGGATCTCCTTGACGCCCTGCACGACCTCTTAACTGATTATCAATTCTTCTTGATTCATGACGTTCAGTACCTATTATACAAAGTCCACCAACAGCTAAAACTTCTTCTTGTTCTTTTGAAGTTTGCTCTTTATATTTTTTGTATATCTCGTCATACTTTTCTTTTGCTTTAAAAAGTTCTTCATTTCCTTCTTTTTCTATTCCTTCTAATGATGTATCGATTATACTTAAAACTTCTTCGCTATACCCAAGCTTTCTCATTTCTTTTTTAGTCATAAAAGTTGGATTTCCACCAAGTACAATGTCAGTACCACGACCCGCCATATTAGTAGCAATAGTTACAGCTCCAAGTCTTCCTGCTTGTGCTATTATTTCAGCTTCTTTCAGGTGATTTTTAGCATTTAATACTTCGTGTTTTACTCCTTTTTTCTTTAATAAATGAGAAAGTATTTCAGAATTTTCAATAGAAACTGTACCAACTAAAACTGGTTGCTTCTTCTCACTTTTTTCTTTTATTTCTTCAACTACTGCATTAAACTTTCCTCTTACATTTTTATAAACAACATCAGCTTCGTCAATTCTTCTTATCGGGTTATTTGTTGGAATTTGAACAACATCCATTCTATAAATTGCTTTAAATTCATCTTCTTCTGTTTTTGCAGTACCAGTCATTCCAGAAAGTTTATTATACATTCTAAAATAATTTTGGAATGTAATAGTAGCTAGAGTTTTTGATTCTCTTTGAATTTTAAGACCTTCTTTTGCTTCTATTGCTTGATGAAGTCCTTCTGAGTATCTTCTACCAAACATAAGTCTTCCTGTAAATTCATCAACTATAACAATTTCTCCATCGTGACAAACATAATCTATATCTTTTTTCATTATTTTATGTGCTTTTAATGCTTGATTTATATGGTGATAAAGTTCCATATGCTCAGAATCAGTTATATTATCAACACTAAAATATACTTCTGCCTTTTTTATTCCCGACTCAGTTAATGATACAGACTTTTGCTTTTCTTCTATTTCGTAATTTTCTTCATTTAAAGTTAAAATAAATGTATTTGCATCTGAATAAAGATGTGTTGATTTATCTCCAGGACCAGAAATTATAAGAGGTGTTCTAGCTTCATCAACTAAAATTGAGTCAACCTCATCAACTATAACATAATTTAGTTCTCTTTGAACTCTTTGTTCTTTATGTATAACCATATTATCTTTTAAGTAATCAAATCCAAACTCATTATTAGTCCCATAAGTTATATCACAACTATACTGCGCTCTTCTTGTTTGTGGGTCTTGCCCATGAACTATAACCCCAACACTTAGCCCTAAAAATTCATATAGTTTGCTCATTAATTCTTTATCACGCTTTGCAAGATAATCATTAACAGTAACAACATGTACACCTTTTCCAGTTAAAGCATTTAAATAAACTGGACTAGTAGCAACCAATGTTTTACCTTCCCCTGTTCTCATCTCTGCAATTCTACCTTGATGAAGTACTATTCCACCGATTAATTGTACTCTATAATGTCTCATTCCAAGTACTCTAGTAGATGCTTCTCTAATAACTGCAAAAGCTTCTGGAAGTAAATCATCTAGAGTTTCACCTTTTTCAAGTCTTTCTTTAAATATATTAGTCATATTCTTTAAATCAGAATCAGACATTTCTTTAAATTTACTCTCAAGAGAGTCAATAGTATCTACTATTTGATTGAACTTTTTCATCTCTCTTTTTTCTGCCATATTAAATAAATTATCTAAAAAGCCCATTAAAAACATCTCCTTAAAATATATACTATTTACTATTTTACCATAAATATCACTTATATATAAATCATATTTATTAACACATTGTGCTAGTTAAATTTATATACTTAAAATACTATCGTTTGTAAATAATAATTTTGAAAATTTAAAAGTTATATATAGTATTTTCAGTATTTTTTATGTATAAACTATCTAAGCAGGTTTATTAATCAAAACTAACTACCTGTTGTATATTAAAAAAATTATAAAAAAACTACCGACTAAAAATTAGTCGATAGTTTTTGTTTTTAATTATTCCTGTTCAATAAGACCATATCCACCATTATTTCTTTTGTATACAACACAAACTTCTTCAGTTTCAATATTATTAAACATATAAAAGTTGTGTCCTATAAGCTCCATTTGTAAAATAGCTTCTTCACAAGTCATAGGTTTCATATCAAACTTTTTAGTTCTTTCTATAATTAAATTTTTATCTGCTTCTTCTACTATTTCGTCAAACTCTTCAATATTTTCGTATCTTATGCTTTCATGTCTTTGGTGCTTATCTTTTAATTTATTTTTGTATTTTCTAAGCTGTCTATTTAATTTATCATAAACAACATCTATTGCTTCATATAAATTTTCTTCACTATCTTCTGCTCTTATTATTGGACCACTTATAGGTATTATTGTTGCTTCAATTGTTTGTCTTGATTTTTTAGCTCTAACAGTCACTTTCATTTCACTCTCATCACTTAGATAAAAATCAAGTCTTCCTAATTTTTCGTGTATAGCATCTTTTATACCTTCAGTTAATTCAATTTGTTTCCCTGATATTGTTATTCTCATAAGAACACTCCCTTTCAAGTTGATAATACAAAGTTGTTTGTATTATACTGTTATTATTCTACAAAACTAATAAAAATCCTTTTATTAATTTTAATTAATTTACTTATAATATTATTTAATAGTAAAAAATTTTTATGTATTTAAAATTAAATATAATAATTTTGTAATAAACAAAATAAATCCTAAAATATTTCTGTATAAAAATAAAAAATAACTAATAAAATTTTTATTAGTTATTTTTTATAAATTTTCTATATTAAATTAATTTTTATAGTATCAAAATGTTTTATTAGAACTTAAAACTTAATAGCTTACTGTGAAAATTAGATATTTTTTTCCAATTAGATTCATTTTTAAAATCAATTATGAAAGATATTATTAAACTTAATATCATTATTATTGTTGTATCAACTGTATTGTATGATAGTAGTGATAACACTAGATTTTTGATAAATGTGTTAGAACTCCCATCTATTATATAAATTCCACCAGCTAAATCAAATAAATTAACTACTAAACTTAAAACAATAGACACTAATAATGTTAATGTTGCTAAAAATACTATATCATCTGTTCTTTTTTTATAAATAAAATTTACGTTTAAATAAGCTAATACTATCCAAGATATATAGGTAAAATAAAATGGTATAATATTAAAGTTAACTTCTGCAAAAAGATATAATGATTGTATAAGATTTATAAATAATATGTTTAGTATAAAAACAATACAAATATTTATTGTTTTTCTCATTTCAATCCCCCCTTACTGAAACAAACTTTATAACTAAACAATATTTATTATAAAAATATAATATATATTTATATATTGTCAACTATAAAATTTTGTTATCTTATTATAATTATAAAATCAAATTCCACATAAAAATTATTAATATTACACAAAACAAAATAGAAGTTATTTGAAAAATTGTATCATCAAGTTTTTCTAAAAAAGATATTTTTTTATCTAACCATATATCTATAATATCTTTTATCCCATCAAAAATAAATATTATTAGTGTGGTTAATTTTTCTATCAAAAAATATCCCTCTAAAATTTTATAGTATTGATATATTTTAAAACTAAAATAAATTTATGTAATAAAAAAAGCACCTAATGGTACTTTCTAGATATTTAGCTGACCTGGTTTTTGACCCCACACTCGCCTACTGGAAGGTTTGCTCGGGTTTGCCTTACTACTACTCCTCTCGAATTTAATCGGTAGGTCTTACTTCTAAGCCGCACCATGATCATCAACTAAGTTTTTAAGTTGACTTACGTGGATCCTTTTGCCTGCGACTGGCTTGGACTTTCAACCACAGACCTAAATATCACTAGTTAATTTTAATATTTAAATAAATTTATGTCAATAATATTTTATATTTTAAGTAATTTAAAATAAACGCTATTAAATATTAATTAAAAATAACAATAGTTTAAAGATGTTTAGTTATTAAAGTAACAATATAAATTTTATTTACGCCATACTTTCTTAATACTTTTGAAATTTCATTAACTGTTGAACCAGTTGTGAATATATCATCAACTACTAAAACATCTTTATTTTTTAATAAGTTATTTTTATCATCTATCTTAAAAACATTATTAAGTTCATTCTGTCTTTCATTTTTATTTAATTTATAAAGTTTTTTAGTTTTTTTAATTCTTTTTAGTATATCTAAAAAAGGAATATCTAAATACTTGCTTAAATAAAATGAAATCTTTTGAGATTGATTAAATCCTCTCTCTTTAAGTCTTTTTTTGTGAATTGGAACACATAATATATAATCAACTTTTATATTTTCAACACATAACTTTTCTTTCATTATATTAGCTATTATTTTACTTAAATAAGTTTTATCATTATATTTTAGCTTAAATATAAATTTTTTACTTAAATCAGTATACTCAATACAAGAGATTGCTCTATCAAAATAGAATTTTTTATCTTTACAGAAATTACAATTTTTTATATCATTTTCTTCTAAAGAATAATTGATAATATTTTTACCACAAGTAAGACAACCATCTAATATAAAATTAAGTTCATCAAAACAACTCTTACAAATAGAATATGTATTATCTTTTCTTATTGGATTATCACAAAGTACACAAGTAATATTTTCTGGATATATAAAATCTAAAATATCATTTAAAATTTTTGAAAATAACTCTGATAGCTTAAACTCTTTATATAAATTTAAGTTCATATTCTAATTCCTTTATTATTAATTTAAAATTAATAATAATTATTAACCAAAATTATATATTATATTATTTTTATTATGCTAAATTTATTAAAATAATTTAGTATATTTATATTTCTTATACATATTATATTTTTAATTATAATCTTTAAATACTTAAAGAATTTAATTTATACGCTAAATTTGAGTATCTTTTATTAGTGTTATTATTTTTAATCATAAATTCTAAATACTTAATATCTCCAACTAATACTACAACTTTCTTTGCACGAGTTACGGCAGTATATAGTAAGTTTCTACTAAGTAGCTTTGGTGGAGCCCAAGCTATTGGTATTATAACTATTTGAAATTCACTTCCTTGGCTTTTATGAATAGTTGTTGAGTAACTATGATCAAGTTCATCTAAATCTTCGTATTTATATTTAACAATTTTTACATCGTCAAATATTACATACAAAACTTTTCTATCTTTATCAATATGATAAACATATCCTATATCGCCGTTATAAACCCCTTCGCCACTCTCTGTTTCTTCTTCATTTTTCCATTTTCTTGTATAATTATTCTTAATTTGCATAACTTTATCGCCAACTCTAAAAATCCTTTTTTGAAATGTTTCTTCTACTTTATGATTTCCTTTCTTATTTAAGTATTTTTGGAGTTCTTTATTCAAATTAAAAACTCCAACATCTCCTTTTCTCATACAAGATAGTATTTGAATATCTTTTATTTTATCTACATTATAAAATTTAGGTAATCTTTTATCTACAAGTTCAATTATTTCATTTAAAATTTCTTCATTAGTTTCTTTTTTTATAAAGAAAAAGTCCTTTCCCTTTGAATTAAGGTAAAGTGGCTGACCTTTGTTTATTCTATGTGCATTAACTACAATCATACTTTCACTTGCTTGTCTAAAAATCTCTGTTAATCTAACTACGTTTATAACTTTAGAAGAAATCAAATCACTTAAAACATTTCCTGCACCAACTGATGGAAGTTGGTCACTATCTCCAACTAATATAAGTCTAGTACCAAGTTTTATTGCCTTTAATAAGCTATACATAAGGTAAATATCAACCATAGAAACTTCATCAACAACTATAACATCAGCTTTTATAGGTTCTTCTTCATTTTTCATAAATGTAAGGTCTTCATCATCATTTGAATATCCCATCTCTAAAAGTCTATGAATAGTTTTTGCTTCTTTTTTAGAAGTTTCACTCATTCTTTTTGCTGCTCTTCCTGTTGGTGCTGATAGTACCACTTTTTTGTTATTGTTTTCAAAAATTTTAATAATAGTATTTATAGTAGTTGTTTTACCCGTTCCAGGACCTCCTGTTATTATAACTACCCCACTATTTATAGCTTCTTTAACCGCGATTACTTGATTTTTTGCTAATTTTATGTTCTCTTCTTGTTCTATATATTCGATTTCTTTTTCTATGTTTATATCAAGGTCTTCAAAATCAAAACTTGATAAATTAGCTATATACTTACAAACTCCATTCTCACAAATATAATAAGGAATTAAATATATATTTTGTGAGTTATTTATAGTTTCCATATAAAGTTTTTTATCAAAAATTAAAGTTTCTAAAGCATTCTCAATTAAAATTTTATCAACTTCAAGAAGTTTTATACTCTCTATTAAAAGTTCGTTTCTTGGAAGATATGTATGACCATTTGTTATTGATTGTTTTAGTATATATATTATTCCCTGACTTATTCTATCTATTGAATTATTTTCAATCCCTAAACTCTTTGCAATCTCATCAGATTTTTTAAATCCGATTCCAACAATATCTTCTGCTAATTTATATGGGTTCTTTTTTATTTTATTTAACGTATTATCTTTATATTTTTTATATATTTTCATACAATAAGTTGGTGTTATTCCATATGGAGATAACTCTATTATTATATTTCTAAGTTCTCTATCTTCTTCATAACTTTTTATTATTTGATTTATTTTTTTACTTCCAATACCTTCAATTTCTTTTAGTCTTTCTGGAGTATTTTGAATTATATTTAATGTTTCAACTCCAAATCTATCTATAATTTTTTTTGCCATCTTATCCCCAATACCATTAATCATTCCAGATGATAAATAAATGTATATCCCTTCAAGAGATGATGGAGTAATTGGCATAAAACTACTTACCTCAAATTGAAGTCCATAAATATTATGATTTACCCATTTACCAGAAACTTCTATACTCTCACCAATTGATATTGTAGGCATACATCCAACTATACAAACATCATTTTCAGAACTCGTCAAATGTGCTATAGTATATCCATTTTGTTCGTTTTTAAATACTATATCACTAATCATTCCTTCTAATTTTTCCATATTTTTCTCCTAAAATAATGTTATTTTACACACTTTTGAGTTTATTATACAAAAAAAAATCCCCTAAAGTAAATTACTTTAAGGGTTTTAATTATTTTATAAAGCTTCTTTTTTTAGTATTTCAGCTTTATCAGTTTTCTCCCAAGGAAGGTCTAAATCATTTCTTCCAAAGTGACCATAAGCTGCTACTTTTTTATACATCGGCTTTCTTAATCCTAAATCTCTTATTATAGCTCCTGGTCTTAAGTCAAAATGCTTATTCACAAGCTCAACTAATTTTTCTTCAGAAACTTTTCCAGTTCCAAAAGTATCAATAAATATTGAAAGTGGTTTTGCAACTCCTATTGCATAAGCAAGTTCTATTTCACACTTATCAGCAAGTCCACTAGCTACTATATTTTTTGCAACGTATCTTGCAGCATAAGCAGCTGATCTATCAACCTTTGTTGGATCTTTCCCAGAGAAAGCTCCTCCTCCATGTCTTGAATATCCACCATAAGTATCTATTATTATTTTTCTTCCAGTAAGTCCTGTATCCCCTTGTGGACCACCTATAACAAATCTTCCAGTTGGATTTATATATATTATAGTTTCTTCATCTAATAAATTTTCTGGTATTACAGATTTTATAATATGATTTATTATATCTTTTCTTATAGTTTCATTAGTTACTTCTTCTCCATGTTGAGTAGATATTAAAACTGTATGAACTCTAACTGGAGTATTACCTTCATACTCAACTGTTACTTGAGTTTTACCATCTGGTCTTAAATAATTTAAAGTACCATTTTTTCTAACTTCTGTAAGTCTTCTAGCTAATTTATGTGCAAGAGATATTGGTAATGGCATTAATTCTTCAGTTTCATTACAAGCAAAACCAAACATTATACCTTGGTCTCCTGCTCCTACCTTTTCTATTTCTTCTTCAACAGTTTGACCTTCTCTATTTTCTAATGCTTCATCAACTCCCATAGCAATATCCCCTGATTGCTCATCTATAGAAGTTATAACAGAACAAGTATCACAGTCAAACCCATATTTAGCTCTATCATAACCTATTTCTCTAATTGTTTCTCTAACTAGTTTTGGTATATCAACATAAGTTTTTGTACTAATTTCTCCTGCAACTAATACAAGCCCTGTTGTAACAGTTGTCTCACAAGCAACTCTAGCTTGTGGGTCTTTTTCAAGCAATGCATCAAGTATAGAATCTGATATTTGGTCACATATTTTATCTGGATGACCTTCTGTAACTGATTCTGATGTAAATAAGTGTCTTGCCATTTAAGTTTCCTCCCAAAATTAATGTATAAAATTTTAAAGTTAGCAATTTTGGTATCAAAAAAGCCTCTTCCAAAAAGAAGAGGCGTTAATTATCTATACGTAAATTAACTAACCTCATCTTTCAAGACATAAAGTCGTCTTGTAGGATTTAGCACCATTTCCTATTATAGGTGGTTGCTGGGCTTCATAGGGCCTGTCCCTCCGCCACTCTTGATAAGGTAAATCAAGAATTTATTCATTTTTATTATGACTAAATTATATCACTTATTTTATTTATGTCAATATATTTATTAAAATTTTCTTATTATTTAGAACAATTAAATAAGGTAATTTTTATAACTATAAATTCATAATATATTATTAAAGGGGGGAGTATATGTACTTATCAAAAGTTAATTATAAAGCAGATGATGCTACCCAAATATTAAGTTCTGCTTTAAAAAGTATAATAGATGAAAATACTGTTATTGTTTGTATAGGTACTGATAGAGCTATTGGAGATGCACTAGGTCCATTAGTTGGTACTATGCTTAACAATAGAGGTTTTAGATATCCTGTTTATGGTACACTAGAAAAACCTATTCACGCACTAAATATATATGAAACTATTGATAATATAAAAAAAACTCATAAAAAAGGAAACTTTTTAGCAATAGATGCTTGTCTTGGTTCAAAAAGTAATATAGGTATTATACAAATTAGAGAAGGTCCTATATTTCCTGGAAAAGGTGTTGGTAAAAAACTCCCTCAAATAGGACATTTTTCAATAGTTGGAATAGTTGATAAAATAGATGAGAATAATAGATTTTCATTCAATAATATAAGACTTAGTTTTATTTTAGAACTTTCAGAAATAATTTGCTCATCTATACTTCTTGCAACATAAAAAATCTCGCAAAGTAGCGAGATTTTTTATTTATTACCTTTTCCTATTTCAAGTAGTTCTAGAGAGTTTAAACTCTCACCAGTACCTTTTGCCACACAAATAGTTGGTTTTTCAGGTATTATTACTTTAACATTTAAGTTATTTTGTATTCTTTTTTGTATTCCTCTTAATAATGCTCCTCCCCCAGTTATATAAATTCCATTTTGACTTATATCAGCCAAAAGTTCTGGTGGAGTTTTATCCATAACTCGTTTTATGTAATAAATTATTTGCTCTATCGATTCATTAAGTGCATTATAAATATCTGATGAAGTTATTTCTACTGATTTTGGAAATCTAGTTATAATATCTCGTCCAGCAACTCTCATAGAATTTTCTTCACCCTCAAATACTCTTCCTATCTCAATCTTTAGTTTTTCTGCAGTTCTATCTCCTATTACTATATTAAATTTATCTTTTATGTACTTTACTATATCTAAATCAAATCTATCACCTGCAATTTTTACAGACTCATAAACGACTATTCCACCAAGAGAAATAACTGCTACATCAGTAGTTCCTCCCCCAATATCTATTATCATATTACCAATAGATTCAAATATATTAATACCTGCACCAACTGCTGCTGCTAATGTTTCTTCTATTATATATACTTCTCTTGAACCTGCTCCTCTTGTTGCTTGGTCAACAGCTCTTTTTTCTGTATCTGTCAAACCACTTGGTACACAAACCATTATTCTTGGCATAAAAAATACTCCAAGACCTTTTTTAGAAATAACCTTTTCTATAAAATAGTTTAACATTTTTTCAGTAGCACTATAATCTTTTATAACACCATCTCTAATCGGCCTTATAGCTGTTATATAATCAGGAGTTTTTCCTATCATATCTTTAGCTTCTTTTCCTATTGCAATAACATCATTCGTTCTTTTATCTATTGCTACAACTGATGGCTCTTCAAGAACAATGCCTTTACCATTTATATAAATCATAACATTTGCAGTACCTAAATCTATACCTATATCAGCTTTAGTCATACAATCCATCTCCTTATATGATTATACTATATTATTTTTAAGCAGAATATAAAATATTATTACTTTTACTTATAACAAAATATCTAAAATCTTGACTTTAGTCAATATAAAAAAGATACAGATTTTCTGCATCTTAACTAGTTGATTTATTAACTTTTTGATATTTTAGTTTAGTTGCAAGACCTCCTCTTATATGCCTTTCTGATTTATTTTTTTCTAAAACTTCTTTTACTTCTTCTGCAAGAGATGGATTTATAAGTTCTAGTCTTTCTGTTATATCTTTATGAACAGTACTTTTACTTATGCCAAAGTTTTTTGCAGTTTGCCTAACAGTAGAATTCTTATCAAGTATATATTTAGCTATGACTGTTGCCCTTTCTTCTATGTAATTTTTCATTAAAATCCCCCTAATATATTATCCTTAATCAAATATATGAAAATTCAAAAAAAAATATAACAGGATAACCTGTTATATAGCTATTTTATTATAGTCATAGGATCTATACTTTTTTCTTCTTTAAAAACTTCAACATGCACATGAGAATCTTCTTTTGTCTCTACAAAAGTAGTTTTACCAACAAGACCTAAAGTTTGACCTTCTTTTATAGAATCACCTTTTTTAACATTAAGTTTTTCATTTAAGTTTGAGTAAACAACTACTAACTTATTATCACTCTCTACTTTTACAGATATCCCATGTTCGTCATCTTTAAATACATCAACTACTTTACCATTTAAAAGCGATTTTACTTCCTGACCCTCTTTTGCACTAACATCAATTCCTTTATGTATTTCCCAAACATCTAAAGTTTTTGAGTAGCTAGGTTCTTTTTCAGAGTAACTTCTAGTTATTTCACTTCCTAAAAAATGTAATTTATCTTGTGGTTCTTTTTTAGCAGTTTCTAAATTTTCTTTAGATTCTGTAGAAGTTTGAACAACCTCTTCTTCTTTTTTGTCTTCATTATTTTTTATAAGATGAACTTCTTTTTCACTTTCACTAGCTTGTTCTTTTTTAGGCTCTTCAACTAATAAATCATTACTAGTTAATTCATCAACATTATTTTTAGTAAACCATACTCCTCCTACGGCAACTAAACTTACAAAAACAAATAAAGCTAAATAAAAACCATCCTTTTGTAATAGCTTTTTCATCTAAATACCTCCAAAGTATATTTATCTGTATTTTAGCCTTATTTGTTATTTTTATACAATTTAATATAATTTTTACATATAAGTTTAATATTTTATTTTAGTAATATATTAATATATATCTTTTATTTTTGTATCTGTATAATAATGTGATAATATTTCATAATAATAAAAACCTTCCTTTGCCATACCGTCAGCTCCCCATTGACTCATACCAACTCCATGGCCAAAACCTCTAACATTAAATACAACTTTTTTTTCATCAATATCTATATCAAAATTAGATGAATTTAAGTTGAAAATACTTCTTAAATCTCTGCCTTTTAACTCTTTATTACCAATTAGTATCTTATTAACCGAACCGCCTTCACTCTTTTTTAATATCTTTATTTGTGAATTTAAATCTTTTTTTGATAGTACTAAATCGTTGTAGTTTCTTTTTAAAGATTTTACAAATTCATCTTTTTCTATCTCAAAAGTAGAAGTGTATTTCGGAGATGCTTTATCGTATGGACTATCAACAGACCTTAAGTATGGATTTTTACTAGAAAAAACTTCCTCACTATTTTCTGTTTTTCCAGAAGAAGTTGAAAAATAAAGAGGAAGTATAACTTTATCATCATAAGTTATTATTTGCCCTCTAGTATCATCAACTGCTTTTTTTATTTTAGGGTATGAACTTTTCATCCAATCTTCACCTTTTAATTTTTTTAGCTCATCCTCACTTTTATACTCCTGACAATGATTAAAATCTGTACATACAACTGCACCTTTATGTTTTGTCAAATCTTCATTTTCTTTTTTATAAAAAACATAACTTCTGGCTGCAACTGCTTGTGCTTTTAAGGCTTCTATATCAAACTCAGATGGCATTTCACCCGATAAAACACCATATAAATATTTTTCTATATCTATTTTTTCTTTTTTATCTTTTTTATGATTATAAATAGTTATAGTTGGAGATTTTTTATAAACTAATTCATGATTTATGTATTCTCTTTTATTTTCATAAGACTTATCTTTACTTTCCTCAAAATCAAACCCGTTGTAAAAAAATAAACTAATAATAGTTGGTACAATAATCATACCACCTACTACTGCTACTAATGATTTAAAAGGGCTATTCATATACTTTCCTCCTTTGTAATACTTGTCCATTAAAGTATATGAATAACCCTATCATTTTTATTACTAAATTAATCTTCTATTATTTCTATATTACCACCAAGTGATGATATTTTTTTGTCTATATCAACATATCCCCTTTGTATATGGTATATATCTCCTATTATAGTTTCACCCTCTGCTATAAGTCCACAAAGAACTAATGCTGCACCTGCTCTTAAATCTGTTGCAACAACTTTTGCTCCATGAAGCTTTTCAACACCTTTTACAATAGCACTTCTACCTTCTATTTTTATATCTGCTCCCATTCTATTAAATTCAGCAACATGCATAAATCTATTTTCAAAAACAGTTTCAATAACAGTTCCAGAACCATTAGCAACTGTTAGCATTGCCATAAACTGAGCTTGAACATCAGTTGGAAATCCTGGATGTGGAAGTGTTTTTATATCTATTGATTGAATTTTTTCAGGTCCAATTACTCTAACTGCATTTTCCATCTCAATAACTTTACATCCTGCTTCTTTAAGTTTTGCAACAACTGGTCTTAAATGTTCAAGGATTACATTCTCGATAGTGATATCACCTTTTGTTATTGCTGCTGCAACCATATATGTAGCAGCTTCTATTCTATCTGGTATAATATTATGATTAGCCCCTTTTAATTTTTCAACACCTTTTATTTTTATTGTATTAGTACCAGCCCCTTTTATATTTGCTCCCATTTCATTTAAAAAGTTAGCTAAGTCTACTATTTCAGGCTCCTCTGCAGCATTTTCAATTATTGTAGTTCCTTTTGCAAGTGTAGCAGCCATCATTATATTTTCAGTAGCTCCAACACTTGGAAAATCTAAGTAAAGTTTAGTTCCTATTAGCTCATCAGTACTAGCTTCAACAAATCCATAATCCATATCTATTCTTGCACCTAATGACTTAAATCCTTTTAAATGTAAATCAATTGGTCTTGTACCTATTGCACATCCTCCTGGCATAGATATCTTTGTCTTTTTAAATCTTGCAAGAAGTGGCCCCATAACTAAAAATGATGCTCTCATTTTTCTAACTAGTTCATATGGTGCTTCAAATAAATTTATATTTGTAGCATCTATTGTTAAAATATTATCTTTAAACTCAACTTTTGCTCCTAAATGTCTTAAAAGGTCTGATATAACATGAACATCTTTTAAATCAGGAACTCCTTTTAAAACTGATTTATCTTTTGCAAGTAGAGTTGCGGCTATTATTGGTAAAACCGAATTTTTTGCTCCATCTATCTTAACTGTACCTTTAAGTGGTTGACTTTTTCTAACTAATATTTTTGACATATTAATTTTCTCCTTAAGAATTAATAAATATATTTAAATAAAAATTAAATAAAATATAACTTATTTATTTTTTGAATTTTTCCTTTAAATACTAAATATAAATATCCACTATATCTTTATATACTTTATTTATACTTCTGTCAACTATTATTTTAAACTATTGTAATATGTGAAATTTCAATATAAATTATATTAAATTTATATATATATTATTCTTATAAAACTATATTGCAACAAAAAAGACTCTGTAAATTAGGTATTAATAATAATATCTAATTTATAGAGTCTTGGCTAATATATTTATAAAATATTGTAATTAATAATTTTATTCTACTGTAACAGATTTTGCTAGATTTCTTGGTTTATCAACATCACAACCTCTTTGAATAGCAGCATAATAAGCTAATAATTGAAGTGGTATTACAGTTAATACTGTTGATAAATTATCACAAATATCTGGTATATAAATAACCTTATCTGCTGATTTTTCTACTTCCTTATGATTTTCTTTTGTGATTGCTATAACGTATGCTCCTCTAGCTCTTACTTCTTCTATATTTGAAATCATCTTTTCAAGTAAATTCTCTTGAGTTAAAATAGCTATAACTGGAGTTCCTTTCTCGATAAGTGCTATAGTTCCATGCTTTAACTCTCCAGCAGCAAAAGCTTCTGCATGAATATAAGAAATTTCTTTTATTTTTAATGCACCTTCCATAGCAACTAAATAATCAAGTCCTCTTCCTAAATAAAATGCATTATCTTTTTTGTTTAGAGTTTTAGTAACTTCTTTTATATAATCTTCTTGAGATAAAACTTTTTCTATTTTTTTATCTATACTTTTTAAGTTTTCTATTGTTTTATCATAAAATTCTTTAGTTATAATTTCCTTTTTCATCCCAAAATCAAGTGCAATCATATAAAATGAAACTACTTGAGTAGTATAGGCTTTAGTTGATGCAACTGATATTTCAGGTCCTGCCCAAGTGTAGAATACATCATCTGACTCCCTTGCTATTGACGAACCAACAACATTAGTAATAGACATTATTCTAGCACCATTTTCTTTTGCATATCTAAGTGATGCTAAAGTATCAGCAGTTTCACCAGATTGACTAACTAATATAACTAAAGTGTTATTATCAATAAACGGGTTATTGTATCTAAATTCTGATGCTATATCACATATAACTGGAATATTTGCAAATTTTTCTATTGCATATTTTCCAATAAGTCCTGCATGATAAGCCGTACCACAAGCTATTATATATACTTTATTTATTTTTTCTAAATCTTCTTTAGTTAATTTTATGTCATCAAGCTTTATACATTTATTATTATCTAGTCTTCTTATTAATGTTTCTTTAACTGCATTTGGTTGTTCATATATTTCTTTTAACATAAAGTGTTCGTATCCACCCTTAGAAGCTGATTCTACGTCCCACGTTATTTCGTTTATAGCTTTGTTTACAATATTTTTATTCATATCAAAAACTGTAACATTATTATCAACTATATGAACAAACTCATTGTTTTCTAAAAAATATACCTTTTTAGTATATTTAAGTATAGCAGGTATATCTGATGCTATAAAATTTTCATTTTCTCCAAGCCCAACAATAAGTGGAGAATCCTTTCTAACTGCAACTAGCTCTTTATCATTATCTTTACAAATAACTCCTAGTGCATAAGCTCCTCTTAATTTTTCAGTAGCTTTATAAACTGCATCAAGTAAATTTCCTTTATAATACTTATCAACTAAATGAGCTACAACCTCTGTATCTGTTTGAGATAAAAATTCATAGCCTTCATTTTGTAATTCTTCTTTTAATTCTAAATAATTTTCTATTATTCCATTGTGAACTACTGCTATTGATTTATCCTTATTAAAATGAGGATGAGAATTTACATCAGAAGGCTCACCATGAGTTGCCCATCTAGTATGACCTATTCCAAGTCCTCCATTTATAGGATTTTTTTCTAAATCATCTGAAAGTACTGATAATCTTCCTTTAAATTTTCTTATTTCTAAATTTTCTTTAGTGTTTATTGCAACACCAGCTGAGTCATACCCTCTATACTCTAGCTTAGAAAGTCCCTCCACTAAAACTTCTGTTGCTTTTTTGTGTCCTAGATATCCAACTATTCCACACATAATATAATCCTCCTAAAATTTATTTTTATATTTTAAGATAAAGTCCAAATTCACATAAATTTCCCTTTGTGCATAAAATCACTTTTATGTTTTAAGAAAACTTTATCGACTGTGAAAGCCGCAGAGCATCCGCCGATACTTCGATTAACTCTGTCCTCGTCAACTTAAAATTTTAAGTTCTGGCGCTTATAAAAAAACACTATTAAGTGTTCTTTTAAGACAGTTTTTTCTCAATAAGATTTGCTAAATCAGTTGCAAGCTTATTTATTTGACTTTCTTCTTTACCCTCAATCATCACTCTTACTAAAGGTTCTGTACCAGAAGGTCTTATTAAAACTCTTCCATATCCGTCAAGTAAATTTTCAATTCTTTGTATTTCAGATTTTATATCTTCAAATTCCATATACTTATCTTTATTTTCATTTTTTATCCTAGCATTAACTAAAACTTGTGGATACTTATTCATAACTGATGAAAGTTGTGATAAAGTTTTTCCTTCTTCCTTAATTATTTGAGAAAGCATTAAAGAACTTAAAACACCATCTCCAGTAGTATTATAATCTAGAAAAATCATATGACCTGATTGCTCTCCACCAAGATTATATCCACTATTTTTCATTTCTTCTAAAACGTATCTATCTCCTACTTTTGTAGTTACCAAGTTTATACCATTTTCTTTTGCACATATAGTAAGTCCTAAATTACTCATAACAGTTATTACTAAAGTATTATTCTTTAACTTATTTTTCTTTTTTAAGTAAATGGCACTTAATATCATTATATAGTCACCATCAACTATATTACCCTGCTCATCAACTGCTATTAATCTATCTGCATCTCCATCATATGCAAGACCTAAATCAGCATTTTTTTCTTTTACAACTTCTTGTAATTTCTGTGGGTGAGTAGAACCACAGTTATCATTAATATTATTTCCATTAGGCTCATCATTTATTACAATAACATCAGCACCTAACTTTTCAAAAACCTTTGGAGCTACAATATATGATGCACCATTTGCACAATCAAGAACAACTTTTAAACCTTTTAAATTAATATTAACTATTGACTTTAAATAATCAATATATTCATCTTGGGCATTTTGTATAATTATTTTTTTTCCAACATTTTCTCCAACAGGAGTGTAGTCAACTTTTTCTATATTATCTATATACTCTTCTATTTTTAATTCTATATCATCATCTAATTTGAATCCATCTTTGTTAAAAAACTTTATACCATTATATTCAACTGGATTATGAGACGCAGAAATAACAACTCCACAATCAGCTTCATACTTTTTAGTTAAATAAGATACACCTGGAGTTGGTATTACTCCAACAACTAAAACATCACATCCAACAGACATAAGACCTGATATTAATGCTGATTCTAGCATATCCCCAGAAACTCTAGTATCTTTTCCAACAACTACTTTTACTTTATCTCTTCCCTCAGATAAAACATACCCACCAGCTCTTCCAAGTCTGTATGCTAAATCACAAGTTAGTTCTTTGTTTGCTATTCCTCTTACTCCATCTGTACCAAAATACTTTCTCATACACTACCTCCTTCAAAAAAATTTCAATATATATTATATTGGATTTTTATTATAAATTACACAATATTTTTCCCATAATAGCATTTTAATACAAATAAAAAAAAAGGACAATATATTTTTGTCCTTATTAATTTGCTTGTATTTATTGTATAGAATTTGGATATATAAAAACTTCATCGAAATTTTTATTTGAACTAAATTGTATTCTTTTTGATTTTTCTAGATCTACAAATACTTTTATATCGTTTTTTATTGGTTTTGCGTCTTTGTAGTTTACTAAAATATTTATTTTCTCAGGTATATTTAAGGATTCATTATCATTATTATTTTTTATTTTCAAATCATCTTTACTATAAGTTAATTTTGATAAGTTTGGTATATCATTAGTATTTATCTCATACTCATGTTGACTTAAATATACATTTTCTGGCGCTTTTGCTCTAACAGTTATCTTTTCATTATTTGCTATCTCATCTAAGTTTACATCATCTGTTTCAATAAAATTTATCTTATCTAAAACTTTTTTATCAGCCTTTATATTAACACTTACATTACTTAGATTATAACTTAATTTAGAATCAAATATTTTTAACTTAAGTGGCACAGTTTTTTCTTGTAAAATATTAACAGTAACATCAACACTATCATACTCTAAGCTTACACCTTCTACTATATTACCACTAGAATCAACAGGCTTTAATACTACATTTTCAGTTAAACTTTCATTACTTTCTCCAATATCTAAGTACCCTTCAACTTTATCTACTTTATCCATAAGAGTTCTTGGACCTACTACTGTTATTAAATTGTCTGAATTATTCTCTATAACAACATTTTTGATATTAGACTTATTATTTCCTTCTATATTAATGCTAATCTCTTTTTCCATTTTAATAACTTTTTCTAAATTTACAAATACAACTCTTTCATCAAACTTATAAGTTATTCCTTGTGGAGTTGATGCAGTTAAATAAACTTCATTCTTACCTTCTATAGGATTATTTATATTACCAAAAATACTTATATCTTCTTTTCTAATAGATTTTATATCAGATAAATCTCCAGTTATATTGATATCAACAGTTAAATCATTATTATCTGGATAAATCATTAAATCTTCTTCTCTTACCTTATTCATATTACTTATATTAACATGTAGATTTTCGATTGTTCTAGTTTCTTCAGGATCTATTATTATCATTACATACATCCATAAAACAATAGCACTCATTAGTGATATTAATTTAATTTTTATATTGTTTTTTAGTGAATCTTTCATCTAAACAAACCACCTTTTAAAAAGCTCTTTTCTTGTGGAATAATTCTTAAATTATTTTTTAATATACTAGACATTCTATCTTTAGTTATATTTCTATAAATTTTACCCGCTTTTGCAATAGATACAGCACCTGTTTCTTCTGATACTATAAGAGATATACAATCTGAAACTTCTGAAACGCCTACTGCTGATCTATGCCTTGTACCCAAATCTTTACTTAAATCTTTGCTTTGAGTAAGAGGCAAAAAACATGCTGCTGCCTTTATTTTATTCTCTCTTATAATAACTGCACCATCATGTAAAGGTGTGTTTGGTATAAAAATATTTATTAGAAGTTGTCTTGATATTTGAGCATCTAAAGTAGTTCCAGTACTTATAATATCTCCAAGTTTTGTCTGTCTTTCCATTATAATTAATGCCCCTATTTTTTGTCTTGATAATGAATATAAAGACTCCACTATCTCATCTATATATCTATTAAAATCTTCTTCTTTAATATTTGAATGGTTCTTATAAAAAAAACTAAGTTTAGTTCTACCTATATGCTCAAGACCCGCTCTTAGTTCTGGCTGGAAAATTATTATAGTAGCTACTACACCTATATTTAAAGAATTAAGTAATATCCAATTTAATGTATGTAGTTTAAATATTTCGCTTAATTGTGTTACAACTAATAATAAAACTATTCCTTTTAAAACTTGACCTGCTCTAGTATCTTTCATAAACATAAATATCTTATAAAAAATATAGGCAACTATTAATATATCTATAAAATCATTTAATTTTATAGCAAGAATTGTATTCAAAAAGTTATCAAAAAAGGAATTTATATCAAACAATTTTAATCCTCCTAGAAATTTATTTCATTAATTATTATACTATAATAATATAAGCATATACAAATTATTTAATTTATATTTTTACATATTAAAAAAGCCCCATAATGTATGGAACTTTTTATAATTGGTGAGCGCACAGGGATTCGAACCCCGGACACACTCCTTAGAAGGGCGTTGCTCTATCCAGCTGAGCTATGCACCCATTATATTTTAAATAAAAAAATGGCGGGAGTAACAGGACTCGAACCTGTGACCCAATGATTAACAGTCATTTGCTCTACCAACTGAGCCATACTCCCA
>CALWPP010000010.1 GCA_944383455.1 uncultured Peptostreptococcaceae bacterium
TACGTGTCCTATTGTTCCTATATTTACGTGTGGCTTATTTCTTTCAAATTTTGCTTTTGCCATTTCTTTTTCCTCCTTTTGTAATAACCTCTAGCTTTTATAAGCTTATGGTAAGTATTTTACTATTAATTTTTTTTATTTTCAAGAGATTTTTCCAATTTTCTCTTTACTCTCTGTAAAGCATTGTCTATTGATTTTACATCTCTATCTAATTTTTTAGCTATGTATTGATATGACTTCCCATTTAAATAAAGTTCAACAACCTTAAGCTCAAGTTCACTTAATACTTCATTCATTTTTCTTTGTATTCTTTTTAATTCTTCTTGACATATTATTAATTCTTCTGGGTCATTTACTATACTTGTAGAAATCATATCAAGTAAAGTTCTTTCAGATTCATCTTCATAAACAGGCTTATTAAGTGAAATATAAGAGTTAAGTGGCATATGTTTTTGTCTTGTTGCAGTTTTTATAGCTGTTATAATTTGCCTTGTTACACAAACTTCTGCAAAAGATTTAAATGAATTAGTTTTTGTTGGGTCAAAGTCTCTTATTGCTTTATAAAGACCTATCATTCCTTCTTGAATTATGTCTTCTTTATCTGCACCTATTAAAAAATATGATTTTGCTTTTATCTTAACAAAATTAACATATTTTTTTAATATATATTCTAAAGCTATTTTGTCCCCTTTACTAGCATTTAATACTATCTCGTGTTCATCTTTTTGAGAAAATTCTAAGTTTTCATAACTTTCATCATTCGCTAATAACATTTTTATCCGTTGCCATAAATATATAAAAATCTATAAATTATGTTTAATTCCCTGTTCAACGTATCCTATTTTGCAAGTTAAATTTTAACAAGCTACTTTAGTTTGATATAATACTCAGAGGGCGTAAATTCCCATACAACGCGTGGTACATATACAAGTTTTCTTGTTTGTGAAATATCTTGTATTTACTATGCTTGGTTTTCGCTTATTTTTTCGGACCCCTGTTACACCCTCAAGGTTCTACCCTATGATTATATCACTTTCGCAATATATGGGATTCACGTCAGTCAGGTCAGATTAAAATACGTTACTCGGATAGAGCAATAATTTAATCTTAGTTGTATTATATCAAATGTTAAGGGAATTGTATCTATAAAAATTTACCAAGTTTTTTAGATACTTATAGATAATTATTTACAGCATCTAACCCCCCTAAAAATTATTAATAGCCGTATTATAACCTAAAAAACATAGTAATTTCAACACCTTCTACGAATCTTCTCAAGTTTCGACAAAACATCTAAATTTAATCTATCTTCTAGATAATTTCGCTGTATTTTTCCTTTAGAATTTTTATTTTTTTCGTTAATTTTTGACTTTATATTATAAACATCAATTTTTAGTTCTCTTGATGATATTCTAGTTGCACCTTTTCCAAGTACTATTTGTTGTTCTGCATAATCATTAGTTGCAACTTTTACATCATCATATTTCGATAGTTTTTCCATATACATCTCTATATAGCTATCTGCCGTTTGATGTTCTTTTGTGTAAACAATACTTACATTTTTTCTTTTTTCTATTTTTTCTCTAGAATTTTTAACATTATACGCATCAAATACTATTATAGCTTCTCTTCCAGTAAAAGATGAATACTCAGTTATTATGTCTATTAACTTTTCTCTAGAATGTTCTAAGTCTGTTTTTGAAATTTCTTTTAGTTCTTCCCACGCATTTATTATGTTATAACCATCAACTATTAAATATTTATTTGCCATTGTTTCTTTGTCTAAATACTTCGTAAAGTAAAATTCCACCTGCAACAGATGCATTAAGCGATGTTACGTTGCCAATCATAGGCATTTTTACTGTAAAGTCACAATTTTCTTTAACGAGCCTTGATATTCCAAAACCTTCACTTCCAATAACAACTCCTAATGGTCCTTTTAGATTTTGTTCATAAAAAACTTGTCCATCCATATCAGCTGCTGCAATCCAAAGACCTTCCTGTTTTAGTTTTTTTATTGTGTTTACTATATTTGTTACTTTACAAATTGGTACATACTCAACAGCACCAGCAGATGATTTTGCTACGATAGGCGTTATATGAACAGACCTTCTTTTTGGAACTATTATAGCGTGAGCTCCTACAGCATCTGCAGTTCTTATTATAGAACCAAAATTATGAGGGTCTGTTATCTCATCTAGTATTATTATAAAAGCTTCTTCGCTTTTGCTTTTTATGTTTTTAATAACTTCATCAAGCTCAAAATACTTATATTCACTAACTTTAGCTATTACTCCTTGGTGAGAATGACTTTGACTTATTTCATCTAATTTATTTTTATCAACATATTGAATTATAATATTTTTTTCTTTAGCTAAAGCTATTATCTTTTTTATAGAACCTTCTTTAGAAGAATTTGATATCATTATTTTATCAATTTGTCTATCACTTTTAATAGCTTCTATAACTGGATTTCTACCTTCAATTAATGCCATTTATTCACCACCTATAAATTTTTAAACTTTTCTCTTATCTCAACTATTTTACCACAAGTCATTTTTCCTTCTGGGCAAGGTCCTCCAACACATTTTGGTCCTTTTTTGTTAAATAGTATTGGAGATATTTTTCTTAATTCTTTTAACATTTGTATTGATAAGTCTCTTATTTCCCATTGTGCTCTTTCACAACTTCTATGTTCAATAAAATTATATAAACTTCTTACATTCATAGTAAATACGATTTTTGTTTCACAAGCATTAGGAAAAACGTATCTAGCATCTTCTATTGCCTTCTTTTCTGCATCTTTTTTTGCTTTAGCTTCTTCTTTTCCTTCATTTATTAAATCATTAAAATGCTTATTAAATAATATATCAACTAATTTATCATAATCTTTTTGGTCTTTTTCCATAGCTTCTATAAATACTTTTTTAGCTTCAGGAATACTTTCTATTTCTTTTGGAATTATATATTCAAATTGTTCTAATTTTACGTATCTTTGGCTTTGTTGAGAATAACTTGCTAGTCTATGTCTTACTAACTGATGAGAACATGCTCTTGAAATTCCCTCAACTGCAAAAGTAAATGAAACGTGTTCTATTGGAGATTCGTGCCCCATACTTATTAACATATTTAAAAATTTATCTACTTTTTCTTCTGTTAAGTCCTTTTCTATTTCACATACTCCAACAGGTGAATAACAAAGTTTTGCTGCCATTGCTATTACTTTTTCTGGTTCTGGTGTGTGTGCTATTATCTTTACCTTCATACTCTTTCTCCTTTTTATTTATATATAAAATAATACAATATATTTAATCTATTTACAATTAAGTCCCACAATAAGTTTTAAACGGATACTTTGTTTTTCTCGGTACTTTCGAATATTTTTTAGTATCTTCATTGTAGTCAAATGGATTTTCTAAGTCTTTTAGTATTTTCATAAATGGAGTATAATTTCCATTTTCTGCTTCATCAAGTGCATCTTGAACTATATTATTTCTTGGAATAAATACAGGGTTAGATTTTTTCATAATATCAAATATTTCTTCTTTTGAAATTTTTTGACTGTTTAAAACACTCATATACTCATTTTTCCAAAAATTTAATTCTTCTATTTTAAATATTTCAAGTTCGTCTAAATTTTCATAAGTTAAGTTTACAAAAAAGTTTGTATAATCTATTTCATATTTTTCAAGTAAGTCAAGAAGATTTTGTATTAAGTTTTTATCTTTTTGATTATCTTTTATAAGTCCTAATTTATTTTTCATTAATTTTATATAATTTTTTTCAAAAAGTTCGTGGAATTTATAAACAGTTTCGCTAGCTTTTTTTACTGCAATGTCTTTATCTTTATCTATAAGTAAAAGTAAGCTCTCTGAAAACCTGCATAAATTCCAATACGCCATTATAGGTTGATTTTTGTATGAATATCTACCTTGAGTATCTATTGAACTAAAAACAGTATTTTTGTTAAATGTATCCATAAATGCACAAGGACCATAATCTATGGTTTCACCACTTATAGTCATATTATCAGTATTCATTACTCCGTGAATAAATCCTATACTTTGCCAACTAGCTACAAGTTTAGCGTGATTTTTGACTACTTCATATAAAAACTTTACATACTTATCTTCTTCATTTTCTAAATCTTTGTAATGCCTTTTTATAGTATAATCTGCAAGTAGTTTTGTTTCTTCATAACCTAAAAGCCTTTGTGCAAATTCAAAAGTTCCAAATCTTATATGACTTTTTGCTATACGAGTTAGAATTGCTCCTTTTTTTCTAGTATATCTAAATACATCTTCACCAGTAGTTACAACTGCTAAACTTCTAGTCGTTTTTATGTTTAGCTTGTGCATAGCTTCACTTATTAAATACTCTCTAAGCATAGGACCAAAAACAGCACGTCCATCTCCATTTCTTGAGTATGGAGTTTGACCACTTCCCTTTAACTGAATATCATAGCGTTTATTATCTACAATATGTTCTCCAATTAAAACAGCACGTCCATCTCCAAGCATAGTAAAATACCCAAATTGATGACCTGCATATGCTTGTGCTATATAGCTTCCACCACTTACCTTTTTATTTCCCGATAAAATTTCTACCCCTTCTTTATCTTTTAGATTTTCTATATTTAAATTTAATTCTTTTGCTAAGTTTTCATTTAATATAAATAATTTTGGATTAGCTACCTTATTTAAATCTATTTTGCTATAAAATTCATCTGGTAAACTTAAATAACTATTATCAAAATTAAATCCCATCATTTTATTTTCCTTTCTTAATTTTTATAAATTTATACCCTGTTAAAATTTTTATAAAATAGTTTTAAAATAAGAAATATAAATACATTATTTTAAAGTCTTTTACTCTTTTTAATTAGTTTACCTACAAGTTTATAAATTATAATTTTAAAATAAAAAAGAGTCTCTAAATTTTAGAAACTCTTTTCTATTATTTCTATTCCTTTATTTACTATATAATCAAGTCTTTTTGTTTGCTTTGAAAGGTACAAATATCCAATTAATGCTTCAAATCCAGTTGCACATTTATAATCTATAATATCTGCGTTTTTTGCACTAGTATGAGATTTTTGGTTTCTACCTCTTTTGTATATTCTGTGTTCTTCTTCTGTTAATTCTTCTTCTATATTATGAATTATAATTGCTTGTGATTTTGCTTTTACGTACTTTATAGCAGATTTGTGAAGGTCATTAACTTTTTTGTTTATATTTTTTGTGATTAAATATTCTCTTATATAAGACTCATAAACAGTATCTCCTAAATATGCAAGCACAAGCGGAGACATAGTTATCAATTCTGTATTATTCATAAATTAAGCTCTTTTCCATTTAGTTCCTTGTCTAGTATCTTCAATTATTATCCCTTTTTGAAGTAATTCTTCTCTTATTTTATCAGCTAAGTTATAATCTTTATTTTTCTTAGCTTCTACTCTTTTATTTATTAAACTTTCTATTTCTTCATCTAATATATCGTTGTTAGTTTTATTTACTATATTTAAAACGTTAGTTAATTCATTAAATAATTCTAAGCACTTATTTGAAAATTCTATTGATGAATTTTCATCTACATTAGTATTTATAAATCTTGATAATTCAAATATACTACTTATAGCATCAGCAGTATTTAAATCGTCATCCATAGCTTTTATAAATTTATCTTTGAATGTATTAAGTTCTTTTAATAAATCTTTTTCAGTTTCTTTAATATTTATATCTTTTAAATTTTTTATAGTAAATTCTAACTTTTCTTTTGTGTTATAAAGTCTATAAAGTCCTGCTTTAGCTTGATTTAATAACTCATCACTAAAGTTTACAGGGTTTTTGTAATGAGATGATAGCATAAAAAATCTAACTATTTCTAAATCGTATTTTTTAGATATATCTCTTACTGTAAAGAAGTTCCCCTTTGATTTACTCATTTTTTCGTTGTTTATATTTATATAACCGTTGTGCATCCAATAATTTGCAAAAGTTTTTCCACTTCTTGCCTCACTTTGTGCTATTTCGTTTTCGTGGTGAGGAAATGATAAATCTTGCCCTCCAGCGTGAATATCGATAGTTTCTCCTAAGTATCTACTAGACATAACAGAACACTCTATATGCCACCCTGGTCTACCCTCTCCCCAAGGGCTTTGCCACCCTGGTTCTCCTTCTTTTTTTGCTTTCCAAAGTACAAAATCCATGGGATGCTTTTTGTTACTATTTACTTCTATTCTAGCCCCTGCTTCTAATTCTTCTTGGTTTTGTCTTGATAATTTTCCGTAGTCTTTAAATTTTTTAGTATCAAAATACACATCTCCATTTACTGAATAAGCATATCCTTTTTCTTCTAAATCTTTTACAAACTCAATTATCTCGTCTATATTATCAGTTACCCTAGGGTGAATTGTAGCCCTTTTTATACCAAGACCATCAGCATCAACAAAATACTCCTCTATATATTTGTTTGCCACTTCCTCTGGAGTTATGTTTTCTTCATGACTTCTTTTTATAATTTTGTCATCAACATCTGTAAAGTTTTGAACAAAAGTAACTTCATATCCTTTATATTCAAAATATCTTCTTAGAGTTTCAAACATTATAAACGGTCTTGCATTTCCTATATGAATATAATTATAAACTGTAGGTCCACAAACATACATTCTTACTTTACCTTCTTCAATAGGTACAAACTCTTCTTTTTTTCTTGTTAGAGTGTTGTATAGTTTCATAAAATCACCTCGCTATTTTTATACCATTTATATTATAATTCAAAAAATATATTTTTGATACTAATGTTTATAATTTAAAAACTCCTCTTATAAATTTATAAAAGGAGCTTTTTTATTACATTAAATTATTTTTTACAAATTTTATTCTATTTAAGCAAATATCTTTTCCTAAAACTTCCATAGTCTTTGGTAAATCTGGTCCGTGCATTTGTCCAGTTAAGATTACTCTAGAACCCATAAATAAACTCTTTCCTTTTATTCCGTGTTCTTTTTGAATTTCTTTAAACATAGCCTTTACAAATTCTTCATCAACTTTTTCTGACTTTTCAACCTTCTCACAAAGAGAATTTATTAAAGTATTCATATGGTCTAATTTTAAGAATTCTTCACAATCACTATCTTCAAGTTTTACTTCATTTCCAAAGAAAATATTTGCGTGATTTGTTATTTCTTTTACGTATTGAAGTTTTTCTTTTAATACACTTACCATTCCTTTTATAAATTCATACTTAGAATTTATTTCATCTTCTTTTATAAATCCTTCTTCAACTAAAAAAGGAATTGCTAAGTCAGTTAAGTAATTATCGTCTGCTTCTTTTATATAATGTTGATTAACCCAATTTAACTTTTCTGTATCAAAAACTCCACCACTTTTTGAAACTCTTTCTATAGAAAATGCTTCTTCAAGCTCAGTCATAGTAAATAATTCTTTATTTTCCTCTGGTGACCATCCAACAAGAGATACATAGTTTACAAGTCCTTGTGGTAAATATCCTTTTTTCTTGAAGTCTTCAACTGCAACATCACCTTGTCTTTTACTTAGCTTTTTCTTTTCTGTGTTTAGTATATTTGGAAGGTGAACAAAAGTTGGTGCTTCCCATCCAAAAGCTTCATATAAATAAACGTGCTTTGGAGTTGATGAAACCCACTCCTCTCCTCTTATAACGTGAGTTATTTTCATTAAATAATCATCAACAACAACAGCAAAATGATAAGTTGGAAAACCATCTGCCTTTATTAATACTTGGTCATCTAAATCATTAGTATTAAACTCAGTTTCTCCTCTTACTAAATCATTAAACTTTATAGTATGGTTTTGAGGAAGTTTAAGTCTTATAACATATTCCTCACCATTTTCTATTCTTTTTTGAATTTCTTCTTTTGATAAACTCTTACAATGACCATCATATTTTGGATTTTCTCCATTTTCTTTTTGAGTTTCTCTTAGTTTGTCAAGTCTATCTTTTGTACAAAAACAGTAATAAGCCTTATCTTCATCTAATAATTTTTGAATATATTTTTTATAAATATCTAGTCTTTCAGATTGAATGTATGGTCCGTACTCTCCTTTTTGAGTAACTTTACCAAATTCATCTAAAACTACGCCTTCTGTATGATTTACACCTGCCCAGTCCATAGCGCTAAGCATATTTTCAATAGCACCATCAACTAGTCTTGTTCTATCAGTATCTTCTACTCTAAGTAAATAAGTTCCGCCCATTTTTTTTGCAAAAAGGTAATTATAAAGTGCAGTCCTTAAACTTCCTATATGCACAAACCCCGTAGGACTTGGTGCAAATCTAACTCTAACGCTCATATATTTCTCCTTATCTTATGCTTAAATTGTTTTCTTTAAATTCTTTTATTATTCTATCTTCAATTTCATCAACAGATATTATTTCTTTTTCTTCTAATCTTCTTAACTTAAATTCAACTTTATTATCGATAATATCTTTACCTACAGTAATTCTCATTGGTATTCCTATTAATTCACTATCTTTAAACTTAACTCCTGCTCTTTCATCTCTATCGTCAAGTAATACTTCAACTCCCATATCTTGAAGTCTTTTGTATATTTTTTCTGCATTTTCCATATGATCTTCTTTTTTGATATTAACAGGTACAACAACAACGTGATAAGGTGCTACTTCAAGTGGCCAAATTATTCCGTTTTCGTCGCTATGTTGTTCAACTATAGCAGCAGCTGTTCTTTCTACTCCTATACCATAGCAACCCATAACCATAGGCTTTGATTTTCCATCTTTATCTATAAAGTTTACGTTCATAGCTTCTGAGTATTTAGTACCAAGTTTGAATATATGACCAACCTCAACTCCTCTAGCTATTTCTAAAGGCTTCCCACACTCAACACAAAAATCTCCTTCAGTAACATTTCTAAAATCACCCACTACACCTTCAAAATCTCTACCGTAGTTTGCATTTTCAAGGTGATAATTAGTCTTATTTGCTCCTATTATTAAATTTCTAGCTTCAGCTACTTCTCTGTCTATAAATAAATAATCAGTTTTTATACCCTTAGGACCTGCAAATCCAACTTCTGCATCTGTAACTTTTTTTATAGTAGTTTCATTTGCAAGTTCAAATTCAACAACAGAACCAATAGCATTAGCTACCTTTGTTTCGTTTACTTCACGATTTCCCTTTACAACAACTGCAACAGTCTTTTTATCAGCCACATATATTAAAGTTTTTGCAAAATTTTCTTTTTTAAGGTTAAAAAATTCCTCAAGTTCTTCTATTGTGTGAACATTTTCTGTATGTACTTCTTTTAATTCTTTCATTTCTTCGTTTGAAGAAGGGGCGTTTACTGATACTGCTTTTTCCATATTTGCAGCATAATTACATCCACTACAAAATACTATCTCATCTTCTCCAACTTCAGACTTTACCATAAACTCAGCAGAAACAGAACCACCAATAGCTCCAGTATCAGCTTGTACAGCACTATGTTCTAATTTACATCTATTAAATATATTAGTATATGCTTCATACATATCTTGATAACTCTTATCAAGTCCAGCTTCATCAATATCAAAACTATACGCATCTTTCATTGTGAAGCTTCTTCCTCTCATAACACCAAATCTTGGTCTTCTTTCATCTCTATATTTTACTTGTATTTGATATAAATTAAGTGGAAGTTGTTTGTATGAATTTATTTCTTGTCTTATAATATCTGAGAAAACTTCTTCGTGAGTAGGTCCTAGACAAAAATCTCTTTCGTTTCTATCTTTTAGCCTAATCATCTCATCTCCCATAACATCCCATCTTCCAGATTCCTTCCAAAGCTCTGCTGGGATTAATGCTGAACATAAAATTTCTTGACAGCCCTTTTTATCAAGTTCTTCTCTTATTATTTTTTGGACTTTATTAAACACTCTTATACCCATTGGTAATTGGTTATATACACCTGATGCCATTTTTCTTATCATACCAGCTCTTAACATTAATTGATGACTTTTTATAACTGCATCAGCTGGAACTTCTCTTAATGTTGGCATAAACATTCTAGACATTCTCATAAAACTTATTCTCCTTTATTTTTATATCATCTATTATAACACTTTCATATATATAATTATAAGTGTTACTTTAATTTAAAAAAACAAAAAATTAAACATAAATGTTTAATTCTTATCCATATAATCATTCGATTTTTTTATTAAAACACTTCCAATTACAAAAGTTATAAGTTCAGCAAATGGAATACTAAGCCACACTCCATCAACTCCAAAAATTTGTGGTAAAATTATTATACCAAGTGGAACAAATAAAATTCCCCTACCTGACGCTACTATAACAGAAGATTTTGCATCTCCTATTGCAGTAAAAAATCCAGAATAAACTATATTAAATCCATTCATAAAAAATGCTAATGCATAGATTTTAGCTCCATCAACTGCAAGTCTTACTACCTCATCTTCACCACTTACAAAAAGGTTTACTAAATTTTCTCCAAAGAAGAATAAAAGTACAAAAATAAAAATTCCAATACTCATAATAACTTTTGATGATAATTTAAGAACTTCTTTTACTCTTTCATATGATTTACTTCCATAATTATAACTAACAATAGGTCCTATTCCATCACTTATCCCAAACATCATAATAGTTCCAAATTGAGCGATATAACTTATTGCAGTAAATGAAGCTACTCCAAGTTCTCCTGATATTCTCATAAATGCCATATTAAATAAAAAAGCATTAAGTGCACTAGATAAAGAGTTTACTCCTTCTGATGAACCATTGTATAAAATAGGTTTAATTACATTTTTATTAAATTTACCATCAAATATATTTATAACACTTTCTTTTTTTAAAAAGTCCCAAATAACAACAAACATCACAGAAGTATATGCAGTACCCGTTGCAATAGCAGCTCCCATAACTCCTAATTTAAATTTATATATTAGAATATAATTTAAAATTATATTTACAAATAAACTAAGTATCGTTCCTCTAAAATACATTTCTGGCTTTTCTAAAATTCTAGTTGAAAATCCAAACAAAAATGAAAGCGATGCAGGAACTGCAAGTAGTGCTACATATTTTATATAAGTTGATACATAATCAAGAAGTAGTTCACTAGAACCAAGAATAATTGCTATTTGCTTATTAAATATAAATCCAACTATAGTTATTAAAAAACCTACACTTGATATAATTATTATAGAAGTTTTAAATGCATCTTTTGCATTATCTATTTCACCACTACCAATACTAAGTCCCATAAAACTTTGAGAACCTATACTCACAATCATACTAAGTGCGATTATAACTTGAACAAATGGCAATGAAATATTAATACTCGCCATAGCATTAGGACCTAGTATATTCCCAGTAAAAAGTCCATCAATCATACTTTGAAGCCCTGTTATTAGCATTGCTATTACACTTGGTATGACAAACTTTTTGAATAAAAATGGAATATTTTTGGTCAGTAATATATTGTCATTCATAACATTTCTCCTATTTATTTAAAAATTATTTTTTAATAAGTAAACATATACTTTGAGATGCTATACCCTCTTTTTTACCAGTAAAGCCTAACCCTTCTTCTGTAGTTGCTTTAATATTTATATTTTCTATATCAGTTTTTAGGGTTTTTGATATATTTTCTCTCATTTGTTTTATATGTGGTGCCATTTTAGGTTTTTGAGCAATTATAGTAGCATCAATATTTCCTATTTTATAACCTTTATCATCTATTAATTTATATACACATTCTAGTAATTTCATACTATTTGCATCCTTAAACTCATTACTCGTATCCGGAAAGTGCTTACCTATATCACCAAGTGCTAAAGCTCCTAAAATTGAATCCATTATAGCATGAATTAAAACATCTGCATCAGAATGGCCTAAAAGACCAGTATCATGTGGAATTTCAACTCCACCAATAATTAACTTTCTATCATTTACTAATTTATGCACATCATATCCAAGTCCTACTCTCATAAAAAAACTCCTTTTTACTAAAATTTTTTATATTTACTAGTTTATAATTTGTATAATCATTAATTTCAAATAAAACATAAATTTCTAAACTAAGAATTAATATTTTTTATAATCTCTTGTGAAAATAATAAATCTTCTTTAGTAGTTATCTTTATGTTGTCATAACTGCCATCAATAACTTTTACACATACACCAATTCTTTCAACTAAACTAGAATCATCAGTACCATAAAAATTATCTTCATAAGCCTTTAAATAAGCTTCTTTTAATATTTCGTATTTAAATGTTTGAGGAGTTTGTACTGAGATTAACTCATCTCTTTTTAAAGTTTTTTCTATTTCATTATTTTTTACTATTTTTACAGTATCTTTAACTTTTACTCCAACTACTAAAGCTCCACTTTTTTTAGCTTCTTTTATGGAATTATTTATAATAAAATCATCTACAAATGGTCTAGCTCCATCGTGAACTAAAACTATTTCAGTATTTTTATTTAAACACTTTATCCCATTAAAAACCGAATCTTGTCTTTCATTTCCACCGTATGCTATTTTTATGTTTTTGTAATTATATTTTTTTATTATTTCATTAAAATAATTTTCTTCTTCTTTTTTTATAACTACAACTATTTCATCAATATTTTTATTATTGTAGAATTTATCTATTGTATGTAAAATAATCTCTTTGCCGTTTAATTTTATAAACTGTTTGTTTATATTCATATCCATACGACTTCCACTTCCACCTGCAACTATTATTACGCTATTTATAAAAATCACTTCTTTCATTTTAACCTAAAAATTTTGTTCTATATATTATAATCTATTCATTAAGTATAATGTCAAGAAAAGTAATAATAAAAAATTAAAGAGTGAAAAATTCACTCCTTAAAAAATATAATTTATTTAGTTTTTGCAAATATCATTCTCCCTGCTGGAGTTTGTAAAACAGAAGTTACTAAAACAGTTTTAGTTTCGTTCATATGCTTTTTACCATTTTCAACTACTATCATAGTACCATCATCTAAATAAGCAATTCCTTGGCTATGTTCTTTTCCTTCTTTTACTATTTGAACCACCATTTCTTCTCCTGGAATTGCAACAGGCTTTACTGCATTTGAAAGCTCATTTATATTTAAAACACATACTCCTCTAAATTGAGCTACTTTATTTAAGTTATAATCATTAGTAACGACTTTTCCATCTATCTTTTGAGCAAGCTTTAAAAGTTTACTATCAACCTCTTCTATATCTTCAAATTTTTCTTCATTAATTTCAACATCAATATTAAGTTCTTTTTGAATAGTATTTAAAATATCAAGTCCACGTCTTCCTCTTACTCTTTTTAAATCATCAGATGAATCTGCTATGTATTGAAGTTCATCAAGTACAAATTTTGGTACTACTATCTTCCCTTCTAAAAAACCTGTTCTTAATATGTCTGCAATTCTTCCATCTATTATAACACTTGTATCTAGTATTTTAGGAGAAAAATATTTCACTTCTTTTTTATTAGACTTTTCTTTTATAGGATTTGATATTTTTGTTATCTTGTTTAAATTAAACAAATCATCTTTACTTTTAAGAGATATTTTTATACCCAAATATCCCATACATATATAAATTACAAACGATAATAATTTTCCTATTATAGGTATAGTGCTAGTTAATCCACTTATTAAATATGCTATTATAAAACCAATTATAAGTCCAATAGTTCCAAGTAAAATATCTGTTTGAGGGTATTTTGATATTTCCTTGTCTAAAAGTTTTGCAATATAGTTTAATTTACTAAGTATAAAAGGATAAACTAAGTAAAATATTAGCCCTGTTAATACACCAACGATAGATGAAATTATTATGGCTTTATCATTAAGTCCAAATAATATTTGTGGTACTTCTTTTGATAATGAAAAATAAGTTGTAAAACCAATCGCTACACCAATTACTGCAATAATTATTCTTATAATCCTTTTTAGCAAATTCTCACCCCCTAAAATAATTATTTTCCTAAAACTATATTAATCGCCTGTGCTACATTTTCTACAGGGAGTATTTTAATTCCTTTTATATCTTTTACTGCTTCGTAATTATTTTTTGGTATTACTATTTTTTTAAATCCTAATTTTTTACATTCATTTATTCTTTTTTCTATGAAGCTAACTGCTCTTACCTCTCCTGTTAATCCTATTTCCCCACAAACTGCAATAGTTTCATCAACTTCTTTATTTTTAAAACTAGATGCAACAGAAACTGCAATTCCTAAGTCTATTGAAGGCTCGTTTATTTTTATACCACCAACAATATTTATGTACACATCTTGATTTTGAATTTGAAGTCCTACTCTTTTTTCAAGAACTGCAAGTAGCATTCCCACTCTATTGTAATCAACTCCATTTGATGTTCTTTTTGGAATACCATAACTAGTAGGAGAAACTAAAGCTTGCATTTCAAGAAGCATAGGTCTTGTACCTTCAACTGATGATATTATTACAGAACCTGAAACTTCCTTTGGTTTTTCTGAGATTAAAACTTTTGATGGATTTTCAAGTTCAACAAGTCCTGTTTCTCTCATTTCAAAGACTCCAAGTTCATTAGTTGAACCAAATCTATTTTTTACAGCTCTTATAAGTCTATAAGTATTATATCTTTCTCCTTCAAAATGAATTACAGTATCAACCATATGTTCAAGTAGTTTTGGACCTGCTAGTGAACCTTCTTTTGTGACGTGTCCTACAATAAATGTTGATATACCCATTTTTTTAGATATTTTCATAAATTTTGATGTAGCTTCTTTTACTTGACTTACAGTTCCTGGTGCAGAGTTTAACTCCTGAGAGTAAACTGTTTGAATTGAGTCAACTATTATAAGGTCTGGACTTATACTATCAAGTTCTGATTCTATAATAGATAAATTGTTTTCTGAAAAAATATACAAACTATCAGACTGAATACCAAGTCTTTGAGCTCTCATTTTTATTTGGGATTCTGATTCTTCTCCAGATATGTATAATACCTTTTTTCCTGAATTAGCAACACTACTAGAAACTTGTATTAAAAGGGTAGACTTTCCAATTCCAGGATCTCCTCCAACTAAAACTAAAGAACCCTTTACAATTCCTCCTCCTAATACTCTATCAAGTTCATTTATAGAACTTGAGAATCTTTCTTCTGTTTTAGTTTCTATTTTATTTATACTAACAGGCTTTGATGAAGATTTATCAACTATAAACACTTCTTTATTTATAGATTTTTGCTCAAGTTCCTCAACAAAACTATTCCATTTTAAGCACTCTGGACATTTTCCAAGCCACTTTGGATTTTCATAACCACATTCTTGGCATACATACTTAGTTTTTATTTTAGCCACTTTTATCACCCTTAGATAAGTATTTATAATCTGATTTTATCACATATATGTTTTTATATGTGAAATAATATAGAATAAAATTTGAAATTTTTCCAAAAAATATAGGGATAAAATTCCCTATACTACTAAACAATTAAATACTACTTTTCCACATTCAATATCAACAAAAACGTGACTTCCCTTTGATATATCGCCTCTTAATAAGGCTTCTGATAATCTATCTTCTAGTTCTTTTTGAATAGCTCTTTTTAATGGTCTTGCTCCATATTCTATACTAAAACCAGCCTCACAAATTAAATCTATTGTATCACTACTAATTTCAAGCTCTATATCCATATCTTTTAACCTTTTTATAAGGTCATTTGTCATTAGTTTTACAATCTTAGCTATGTGTTCTTTTTCTAATTTATGAAAAACTATTATATCATCTATTCTATTTATAAATTCAGGCTTAAAACTTTTCTTTAACTCATTCATCATAGTTTCTTTCATCTTTTCATAGTCATTTTGTACTTTTTCTGACTGAGTAGTTTCAAATCCTAAAAACTTTTCCTTATCAAATGATTTTTTTGCTCCGATATTTGATGTCATTATTATTATAGTATTTTTAAAATCAACTACTCTACCTTTTGAATCAGTGAGTCTTCCATCATCTAATATTTGTAAAAATATATTAAAAACATCAATATGAGCTTTTTCTATTTCATCAAAAAGTATTATTGAGTAAGGATTTCTTCTTACTTTTTCAGTTAGAAGTCCACTTTCTTCATAACCTGTATACCCTGGAGGTGATCCTATTAGTTTTGATACTGTATGTTTTTCCATATACTCACTCATATCAAATCTAATTATTTTATTTTCATCACCAAACTCAACCTCTGCAATTGCTTTTGATAATTCAGTTTTTCCAACTCCAGTTGGTCCTAAAAATAAAAAAGAACCTATTGGTTTTTTAGGGTCTCTAAGACCTGCTTTTGAACGTCTTATAGCTTTTGATACTGATTTTATAGCCTTTTCTTGGCCTATTACTCTTTTATGAAGTATATTTTCTAAGTTTAGTAGTTTATTAGCTTCATTTTCTAAAATATGCGTGACTGGTATTTTTGACCATTCTTCAACTACTTGTGCAATATCTTTCTTATCTACAAAATTTTTTACTAAATTATCTATGTATTTGTTTTCATAGTCTCCCTTATAAAAAACTAGCTTATTAGTATATTTTGTGTCTATTTTAGATGATTTTAATTTAACTTTTGATGATGCCTCATCAATTAAATCTATTGCTTTGTCTGGCAAAAACCTATCTGTTATGTATCTATCTGATAAATTAACTGCCTCAATTATAGCCTCATCAAGTATTTTTACATTATGATAAGTTTCATATTTTAACTTAAGCCCTCTAAGTATTTTTATAGTATCTTCTTTTGTTGGTTCATCTACTATTACTTGTTGAAATCTTCTTTCTAATGCTTGGTCTTTTTCTATATATTTTCTGTACTCATCAATAGTAGTTGCACCAATAATTTTAATTTCACCTCTTGCAAGCATAGGTTTTAGTATATTTGATGCATCAATATTACTCTCACCAGTCGAACCTGCACCCACAATTGTATGAACTTCATCTATAAATAAAATTATATCCTCATTTTTTAATACTTCATCAATTATTTTTTTTAGTCTTCCTTCAAATTCTCCTCTGTATTTTGACCCAGCAAGTAACATTCCAATCTCAAGAGTATATATAGTTTTATTTATTAGATACTCTGGTACTTCATTTTTAAAAATTTTTAAAGCAAGTCCTTCAACTATAGCGGTCTTTCCTACTCCTGGGTCTCCAACTAAAACAGGATTATTTTTTGTCCTTCTACTTAGTATCTGAACTACTCTCTCAATTTCTTTATCTCTACCTATAACAGGGTCTATTTTATTTTCCTTTGCAAGTTTAGTCAGGTTTTTTCCATATCTATCTAATATTTTTGATTTAACTTCTTTATCATTATCAGTTCTTTTATCTTCGTATTTTTCATACTTATTTTGACTAATCCCAATTTCTCCTACAATAGTTTTAACTAATAGCTTTTCATCTATATTAGCTTCACTTAAAATCAAACTAGCATTTCCACTACCTTCTTGAATAATAGCAAGAAGTATATGTTCAGTATCTACAAAATCGCTATTTAATCTTTTAGAAAAAGTATGAGACAGTTCTATTATTTCTTCAACTCTTTGACTTAATATTACTTCACTTGAAAAATTTCTTTGCTTTGGATTTAATTTAAATATTCTTTGTTGTAAATATATTTCCTTAAGCCCTAAATCATTTAAAACTTTTGAGGCAACACCTTCTTTTTCTTTCAAAAGACCTAAAAGTAAATGTTCACTATCTAATATTCTATGTCCAAATAGTTGAGCAGATTTTATACTTTTCTCAACCGAATTTTTAGCTAAGTTACTAAATTTATCATAATTCATAAAGCTCCCTCGTTCCTAAAAATATCATTTATTTTGCATTATCTCCAAACTAGAGTTTTGTAAACATAATTAAACTTCAATTAACTTGTAATAAGCATATTGTTATTGTAAAATAATTAAGATATTTACTTTTAAGGAGGTTTTTATGGAAAATTTACCAAATTGCCCAAAGTGTAATTCTGAATATACTTATGAGGATGGTAGCCTTTTAGTATGTCCAGAATGCTCTTATGAGTGGAGTTTAACTGAAAATAATAAAGATGAAAACATAATAAAAGATGTTAATGGTAATGTATTAAGTGATGGAGATTCTGTTACTGTTGTTAAAGATTTAAAAGTTAAAGGTAGCTCTTCATCTATAAAAATAGGTACAAAAGTAAAAAATATAAGACTTGTTTATGATTCTGCTGATGGACATGATATAGAATGTAAAATAGATGGATTTGGCGCTATGAAATTAAAATCTAGCGTTGTAAAAAAAGCATAGTTACTAAAATTTTGTAATTTTAAAAAGGTGATAAATATTTATCACCTTTATTTTTATATTTTTCAAAAAAATGAAATTTGACAAATTATATTTTTCAATATACAATAATACATATATAATTATGATATTTAATATTATTGTAAATCGGAGGGATATATTTTGGAGTTATTAAATAGTATTGTTACTTTTTTTAATAATTTATTATGGGGAAGTATATTAATAATCGCACTCATAGGTATTGGTTCTTATTTTACATTAAAAACAAGATTTGTTCAGTTTAGAATGATTAAAGAAATGTTTAAACTACTTACTGATGGGGTGGGTGAAAAAGATAGCCAAAAAATTTCATCATTTCAAGCATTTTGTATAAGTACAGCATCAAGAGTTGGTACTGGAAATATTGCAGGAGTTTCGACTGCTATTGCTGTTGGTGGTGCTGGTTCTGTTTTTTGGATGTGGCTTATTGCTCTTATTGGAAGTGCTTCAAGTTTTGTTGAGAGCACTTTAGCACAAGTTTATAAAGTTAAAGATGGAGATGGATATAGAGGTGGACCTGCTTATTATATGGAAAAAGGTCTTAACAATCGAAAAATGGGAATACTTTTTTCTATATTAATAACAATCGCATTTGGATTTATATTTAATGCAGTTCAATCAAATACTATAGCAAATGCTTTTGAAAACTCTTTTGGATTTAATAAAACTATAATTGGTATAATTTTAGTTTTATTAACTGGTAGTGTTATATTTGGTGGTGTTAAAAGAATTGCTAAAGTTTCCGAAATGATAGTTCCAGTTTTTGCTGTTGCTTATATATTAGTTGCTCTTTTTGTTGTTGCGACTAATATAGGTAAGATTCCTGAAATTTTTGTAAATATCTTTAAAGGTGCTTTTGGAGTTGAACAAGTTGCAGGTGGTGCAATTGGTGCAACTATACTTCAAGGTGTAAAAAGAGGACTTTTCTCTAATGAAGCTGGTATGGGTTCTGCTCCTAATGCTGCTGCTACTGCTGATGTTTCTCACCCTGTAAAGCAAGGCTTAATTCAAACTTTAGGTGTATTTATAGATACTATTGTAATTTGTACTTGTACAGCTTTTATAGTTTTAATTTCTGGTCTTGAAAATAGTGGGGCTGAGGGAATTGTTTTATCTCAAAATGCTTTAGTTTCTGAAATAGGTAACTTTGGTAGCTTATTTTTATCGATTTGTATTTTCTTATTTGCATTTAGTTCTATAATAGGAAATTACTATTATGGTCAATCTAATATAGAATTTATAAGTACTAATAAAATATTAATGCTTTTTTATAGAGTTATAGTTTTAGGAATGGTTATGTTTGGAACACTTGCTGATGTGCCACTTGTTTGGAATATGGCTGACTTATCAATGGGTCTTATGGCAATAGTAAACTTAATTGCAATAGTTATGCTAAGTAAGATTGCATTTTATGTTTTAGAAGACTACGAAAATCAAAAGAAAAATGGAATAGAAGACCCAGTATTCAAATCAAAAAATATAAAAGGGCTAGATACTGAGTGCTGGAAATAAAAAAAGCTAGATTTATCTAGCTTTTTTGTATGATTTATTTATCATTATAGCACATATTAAAAAAGAAAAACTAGCAAGTAAAAATGCAAATACTATTGATGTATACTTTACTACAAATCCTGATACAATAGTTCCAAATGTAATACCTAAATACATAACAGTTGAAATAATACCATTTACTTTACATAAATACTCTTGTTTTCTGATTTTTGTAATTTCTGCCATTATATATCCACTCAATATTCCTCCCATAAGATTATCAAAAAATTGTAAAGTCATAGTAATTATAGGAATTGTAGAGTATCCTTCTAAAAATACTGTAAATGAAAATATTATGTTCATAATAGAAAATATTTTGATATCTTTTATATATTTTGATAAAAAAATATATAAAACTCCTCCAACAACCATACCAATACCAGCTATACCAGAAAAAAACTGATAATCTTTTTCTGATAGTCCTAATCTATTCGTTACCAAAAATATATCTAAATTATTTGCTATACCTAATCCAAACGATATTATTAAAAAACTTTTTGTAAATAAGTA
Organism: uncultured Peptostreptococcaceae bacterium; assembly: GCA_944383455.1. Lineage (GTDB taxonomy): Bacteria > Bacillota > Clostridia > Peptostreptococcales > Peptostreptococcaceae > JAGHEK01. The sequence goes on from CALWPP010000010.1 coordinate 20,421, forward strand.
TAAAATTTCTTCTTTTTTTATGTATTCAAAAGTTAATTTAATATCTTCTAAATAACTTTTCGTTTCTAATACTTCAAATTGTTTATTTGGTAGAGTTGATATTAGTATTAGTGATGATAAAAACAAAATAGATATTAATATTAATGTTTTGTCAATTCCAAAATTAAAATAAAAATATGAGCCTATAAAAGGACCTACAACAAAAAATACAGATGATAAAACCTGTGAAAAACCTATTGCACTTTCTATATAGTCTTCTTCTATGTACTCCTTAAAATATTTTTGAGATGCAGGATATGAAAATTGTGTAACTATTGCTGATACTAATACTGCTAAAAATATAGTCCACAAATACCCATTACTCACTAAAAAACCTAATATTATGAATGAAACTAAACTAAAAAAATCACCTAATAACATTAGTTTTTTGGGATTATACTTATCAGAAATTACTCCTCCAATAAATGTAAATAAAATCATTGGTAGATATTCGATAAAGTTAAGTGTGGATATAGCTAATGGGTCTTTGTTTGTTATATCCATTACAAAAAACATAATAGATAAATTCCTTATCCATATAGCCATTTGCTGAATTACGTCTGTTATTAGTATTGTTATAAATATTCTATTTTTAAATAATTCCATCTAAAATTCCTCTCTTTGTTTTAAGTTTATCATTATACTAACAAAATAATAGTCCTTTTTTTCTTAGGCATCAAAAATTCATACTTAACAAAAATATCATTATCCATACCAAATTCAATAAAATAATCATAAATTTTTATGGTTATAAGAATAGTATCTATATTTATTTTCTTTTTGAACATAAGGCTTTAATAAATCAATCTTATCGTAATATCTTAATGTATCTGGAGTTATATCAAACATTTTAGCCATTTGACCTACACTAAACTTCATCTAAATCACCTCAGATAGATTATAAACTATTGAGTAACTCTAAAGTCTACATTATTTTTGTATTAATTTCTTTATTTTGACCATAATTAAACTGTATATATTTAAATTAATAATAGCGATTGGAGAATTAAATGAATTTAAAAGGAACTAAAACTGAAAAAAATCTACTAGCAGCATTTGCAGGTGAAGCTCAAGCAAATACTAAATATGCATATTACGCATCTCAAGCAAAAAAAGAAGGATATAACAAAATATCTAAAGTATTTGAGGAAACTGCACAAAACGAAAAGGCTCACGCAGAAATTTGGTTTAAGCTATTAAATGATGGAATGCCAAAAACAAAACAAAACTTAAAAGATGCATCTAGTGGTGAGCATTATGAATGGACTGATATGTACGAAGAATTCGCTAAAGATGCTGAAAATGAAGGATTTTCTCATATAGCAAATTTATTTAGAGAAGTTGGTAAAATAGAAAAAGAACACGAAAACAGATATCTTGAGTTAATTAAAAATCTTGAGAATAATAAAGTATTTTCTAAAGAAGAGAGTGTTGAATGGAGATGTATGAACTGTGGTCATACTCATTCTTCAAAAGATGCTTTAGAAGTTTGTCCTGTTTGTTCTCATCCTAAAGCGTATTTTGAGATAAAGTCTGAAAAATACTAATAAAAAAATAACTGTGAATTTTTCACAGTTATTTTTTTATTACTAAACTATACTTAACTTATAATAATAACTATTTATTTAATAAATCATTTTTTATATAATCACTTATTCTTTTTATGTAAGAAGGAGTTGTTCCACAACAACCACCCACAAAACTAACACCTAAATCTATATATTTTTTTATATAATATAAAAATTCATCTTCATCATTTTCGTAAATTAAATTATTAAAGTCATTGTTTATAGCTTTTGGTATTCCTGCATTAGGTATTGCTATTACTTTTTTATTTGATAATTTATAAATTTTTTCTACTATCTTTAAACTTTCTTTAGGTCCAAACGAACAATTTATTCCAAAAGCATCTATATCTAATTTATTTATTTCACTAATTACTTTTTCTACGGTATTCCCATCTAGTGATCTTTCTTCTCTATCAAATGTCATTGAGCAAAATACGGGTAGCTTTGTATTTTCCTTACAAGCTTTTATTCCTATTTTCATTTCTTTCAAACTCATCATAGTCTCAAGAAGAATTAAGTCTACATTATATTTTTCACCGAGTAAAGCTACTTCTTTAAATACTTCATAAGCTTCTTTTTCATTTAAATTATACTTATTCATAATTATTGGTCCAATATCTAGTGCAATAAATTTATTTTCGTAATCTTTTATAGCTTCTTTTGCTACATAAATAGCATCTCTTACTATCTCTTCTAATGAATAATTAGTATCGTTTAATTGTAATTTATTTGCTAAAAATGTGTTTGTAGTAATTATATCACACCCTGCATCTAAATAACTTTTATGAATATTAAGTATTATTTCTTTATTATTAAATCCAAAAATTTCAGAACTCTCACCTTTTTTTATACCATTTTTTAAAAGTATAGTTCCCATTGCTCCATCAAATATAAGTATTTCTTTATTTTTCATAAAAACTCCTATGTATTAACGTTTTAATATCAAAAATTATATAATTTTTGTGGCAAATTTTTGACATTTTCTTTTCAATTTTAAGGTAAAATTTCTCTAATTAAAAATATATAATATAATCAAGAAAGAAACAAATACAAAGTTTAAAATTTTAGTTAATATAAAGGAGAAATCAAAATGAAAATATCTAGTAAATTAAAAAAATTAGGAGCTTTAGCTTTAGTATTAGGATTTAGTGTAACAGTTACAACTTCATCATTTGCAGTACAAAAAAGTGATAGTGTAGATACTATAGCTAAAGAGGTAGAAGAAATATTTTCAATAGAAAAATATCTAGAATATGTTGAAGGAATAGGTATATTAAATGATGAAGAAATGGAAAGATTTGCAGATGTTCAAAGAAAAATGGATAAAATTTATGATGAAATAGATGCTATAGTAGAATCAAGTACTACTTTAACTACAGAACAAGAAAAAGAAATAGATAAAAAATCAAAACAAGTTGATGAGTTAAATTCAAGTATTCAAGACTTATATAAAAAAATATCACCAGATGTTGAGTATTCAGGTTCAGAATCTTTTGATGATTTACTAAATGACTATATAGAGTATATAGATTCTTTAGGTGTATTATCTGATGAAGAAATACAAAAATATGCTGAAGTAGAAAGAGAGATAGAAAAGCTTTATAAATCAGTAGAAAAAATACTAATAAAAGAAGATTTATCTAAAGAAGAAGAAAATACTTTAGAAAAACTTTATCAAAAAGTCGAAGAATTACACAGCAGTGTTTATGATATAATTTTAAAAATAGAAGAAGAAGAATCAAACCTTTCTCAAAAATAACTAGTAAAGCCCCCTAAAATATTATAATATATGAAATATAAAAAGCACTGTAATTTAAATATTTAGTGCTTTTTAGTATACAAAGAAAGGGGATATAAATATGAAAAAATTAATATATATTGCTGATGATGATGAAAATATATTAAACATTGTGAAAATGTTTTTAGAAAGTAATGGATACGATGTAAAAACTTTCACAACTGGTGATAGTCTTTTTGATGAATTTAATAAAAAAAGTCCTGACCTTATTATTTTAGATATAATGATGCCTGGTACTGATGGTCTTACTATTTGTAATAAGATTAGAAATATTTCTTCTGTTCCTATTATACTACTTACTGCAAAAGATAGCGATTGTGATTATATAGAAGGAATAACTCTTGGAAGTGATGATTATTTAACAAAACCATTTAAACCAACTATTTTAACTATGAGAGTTAAATCTCTTTTAAGAAGGGTTGAAATGACTGATAATACTTCTAAAAATGATGATATTACTTGTGGTGACTTAGTATTGTCAAATAAAAAAAGAAATATTTGTTGTAATAACAAAGAAATAAATTTAACACAAACAGAGTTTTTATGCCTTAGCTACCTTATGAAACATTTTAAAGAAGCCGTTTCTCGTGAAAGTTTATTAAATGAAGTTTGGGGATATGATAATTCTGTTGAAACTAGAGTTACTGATGAAACAATAAGGCGTATCAGAAAAAAACTTATAAGTCATAATAGTAATATAGTTATTGCTAATAAGTGGGGATATGGTTATATATTAAAAGAGGATAATAATGAATAAAAAAAATTATGTAGCTTTATTTACAAGCTTAATTTCTGTAGTTATAGGTGTAATTTTTTTAAGCTCATTTTATATTGGTGTTAGATATATTGTTGATAAGGAATCAAAAGAAAGTATTAATAAATATATACGTCTTTATATAAAAGCTAACGAATATACAAATATTTATGGTAATAATAAATTTAGCGAAAACTACTTTTTATATAATACTTCAGAAAATATATTTAATGTTTCTGAGTTTGAAGTTCTTTATAACTACGAAAAAGATACTAAAAATAACGTATATATAAATTCCCTTGAATCTCATTTTATTGATTACGTTATAAAAAATAAAGATAACCTTATTAACTTTAAAATAGAAAACGAAAAATTTGGTAATAAAAGAGTTTACTTTACTACAATAGACAACAAATATTTTTATGATGATAATACTAGAGATGGTAAAACAATTCTTTATGTAGACCCTTCATCAGTTTTTTATATAGCTGATTTACTCACATTTACATTTATAATAATTATTATTTTATCAGTTTTAGTTTCAACATTATTTGGGATTAAGTTAGGCAAAAAACTTGAAAAATCAGACGAGAAATTAAGAAGATTTTTTTCAAATGCCTCTCACGAACTAAAAACTCCTCTAATGTCTATTCAAGGATATGCTGAGGGGATTTATACAGGTGTTTTAACAGATACAAAAATAGCTTCTAAAGTAATAATAGAACAAAGTGAACGTATGGAATGTTTAGTTGAGGAACTTTTATTAATATCTAAAATTGAAAGTGGCCATTTAAAACTCAACAAAAAAGATATTAATTTATGTGAACTTTTAGATAGTATAATTACTTGTAATAATGCTTTGACTGATAAAAAAAATATAACTATTGATATTTTCTTTAATGATGAAAATTGTTTTATTTATGGAGATGAAAAGCAACTTTATAAGGCATTTTCTGCTATTTATTCAAACGCCATTAAATTTACTAATGATAAAATAACAGTTTCTATTGATAATCATAATAATAATTCTACTATAACTATAAGTGATAATGGTGATGGAATTAGTGATAATGATATAGAACATATTTTTGAGAGGTTTTATTATGGCAAAAATGGAAGTACGGGAATTGGTTTATCTATTTCCAAAGAAATAATTGAACTTCATAATGGAAATATTAGTGCAAAAAATTCTAATGGTGCTGTTTTTACAATTACTATTCCAAATATAAAAAAGTAAAAGGTATATAATACCTTTTACTTTTTTTAATTATTCTGATTTTATTTCTACCCAAGCTTTATCATATATTTTTTTAACATCAGTAGATAAATCTTTGTATATCTCACATCTATCCATTAATTCTTTTGGCATATATGCATTTTCATTATTTCTTATTTCTTCAGGTTGCATAAGTTGAGCTTCTTTATTTGGAGTTGTATACCCTATTTCATCAGCTATTCTTAATGCACTTTCTTTATCACTTACAAAATTTATAAACTTTTCTGCTCCATCAATATTTTGAGCATTTGTTGGTATACATAAGCTATCAATCCAAAAGTTTGCCCCTTCTTTTGGAACTACATAAACTAAATTAGGATTTTCAGCTTGAAGATTTAATCCTTCTCCAGACCAAATCATATTAATATCAGTTTCTCCTGCTGGAATCATAGTAGTTCCATTATCAACTCCATAAATAGGATTCATTTTTTCTCTTTGTTCTAATAAAAGATTTTTTGCTTCTTCGATTTCTTTTTCATTAGTTGAGTTTAATGAATACCCTAACTTTTTAAGTGCAGCACCTAAAGTATCTCTATATGTATCAAACATAAAAACTTTATTTTTATATTTTTCATTCCATAGTATATCCCAACTATCAACATTTTCATCTACAACATCTTTATTATAAATAAGACCAACTGTTCCAAACATATAAGGAACTGAGTATTTATTTCCTTTGTCCATATCTAAGTCCATATAATTTTCGTCCATTTGAGATATATTTGGAATATTTTCTTTGTTTAATTCTTGAATAAGACCTTCATTTATCATTCTTGGCATTAAAGCATCTGATACAAGTACAACATCATACTTTACTCCACCACTTTTTACCTTTTGATACATTGCTTCCATATCATCAAAAGTATCCATATTGACTTTTATGCCATATTCTTTTTCAAATTCTTCAAGTGTTTTTTCGTCTATATTCTCTCCGTAGTTAAAGAAATTTATCTCTTTTGATACTTCTTTATCTTTTGTACAACCAACAAAAAATAAACTAGTCACCATAACACAAATAGATAGACTTAGTAATTTCATATACTTTTTCATAATATAATGCTCCTTTTTTTAATTATGTCCTGTATTATATTACCCAAAATATAATATTTTAAATTTTATTGTCAAATTTAACATTATATAGAAAAAATACTGTTAGTAGATAAATTAATTACCCACTAACAGTATTAATATTATTCTTCAACTTGTTCAAATTGACTATTATATAAATTAGCATAAAATCCATTAGCTTTTAATAAAGTTTCGTGATTTCCTTGTTCTACTATATCTCCATCTTTCATAACAAGTATTATATCTGCATCTTTTATTGTTGATAATCTATGTGCAATTATAAAACTTGTTCTATCTTTCATTAGGTTTTCCATAGCTTTTTGAATTAATACTTCTGTACGAGTATCAACAGAGCTTGTAGCTTCATCAAGTATTAACATCTTTGGATTTGAAAGTATAGCTCTAGCTATTGTTAGAAGTTGTTTTTGTCCTTGAGATATATTGTTTGCTTCTTCATTTATTTTCATATCGTATCCATCTGGTAAAGTATTTATAAAATGGTCTGCGTGTGCTAATTTTGAAGCTTTTATTACTTCTTCATCAGTTGCATCTAAATTTCCATAACGTATATTTTCCATTAAACTTCCACTAAATAGCCACGTATCTTGAAGTACCATACCAAACATTTTACGTAAATCATTTCTAGTAAAATCATTTATATCATGTCCATCAATTTTTATTTTACCACTATTTATTTCATAAAATCTCATTAATAATTTTACTATTGTAGTTTTTCCTGCACCAGTTGGACCAACTATTGCTACCTTTTGACCAGGCTTTATATTAATAGAAAAGTCATTTATTATAGTCTTATCTTCGTCATATCCAAAATTAACACTTTCAAAAGATACTTCTCCTTTTATATCTTTTGTATTTATAGGATTTTTAGTGTCTTCTAATTCTTCTTCCTCTGCTAAAAATTCAAATACTCTCTCAGCAGCAGCTGCTGTTGCTTGCATTATATTTGCAATTTGTGCAGTTTGAGCTATTGGTTGATTAAAAGACCTAATATATTGAGTAAAAGAAAGTATATCCCCTACTTCTATACTCTTTTTTATAGTTAAATAACCACCAAGTATAGTTACCATTACATAACCTAAATTTCCTACAAACCCCATTAAAGGCATCATAATACTTGATAAAAATTGAGATTTCCAAGCAGACTCATATAAGTTATCATTAAGTTTACCAAACTCATTTATAGTTATTTCTTCTCTATTAAATGATTTAACTATGTTGTGTCCTGCATATATTTCTTCTATATATCCATTAATATTTCCTAGATATTGTTGTTGAGATTTAAAATATTTCTGAGAATTTTTAACAATAACTCCTATTAATATTCCTGATAATGGAAGTATAAGTAAACTAAAAATAGTCATTGTAAAACTTATAGATAACATCATAACAAGTACTCCAACAAGAGTAGTCCCTGCAGTTATTACTTGTGATAATATTTGATTTAAGTTTTGACTTATCGAATCAACATCATTAGTTATTCTAGATAAAACTTCACCATTAGTATTTTTATCAAAATACTTTAGTGGCATTTTATTTATTTTTTGAGATATTTCTTTTCTCAAATTATAAGAAATCCTTTGTGATATATCTGAAGTTATAAAAGTTTGGAAAAAAGAAAATAATGCACTTAAAACATAAAGTCCTACTAATGTTAAAAGTATATTTTTTATATTATCAAAATTTATACCTTCACTAGTACCATTTATTTTGCCAACTAATCCATCAAATATCTCAGTAGTTGCATTTCCAAGTATTTTAGGTCCTACTATTGAAAATATTGAGCTACCTACTGCAAATATTGTAACTAATATCATTCCAATTTTAAATGGACTCAAATAGTTAAGTAATTTTTTCATAGTTCCTTTAAAATCTTTAGCTTTATCAAAACTTCCAGGCATAGGTTTATTTTTATTTTTCATTATCTAAATCCTCCTTTGAAAGTTGTGATGATGCAATTTGTTTATATACTTCACAATTTTTAATTAACTCTTCGTGAGTACCTTTTCCAACTATTTTTCCTTCATCAAGAACTATTATCTGCTCAGCATTCATTATTGTACTTATTCTTTGAGCTACTATTATTACTGTACTATTAGTTGTTTCTGATTTTAATTCTTTTCTTAAAGTTGCATCTGTTTTTAAATCAAGAGCTGAAAAGCTATCATCAAAAATATAAATATCTGGCTTTTTAGCTATACAACGAGCAATAGATAATCTTTGCTTTTGACCTCCAGATACATTAGTACCACCTTGAGATATTTCTGATTTGAATTTTTCTGGCTTTTTGTCTATAAATTCTATAGATTGAGATATTTTTGATGCTTTTATTACATCTTCATCACTTAAATTATCATTAGAATACTTTATATTACTTTCAATAGTCCCAGAAAATAATACTCCCTTTTGAGGAACATAACCTATTTTTTCTCTTAACTTACTTTGTTTAACTTCTTTTATATTAATTCCATCAACTAATATTTCTCCATCAGTCACGTCATAAAAACGAGGTATTAAATTTACAAGAGTTGATTTACCACTTCCTGTACTTCCTATTATTGCAGTTGTTTCACCAGGTTTTGCTACAAAATTTATATTACTTAAAACATTGTCTTTTGCATCTTTATACTTAAACGAAACATTCTTAAATTCTACGTGTCCTTTACCTACTTTAAATTCCTTAACTTCTTTTGGGTCATTTATTAAAACATCAGTTTCAAGTATTTCTGATATACGTTTTGCAGATACAGAAGCCCTTGGTATTATTACTGAAAGCATAGATATAAATAAAAACGACATTATTATTTGCATAGTATATTGTATAAATGCCATCATATCTCCAACTTGCATTTGAGCTTCATTTATTTTATTGGCACCAACCCAAACTATAAGTAAAGTTATAAGGTTCATAATAAGCATCATAAGAGGCATCATCATAGTTGCTATACGATTTACAAATATATTAGTTTTTCTTAGAATAGCATTTGTTTCATCAAATCTTTCTTCTTCTACTTTTTGGTTACTAAAAGCTCTTATTACAAGCATACCAGTTAAAGTTTCACGACTCACAAGGTTTAGTTTATCTATAAGTTGTTGAACTTTTTTAAATCTTGGAATAGCAAGACCAAATAAAACTATTACAACAGAAAAAATAGAAACTACAGCAAATCCTATTATCCAAGCCATAGAAGTATCTGTGTTAAGTACTTTTATAATTCCACCAATAGCAAGTATTGGAGCATAAAACACCATTCTAATAAGCATAACAGAAACTGTTTGTATTTGTTGTATATCATTTGTACTACGAGTTATTAAAGATGCAGTTTGAAATTTATCAAATTCAGAGTTAGAAAAACTCATAACTTTACCAAACACATCATTTCTAATATTTTTTCCAAGTCCTGCAGAAACTTTAGATGCTATAAATCCAACCCAAACTGTTGCTATCATACTAATAAATGCTATTAAAAGCATCTTAAATCCTGTACTTAAAACATAATTTGTTTGTAATTTATTAATATTAATACCTATATTTTGGTATTCTTCTTTTACTAGTTGGATTGACGATTGAGAAATCATATTTTTATCAATACTATCTAACTTCTTATCAATCTCATTTATAATTTGATTTTTCTTATCTTCTGGAAGATTTAATATAATTTTATCTATATCATCTTCTGTACTTTTTGTATTTTCAGATATAATAAATTCTAATGTATTAAGTGAAAATAATGATTTTTCAAATATATCATTTATAGAATTTATTTTTTCCTTATCTTTTGTGTTTAGTTTATATATATTTTCCTCTTTTAATAAAGGATAATTTTTTAATTCTTTTTCGTATTCTTCTTTAGATAATTTATTTTTATCTAATAAATCATAATTTTCTTTTATTTCCCGTTTTTCATCATCACTCATAAAAATTGCAAGTTTATTTAGTTCTGTTTCACTTACTACTTTTGGTACAGCATTTTCTATACCATTTTGCTGTATACCTATATTTACAATATTAGATGTATAATCCGGCAATGATAACTCACAAGTTGCCTGAACTATAAGTAACATCACTACAAAAACAATAGACATAAAAAATGGCTTTAGATATTTCATTAATTTAAATATTTTTACTCTCTCCCTTCTTACAAATAATATTTTAAATAATTACATATTAATCTACAAATTTTGTTATTATTATTGTATAATTATATAATTATTTATAGTTATATTTTTCAATAGTTATATAAGTTAATTATTATACTTTTTAAGTATATTCTTTATAATTTATTAAGTCAACATAAATTTTAGGTAAAATTTATTTAGATTATCGGAGGAAAATATGGATAATAATGAGTTAAAAGAAATTACACACGAGTTTTTGAATATAATTCCACTATTTCATAGAAAGATTATAAAAGAACATTGTAAGTTTTCAGATGAGCCTTTTAATCATCCTCATTTTCAAATAATGGGAATATTAAAAAGTAATGGAAAATCATCTATATCAGATGTAGCAAAAAAATTAGGTATATCTACTCCTAATATGACAAAACTTCTTAACAAACTTATATCAGAAGAAATGATAACTAGAAATCATAGTGAAACTGATAGAAGAATAATATATATAGATTTAACAGAAAAAGGGCATACTTATTTGGATAAAAAATATAACGAATTAGTATCTGCTATTGTAAATAAATTTAAAGATCTATCAGATGATGAGTTAAAAGATTTGAGTTCTTCTATAAAAACACTTAATACTGTATTATCTAATTTAATATCAAAATAAAATAAAAGCTAAAAAAGTTATTCTTTTTTAGCTTTTTATAATAAAAATATATTTATTCTCAAAACTAAATATTATAATTACTAATTAAAAGATTTTATTATTTTTGAAACTTCTTCGATATTAACATTATTATTTATATTGTTAGAATTAAAATATAATTGGTAACTAACAGCATCAAGTTCCCAAAAAACTGCATTACCTGATAAGGCTACTTTTGTATCATCAACATAAATTTCTTTTATATCTTCAGTTGTTGCAACTCCTGATGTAGACTCTTTAGTAGAAGAAGCTAATAACACTATAGTTTCTTCTAGTTTATTTTCATAAGTCAAATCAATTCCATCTCCATTAAATGAAGTTGTAGCATATTTAAAACTATATCCATTTGGCATATAATTTGGAAACTTAATTTTATTATTAGCAATATCTTTTACTTTTTCTAGTGAATTTATTTTTTCAGAATTTACATCATTATCATCAGTTGTAATAATAAAATCGTGCTTGCCATTTGGTAAATCCTTAACACCCATACCTGTGATAAGTTTACCGTCTGAAGTATAATAGTCTTGATGTTCTCCATATAATACTTCATTTCCATCTTTATCAAATAATTTACCTTTAAATCCTTCTTGCATCTCTTTAAGAGATAATATTTCATTATTCTTAGAATTTGAGTCCGTATTAATAGAACTATCATATTGTACTATTTCAGTATTTCCAACTTGTAACCTATTAATAATTGAGGATATTATCTCATCCCCATAAATAAGTGAGGTTCCTAAAACTAAAGTACTAGTCATTAAAATAGCAACTCTAGATGGTTTAAAAAATTTATTTTTCATATATATTTCATTCCTTTCAATTTCATTATATAATTCTCTTTTTTCTATTTTATATTTTAAATCATCAAAAATTTTTTTCTTATATTCATCACTACCAACATCTAAATTAATTAATAAGTCTTCAATTTGTTTTAGTTCATCTTTCTCTAAATTTTTATTCATAATCAAATCCATCCTTTACCAAAATCTTTTTTAACTTTTTTAAACTTCTACAAATAATAACACCAACATTTGATTCACTTAACCCCATTATATTTGCAATCTCAGTATTTTTAAGACCTGCACCATACTTAAAAGAAATTACAGAACGCTCTTTTGAATTTAATTTTTTAAGTGCGTTTATTAAATATACATTATCTTCTTTTGATAAAGTAGATTCATCAGGAGTTTTCTTTAGAGAAATATTATTATTTAAAAAATCTAGTGGAAAACAAAAAATATTTTTACTTTTTCGATAATTATCTGTTATAACATTCTTTGCTATAGTAAAAATCCACCCATCAAAACTTCCTTCATTTCCAGAAAATTTATTATAATTTAATATAATCTTTTCAAATACTTGACTACATAATTCTTCTGACATATGTTTGTCCCCTATTTTATAATATATATACTTAAAAATACGTTCATAATAAGCTTCATATATTTTTGTAAATTCATCAATATTAAAAATAGGAGTACTATTATAATCTACATTTTTCATCACCATCTACCTTTCATAAAATATATTTACAATAGTTAAGACGAGAAAATAATAAAAATATTACAAGTTTTTTAGCTTTTTTATTTAAATAAAAAAATAATACATAAGTATATTTCTCAAATTAATCTTAAAATCTATAAAATTTTAGTTAAATATAAAAAGAAGCTATAAAATATTTTATAGCTTCTTTTTATCTAGTATTGGTAGTATTGAGTATTGACTTTCTTCTATTTTATCACCAAATTTAAATTCAACTTTTTCGTTGAATATAGGTCCATCAAAAACGAAAGTATGATATTCACCGTTCTCGCCACAAACATCAACACCTTCTTTTTCTATTTCTTCACAAATTTCTTTTGTCATAGTAAGGCCTAAGTATTTATTATTCATTTTTTCATTATTTATAACAGTAAATGCTGTCTTAAATCCACTATCTAAAAATTCATATACAAGCTTTTTTCTATCTTCCTGCCAAAGCGGAAAACAAGCCTCAATACCAACATTTTCACATCTTTTTGTACACCAAGTAAGATGACCTTCTAAGTCTATATCTCCAAAAACACAAACTTCAGCGCCTAATTCTTTTGCTTTTTTTAAACCTTTTTCAAAATTAGCCTCGTATTCATCTCCAGAAGTTTTTATAAGATGAATTGGTACTCCTATTGATTTTGATATACTATCTAAAACATTTTCGGGAATTCCGTGAAACCAAGAACGATTTCTATCTGTATTGTAAGTTATTATAAAACAAAGTGGCTTAAGTCCTTTTTTTATAGCTCTATAGATAGAAAGCATACTATCTTTTCCACCACTATATGATGCAACAAACTTTTTACCTACTAATTCATCTTTTATCATTTTATACACCCTCATTTAATATCTTATATATTTTTTCCATATCTAAATTTTTCTTAAAAGTTTCTGCTAGTAAGTCAAATTCTTTTTGTAAATATTTCATATACTCTTTATCTGAACTTTCTTTTAAACTTTTCATTAAACTTTCTTTAGTTTTCATTTCTTTTCCATCTGTAAGGTTATCCTCATCTTCTATATTTATTTCAAAATGAGGAATAACTCCTAAAACTTCTTTTTCGCAAATTTTTTCTAGAATTTCTTTTCCATCTTTAAAAAATTCTATTTCTCCCTTAAATTTATTTACTACAAGTCCTTTTATAAGACGTCTATCTTCTTCATTAACTAATTTGACAGTTCCATATAAAGATGCAAAAACTCCTCCACGAGTTATATCTGAAATTAATAAAACTGGAGAATTTACAGCTCTTGCAAATCCCATATTTACAATATCAGTTTTTATTAAGTTAAGTTCAACAGGGCTTCCAGCTCCTTCAATAACAACTATATCATTTTCTTCACATAAATCATTGAATGAATTTAAAATATCATCAAAAAAAGTTTCCTTTATATCCATATATTTAAAGTCATCCATTGTTCCTTTGTATTTTCCATTTAAATATATTTGTATTCCCTCTTTATCAGGCATAATTAAAATAGGATTCATTCTAGAATCTGGCTCTATATTACAAGCATACGCCGATATTGCTTGAGAACGAGCCATTTTATCTCCATTTTCTAAAACGTGAAAATTAGAAGATAAGTTTTGCGCTTTAAAAGGGGCAACCTTATAACCATCATTAGTAAATATTCTACAAAGTGCAGTAGTAAAAATAGATTTTCCTGCACCTGATGAAGTTCCTTGTACCATTATTATTTTAGCCATATTTTTTCCTCTCCTTATTTTAAATCCATAGGTATTCCACAAAATACTCTTATTACTCTTTTACTTTCTTTTGTAATTAATGAAAGTGAGTATCCTATTTTTTCTCTTAAAATTCTCATATCTTCTTCTATTGGTACTATACCACAAGATATATCATCACAAATAATTATTTTATCTTTAAATTTTTCTATATTTTCTTTTATATACGATACCGGCTCTTTATTATTTTTTATCATAGATAAAATAAATAAATTTAAACTATTTATAACTTTTTTATCAAAATCTATGTAACAATTATTATCTGAGCAAAAAAATATATCCTCATTAGAAATATTAAATTCATTTTTTACAAAATCAAGTTTTCCTTGATATGCTCCACCTATTACTAGAATCATTTTTCCTCCTTAAATAATTGATAAAAAACCAACAGTTAAACTTGATGACACAATTATTATAAATCCACATAAATCTCCAGAAATTCCATCCATTTGTTTAGTACAATAAATAGAAGCAACAACACCTATTAATATATTAGAAATAGATATTTTAAATAAAAAAACTCCACCTAATAAATAAGAAAATATTGTTGATATTATTAAAATAAATAGTACAATAAAAAAATGAAGGTCATTCATATCTTTTCTAAATGTAGCTATAAATCCGTTTTCAGATATTAGTTTTGTCTTTATAGCAAAAAGTACTGCTATGCATCTTGATATTACGGGAATAAATATTAATGCTTTTAAATAAATTTCATCTTTTCTTATTATTTCTACAACAGATGAAAAATAAAAAAAAGTTAATGCTACCACAAAAATTACAGCAAAAGCTCCTACTCTTGAATCTTTTAGTATTTCTCTTTTCTTTTCTAATGATGCCCTTGAAAATATTGCATCACAAGTATCCATATAACCATCAATATGTATGAATCCAGTAATTATTAGTGGAAAAATCATAATTATAAAAGTAATCATTTCATTATGTATGCTGGAATTTACAAGCATTAAGGATAACATATACCAAAGTATTCCTATTAAAAATCCTACTAATGGAAGATTTACTAATATAAACGGAAAGTTTTTTTCATTCCATTTGGTTTGAGGCATTGGTATTATGGTGTACATCGATAATGCTAAAATTAAACCTTCAAAAAATCTTATCATATTTTTATATCCTTAAATTTTTCTTTTCCTTTATAAAAAATCATATTTCCATAACATACTTCTATTAATATATCACTTTCCTTAGATAATACTTTATCAATAAAACCAAGCCCTTTTTTGTAGTTTTCTGTGTATTTATCATAATTTATACTATCAGAAAAGATATAATCAGAAACTATAACTACGTTTTTTAATTTTTTCACTATATAGACTAAATCATTGGCTACTTTTTGATATGAATTTTCTATAAAGCTTCCATCTTCTAAAAACATTTCATTAGATAAAAGAGCTGTTGTACTATCTATTAAAAAAGTTCCATCTAAATCGCAAATTTTTTCTATTTCATTTATATTTCTTTTTAGTTCTATTGTGGTAAAATTAAATTCTTTTCTTTGTTCTTTGTGCCTTTTTATTCTTTCTTCATCTTCTTTATCAGATGGAATCATAGTAGCTATATAATAAAGTGGATTTTCTTTTTGTTTTAAAGCATTTGCTATTTTTTCTGCATAAGAGGATTTACCATTTTTACAACCACCAGATATATAAACAATCATTTAAAACACCTACTCAAAATAATTAAATTAAAAATTAAGCTTAGTTATATAAACTTTATGTAATAAATAACTCCTAATCAAAATATTATTTTATATTTTCTAAATATTTTGTATCTATTTTAGCTTCATCAAATGTAGCCATATTATTAAACATAGCTACTGATGCATCTATAATAGAAAACATTATAGCACAACCACTACCCTCACCAAGTCTCATTTTTAAATTAAGGTATGCAGGAAGTCCTAGTTCTTCTTTTGCTAAATTATACCCTTTTTCCATTGATATATGGGATAAAAACATATAATCTCTTATATTTTCATTTAATTTAACTGCACATAAAGCTGAAACTATAGCTATAAATCCATCTACAACTACTGGTATTTTATAATATGCACATCCTATAAAAACACCAACCATTGATGCTATATCAAATCCACCAACTTTCTTGATTATATCTATAATGTCATTTTTATTTGGATTATGTTTATTAAGAGCATCCTTTATAAGATTAACCTTTTTTATATAAGCTTCTTTAGTAAGACCTGCTCCAACACCAACAACTTTTTCTACTTCATCATTTCTAAGCCCCAGTATAGATGCTAAAATAGCACTACTTGTTGTTGTATTTCCAATTCCCATTTCTCCAGTTCCAATAATTTTATATCCTTCTTTTTTACATTCATTTACAAGTTCTATTCCTATATTTATAGCCTTTAATACTTCTTCTTTTGTCATAGCTTCTTCTTTTAAGAAGTTACTCGTAGATTTTCTTATTTTTTTATTTATTAATTTTGGATGAAATATATCTTTATTTATACCAACATCACAAACTTTAACATCAGCATTAAATTGTTTTGCTATAACTGATACCCCTGTTTTTCCTTCTAACATATTTATTGATTGTATTGCCGTTACTTCTTGTGGAGTTGATGCAACCCCCTCTTCAAATATACCGTTGTCTGAAGATAAAACTATTATACATCTTTTACTAACATCAATTTTATCTTCATTATATATAGAATAAAGTCTTGCTGAAATTTCTTCAAGCTCACCTAAACTACCTACTGGTTTTGCCAAAAAATCAATATAGTCTTTTGCATTTTTATATCTAGTTTTATCTAATTTTTCTATATTATCTAAACAGTTATAAATCATAATATCACCTATAAAAAAAGCTTTAGGCTGTGCCTAAGGCTTGTAGTATAAAATATTTTTTCGATAAAAATTATATCACTTTTTTTTTAATAAAGTCAATTCAAATAAAATACCAAAATTTATATATAAATATAATTTATTTTAAATTTTCTTGAACCATACTATCTATCAACTGAAGATTATATTGCCTTATTAGTTCAATTAATTTATCGGCATATATTTTTTCACCTTTTTCATTTTCAATAGTACTATACCCTGCTTTTTCTAGTGCATTTGCTTGATATATATAAGTATTTGCATCAAATACACCATTTTCTCTATATCTAGGATTTTCTACTAAAAACTTTGAATGGTCATTTATAGATTCTTCTTTACTATAATATTTTCTAAATTTATCTTGTATTTTTTGATTATAAAATTCACTAGTTTCAACAGTAACAAAATCTCCTTCCCAAGAAGAATTAGCCTTTATTCCAAACAAGTTATTATATTTTTTAGACAAATCAGAATCCCCCCAACCAGACTCGAGTATTGCTTGTGATATTGTAATGGAAGGTAGTATTTTATGGTCTTTGTAGTTTTTTATCGCCATTTCTTTTATAGAGTTTATAAAGTCATAATATTTAGTATCTGGCTTTAACTTATTTGGATATAAACCAAAAAACTCTAGCTGATTTAAATATTTATATACTAAACTTTTTTGTTTTTCAGTCATATCAAGTAAATCTAATACATTATCTAATGTATTTAAAATATAAGTATCATCTTTTTTTATTAAAAATTTCTTAGAAATACTCTCAATATAACTATCATCTACATTTGATAATTTATTTTTTTCAAGAACTGCTATTATAGAAACAACATACTTCCAATTTATTTGTACATAATTATCACTAATTTCATCAACAATATTTATATATCTAGCTACATCTATATCCCCTTTGTTTATTTTTTTAGGAATAAATAAAAATGATATTAAAAGTATTATTAAAACAAAAAATAAAATAATCTTTTTCAAATATATCTCTCCCTATTAACAAACTTAAAATATTAATATAACTCTATTAGAATTATATACAACTTATATTACATAAAGTTTACAAAAATACATTTATTAGAAAATATGATTTTTAAATTATTAAAATAAATTGCATTGTACAAATATTATAAAGCAAAAGAGTTAGTATTTAAATATACTAACTCTAAATATACCTTAATATAAAATTATTAAATATTTAAAATCCAATTTATATCAATATATTTGATTTATTGATCTTCAACAGTTAATTCTTTGACCATTAATTTTAGTTTATTAATTTACAATTTATAATAAACGCACCACACTCTAAATATTTTCACTTGTTGTTAGAGTTTCTATAAAACCTAACATCTCTTTAATGAAATTCATACTCCCCCATAACATTACTTTTAGATTTTCTTCTTCTTTATAGTATTTAACGTTTATTGTAGAATTACTCATATTACTATCTTTAGAGTTTATAATAGCAAAAAGCATATTAGATACTCTTCTATAATCATCATCATCTATATTACTAATATCTACAACAGTAGATACATTTACTCTATTATTTTTATTTGTATCTATACTATCATTACAAAACTCAATTCCATCTTTTTTATCATTAACACTAAAATTATTACTTTCCATAAATACACTTAAATCATGACCTGATATTCTCCATTGTTTACCAATTTTATTCGCTCTAAGCTTACCCTCTGTTATAAATTTTCTTATTGTTTTGTGGTGCATCCCTAATATTTCTGCTATTTGGTCTATAGTATAAAATTTTTGTTCCATTTAAAATTACATCCTTTCTATTTAGTTTTGTAAGTGTATTATATTGCATTTTATTGATATTGTAAATATATTTTTTGTATTTTATTATACTTTATTGTACTACAATATATTTTATTTGAATAACAATGTTAAGTCTTAAGTCTATTCAAAGTTTTATATACTTGTTATAAGTTAAACTATTTAAGTCTAGTATATTTTTAAATTTAAATAATAATATATAAAAAACATAAATAAAAATAATTTATAAAAACAGATAATTTTTTGAAATCATAAAAAAACCGACAATAATATGTCAGTTTTTTTATAAATTTTATTCTAAAATATTAATAGAAAATATACTTGTTGTATTTTTTATTAATATGTTTAAAATGTTCATCTTCTTTTAAAAGATAAATCTATCCATTCATCATCACATAGATGGTATACATACTTATTTTGTTTGTGAACTTTTTATCTTCTCTAATAAATCCATTAATATCAAATTTTACATCTAGAGGCATACTATTTTGGTTTAACATCCAAAATGAATTATATAGTTTTAAATCTTTATAAGTATTATCTATATAGCTTTTTAATTGACTCATAATTAATTCACCCCTTAATAAGTCGCAATTATTAGTTTAAATTAATATAATTTTTAAGCTCTTTTATAAATTCTTTTTCGGTTTCTTTATCTAAATATCTTCTTGGAATTATATGCGCTACAAATCCACCAACATATATAAGAATCATATCTTCATAAATCTTTACATCTTTTATACTTTCTACTGATAATGTTTCTGATATAGATTTTCCTTTTATAACTATTTCACCATCATTAATTTCTAAAGTCTTAACCCCAAATATTGAAGAATTATCTCCTTCACTTATAATTTTATCAGTTTCTTTAGCTACCAATTTTTTATATTGTTTTGGATATGTTAAAATCCAAGTTACAGAAAAAACTATAGATATAATAATCCAATAAATACTTGGCTGATTAAATATACCTGTCCCAATAAAATATATTGGTACGGAAAATATTAACGGTATAGCATATCTAAGTATGTTAAAAGTATTTTTCTGTGATTTTGAGTTTTCTAAATGATGTATATTAAAATTTATATAATCCTCTTTTGTTATTTCAAAATCTATTTTCATTTTTGTAATATCCCTCCCCTTAATTTGAAAATATATATAAATTATATTATAAAACATATCAATATCACAAAGCAAATATAGATTTTTATATTAAAATAATTGATATATTTAATATTTTATTAAAAAAATTATATAAATATAAAAAATCCCCTTAATTTACTCATACATATCATATCTATATGTATTTTTTATAGGGGATTAAAATAATTATTTATTTATCTATCTTTTCATATAAATCTATAAACTCTTCTGCTAATTGTTGAAAATTCATAGATGTCATTAAGTGGTCTTGAGCATGAACTAATATAATACTCATTTCTATTTTATCTCCACTTGCTTCTTTTTGTATTAATTCTGTTTGAAATCTATGAGCTTTATTAATTTCTTCTTTTGATTTCTTCATAATATCTCTTGCTAAAGATATATTTCCTTTTTTTGCTTCTGATATAGCTTCAAATGCTAATGATTTAGCATCACCTGCATAACCAATTATACCAAATGATATTTCAAATATCTTCTCGTTCATTTAAATACTCCTTAATATAATTTAAAGTAATCAAAACTTATCTATACACTTTCTTTTAACTCTTCATTTTCATTAGCCTTACTTGAAGCTATTACAAATGGCGCATATATAATAACACTTACACCTAAGCACAGTAATCCTACAAGTAGTGCCTTAAAATCTCCACCAGTTCCTAAAAAAGGTATTAATGGACCAGGAGTTGTCCATGGTACGCCATAGGCTACAGGTGGTATTATTTTTAATACTATTGTTGCTACATATCCTATTATGATATTGACTATTGGAGTAAGTATGAATGGTATTATATATATTGGATTTAAAACTATAGGTAATCCAAATATAACGGACTCATTTATATTAAATAGACCTGGTGCAAAAGAAAGTTTTGCTATTTCTTTTTGGTCTTTTGCTTTACTAAATAAAAGTATAGCAATTACTAGACCTAAAGTACAACCACTCCCTCCATAATTTGCAAAACCATCATTAAGAGCCCCCCAGTTTACTGGAAATGGAACCGACCATATGTCACCATTTGCTGCTAAATGTGCAAGATTTGCATTATTAGCTTCAGCAAACATAGTATCTCTAATTGCAGCAATTGTATTTGGTCCATGTATACCCATAGTCCAAAGTAGTGTTGATACAAAAGATAATACTATTACTGAACCTACGTTTTGACCTAATTTAGTTAATGGTGCTTGAATTATATTATAAACTAGTTGATGTATACCTCCTGGAGTGAATTGTTGTATAACAAAGTTTAGTATAGAAAAAGATACAGTAATAATTATTATTGGTAATAATAACTTAAAAGTTCTAGCTACTGCTGGTGGAACTTGAGGTGGCATTTTAATTTCCAATTTAGGTGATTTTGATAACTTTGTCATTAATTCACCAACAACTAATCCTACAATTATCGCTACAAATAACCCTTGTGCACCTAAATATTGTGTAGTTAAATGGTTAACTCCATCTACAGAAGCGTAGTTAGGATATATTATAAAGTAAACAGAAACAGCTGTTAATCCTGTTAATAAATCATCTGCGTGAAGTTGTTTTGCCAAGTTTCTAGCTATTAAAAACACTACTAAAACAGCTAATATATCAACTGAACCTTTTAAGACTGGACTAAATATAGCTTGATAATCTGCTAAGTTAGGAATAAATTTTCCTAAGTTAAATATACTGGCAACAAATCCATCAGGAGATAATAAAACAAAATTTAATAATATCATCAAAGAACCTGCCATAGTCAATGGAAATGTTAGTATAAATGCATCTCTTACAGCACATACGTGTCTTTGAGAGTTTAATTTAGCTGCTAAAGGAACTAAAAATTTCTCAATACCAGCTTGGATTTTATCCATCATATATTTCCCTCCTTTATAAAATGTGCTAATTAAATAATATTAATTAGCACACAAAATATCATATTTTCTCTAATACACCTTCTAGTATTGCTTTTCCGTTCATAGTTCCGTATAATCTCATATCTATAACTTCAACAGGAACTCTACCATTTACAAGTTGGTCTACCTGAGGTTTTTGAAATCTTACTTGAGGGCCTAAAAGTACTATATCAACTTCATTTATAACACTAGAACATTCTGATATAGGTAATGCTTGTATATCTATTTCTATTCCTTTTTCATTTGCTGACTCTTTCATTTTATTAACTAATAAACTTGTTGACATACCTGCTGCGCAAACAAGTAATATTTTTTTCATAAAAATCCCTCCCTATTATTTAAAAATAATATTAAAATCTATATATTATCTCCATTAGTTCCTATTACTTCTTTATACCAGTAAAAACTCTTTTTCTTTATTCTTCTTAAATCCTTCTCATCATTTTCTTCTCTATTTATATAAACAAAACCATATCTTTTTTGGTATCCATTTAACCAACTTAATAAATCAGTAAATGACCAAGTACAATATCCCATAAGTTCAACACCATCTGTTATAGCTTCTTTACAAGCTCTTATATGACTTTTTAAATAGTCTATTCTATAATCATCATTTACTATATCATCATTTTCTAACTTATCAAACTCTCCTAGACCATTTTCAGTTATAAGTATAGGAAGTCCATATCTACTAGTAAGCCTTCTTAAACCTATTCTTAAACCTGTTGGGTCTATAGCCCAATCCCAATTTGTAGTTTCTAAATTTGGATTTGCAACGTTTTTATAAACTCCTGGTATTCCACTTTCTTTTGTTGTTCCTTTTTTTCCAGTATTATTCATTCCTGTTGAAATACCTACTCCATCCAATGAATTAAACCTTACCGTTGATGTTTGATAGTAATTAATTCCTATAAAATCAGGTTTACCTTTTTCAAGTAATTCTATATCTCCATCTTCTATAGTAGGTGCTATTCCTAAGTCTTCATAATATTTCAATGCAAATGATGGATATGAACCTTTACAGTATACATCAAGCCACCAATTACAATTTAAATCTTCAGCATTTTCAGCAGATAATATATCTTTTGGATCGCAACTATATGCATAAACCGGTCCAAATGCAAAACTTGGTCCTATCATACCATTTGATACATATTTTCTAAATGATTCTATAGCCTTTGCATTTGCTAAATTTGCTATGTGATTTGCATTTAGCATTCTTTTATGGTCTTTAACACCTGGTGGATGTAGTGCAGTTAAATACCCAAGACCTATAAATACATTCTGTTCATTTAGAGAAACCCAATGTTTAACTTTGTTTCCAAATCTTTTATATAAAGTTATACAGTAATTATTAAAGTCCTCAATTATTTCTCTAGACTCCCAACCACCATATAAATCTTGTAATGCCTGAGGTAAATCCCAATGATAAATAGTAATAATAGGAGTTATATCGTTACTTATTAATTCGTCAATTAAATCTTCATAAAACTTTAAACCTTCCTCATTAACCTCTCCTCGTCCATCTTTATATATACGGGTCCAAGCTATAGAAAATCTATAAGCCTTTAGCCCCATTTCCTTCATTAAAGCTACATCTTCTTTATATCTATTATAATGGTCTACTGCAACATCTCCATTTGTATCTTTAAATGTAGTTCCAGGTATCTTAGTGTAAACATCCCATATACTAGGTCCTTTACCACCCTGATTCCACGCTCCTTCAACTTGATATGCAGCTGACGCTGAACCCCATAAAAAATCTTTACTAAATGAATCTAATTTTTTATATATCATATTGTTTAATCTCAACCTCCTTTAAATTTATAACTAGATTATATATTACATATTTTTCATTTACAATCGTTTTCAAAGAATAAAAAACTCATTCATAATATTAGTTATATGTTACTTTTATGTTACAAATCGTTTTTTACATCATACTTAAAATAAAAAATCAGTAGGCAATCCCACTGATTTTTATTACTCTTTTTCTATTCTATAATAATTATATAGTTTCTTACCTATACGTTCTATCATATATAACACTGGTATTTGAGTAGTTATATCACTATACCCAAGTTTAACCTGCTTTACATAATAGTGTAGACTTAAATCTGACATTTTCGCTATAGTACAATCTTCAGTATTTGTTATACTTACAATAGTAAACCCTTCTGATTTTAACCTTGATATATTATCTATTGTAGCTGGAGTTTCTCCAGAAACTGATAATGCTATGATTAAAGAGTTTTCATAATACTTAAAGCTAGTTGGATAAAAAGGATCATCAATATGAAATGAAAACTTTCCAATAGATGAGAAATACCTTGCAGCATACTTACACAATATACCAGAAGAACCTATACCTAAGAATATAACATTTTTACAATTATTTACTAGTTCACAAAGTTTATCTAGTCTTTTTTCTAAATCACTATTTTCTACCTTACTTAAAAAGTTTATTATTTCAGACGTGTCCTCACCTATTTTTTCTATATTCTCAGACCTTATATACATTTTTAATCTAATTTTAAATTCTGAAAAGCCTTCACAATTTAATTTTTTACAAAATCTAAGTATAGTTGTTGTTGACATATGGGTTTCTTCTGATAATTCTCTTATCCTCATATAAACTACTTTATTACTATTTTTTATTATGTAATTATATAGAGACAATTCTAACTGATTTAAGCTTTGTATAACCTCATAATTAAACATAAAATACCCCTCTAATTAAAAAATTAATATAACTTTAACTATTTATAACATTTATTATAGCACCCAAAATATTTGCATCATTATTATATTTACATCTATCTATAATAGTTGTTATAAAGTTATCAGCTCCATTATATATATATTCTTTACAATAAGAAATATATTTTTCTTTAATTAGGTTTATAAACCAATCTTCTTCTGATATTCCTCCACCTATACATATAATCTCAGGATTATAAAATGCAGTTATATTCATAATAGATACTAATATATTATCAGTCCAATCATTAATAGACTCTTTAGCTATTTTATCTCCTTGTAAGTATTTTTCACATATTTCTCTACCATATGTAACTTTTTCTTTATCACTTACTTTTTCATTGTGTATATTTATAAGTCCAGTAATTGATGCATAATCCCCCATTTTATCTATTGATTTTGTTTTCATATTCATAAAAGGAAAATGATGAAACTCTCCTGCATAACCATCTTTCCCATTTATAATACCATTTTCATCACAAATACATCCACCTGTTCCTGTTCCTAAAATTAAAAATGCTGATGATTTAGTATTTTTTGCATTTCCTATTTTTAATTCGCAAAGTCCAGCTGATTTTGCATCATTTATAGATGCTACCTTTTTATTTGTTCTTATATTTATTTCGTGATTTATATTTGTACCATACATTATAGATACACTTTCCGCTGCATAAGATTTAACATTAGACTCATCATCTATTACACCTGGTGCACTAACACCTATAAAATCTATAAGTTCAAGTGATTTGATATTATTACAAATATAATCGTATAGTTTATCTTTACAGTTAAACCTAGTACTTTTAACCTTCCATTTTTCAACTATTTTATAATTTTTATCTACTAATGCGTATTTAATAAATGTTCCACCTATGTCTATTCCTAAATTATATTTTCCCATATCTTATTCTCCAATAAATAATTAAAATAATGTTAATATAAATTTATAATATCATCTTGGTTCAAAAAAAACATTATGAAATAGTACTTTAGAAATTTTTTCAGTTAATGTTATTCGTTTTTTATTGATAACATTATGTTTTTTACTTGAAAATATAATGTTAGAAGTGTTTCAAAAAAATATTTAATTTATATTAAAATTATTACAGTTATATTGAAAATATGTGTAATAAAATAGATTTGAGTCAAGTGTTAATTGTAGGATTATAATAATATTGTAGTTTATGAACATAAATCCATACACATTAGTAACAAATTTCGCATATTTTTTATATTTATAATTTATCAAAAACACTTACTTATGATACGGTTCTCCGTTACACCTCCAAAGTAGCACGTTTTACTTTAATTGTTCTAAAGCCTTACATTTTTTAAGCTCTTTCATAAGTTCTTTCTCTATTTCTTTATCTAAATATCTCCTTGGAATTATATGAGCTACAAATCCACTTATATATATAAGGATCATATCTTCGTAAACTTTTACATCTTTTATACTTTCTAACGATACTGTTTCTGATATAGAATCCCCTTTTACTACTATTGTCCCATCAATAATTTCTAAAGTCTTACTTCCAAATATTGATGAATTATCTCCTTAACTTATGAGTTTATCAGTTTCTTTAGCTACTAATTTTTTGTATTGCTTAGGATATGTTAAAATCCAAATGACTAAAAAAACTATCGCTACTATAATCCAATATATATTCGGTTGATTAAATATCCCCGTTCCTGTAAAGTAGATTGGTATAGAAAGTACTATGGGTACAGCATATCTAAGTATGTTAAATGTACTTTTCTGTGATTTCGAGTTTTCTAAATGATGTAAATTGAAGCTTATATAGTCATCTTTTGTTATTTTAAAGTCGATTTTCATTTGTGCGTCCCCTTATTATTAAAAACTTTATTTACATTATATTACAAATTTCAAGCACTTACAATTAAGCATAGTAACATGAAAAAAGGAAGGGTCTTCATCTTCTTCAGACGACCCTTCCTTTACTTTTAGGCTTTGAATGTCTTATATTTAAATCCTACATATAAAAATTTAACTTATCTATTTAAATTTAATCTCTAATTGCGTTTAGTTTATGAAGCAAATACTCTTTTTTATTCAATGGATCATACGTTGTTTTTTTGCGTGCTTTTGAAAATTCAGCTGAAGCTTCCTTATACCCATAAAATTTTGTCACAAACATTCCTCTACCTTCTGTATATGAAGCTATTTTCATTTTATATTCTTTTGAATTTTCTACTGGAATTAATCCCTTTATTGAGAATTCATCCCCTATAACAATAGGATTATCAAAGGTTGCCCTCATAGTTTCTAAATCCCATACCGCTTTGCTTAAAGCATTTTGAGGAATCTTTAACTCAAACTCATGTAATGGCTCTAATAAAACAGTTTGTGCTTTATATAATGCTTCCATGAATACCATAGGTGTCACATTTCTAAAATCTGCTGGAGTGCTGGCTGGACTAAAAAATTCACCACAGCTAAGAGTGACTTTTACATCTGTAACCTCCCATCCAAATAATCCTTGTTTACTTGTCTTAATAACTGCTTCTTCAATTGCATTTTGAAAAGATTTTGGCAATGACCCTACTGAAACATTAGAAATATACCTAAGACCTTCGCCTCTCCCTGCTGGTTCTATTTCTAAGCCTACTGTCGCCCAAAATGGATTTAAGTCTTCCTGCATATGCATTATTGACGCTCCAAAACCTTTAGGTGTTTCCTTATAGATAGTCTCAATATTCGAAAACTCTACTTTTATTCCATATAAATCATCTAACATGGAACTTAGTATTTCCATTTGAACTTCACCGAATAAGTTGACATAAATTTCTTTATCTATGTCATTCATCTCTAATTCTAGTAGTGGATCTTCCTCTGCAAGTAATGTTAATGCTTTAAATAGCTCTGGATTTTTTTCTTTATCAATTGCAGAAATTGTTGTTTTTAATGCTGGTTTAGCTATAGATATATTTTTAATTTTATCATTTGAAATTCCAATAACATCTCCCACTTGGAAACTTGTAAGTCCATATAAAATACCTATATCCCCTGCTTCTATCCTCTGTGCTTCAACAACTCCCCCATTTTCTAACCTATTAATTTTCTTTACTTTTTCTGCTATCTCCTTATTAGGTACTTGAATTTTATCTCTTACAGATATTTTTCCTCCAAATAATCTTACATAAACCTTCTTTTCATTTTTACTTGTTCTTTCGATTTTAAATACTACTCCAGATAAATCACTTTCACAATCATCACCTGCAAATGGAAAATAACTACAAATTCCATCTAATAAGTCTTCAACTCCAAGTCCAATTGCTGCCGCACCACAAAATACTGGATATAGACTTCCTTCACTTGCATATAATGAAAGCTTTTCTTGTATTTCTTCTTTATCAGGTTCTATTCCACCAATATATCTTTCTAAAAATGCTTCGTCTAAGTCTGATAAAACATCAATAGCATCATCATTTATCATGCATGTATCAAATAGTTTTTTTATATAAACAGCTTTGCTTCCTACATCATATACTTCTTGTAATCTAACTACTTTATTGGACATATTCTTCTTTATATCTTCAAATACTTTATTGAAATTTGCCCCAATTCTATCTAGCTTATTTACAAAAATTATTGTTGGAATGTTTAACTCCTTTAATGTCTCAAATAATATTCTTGTTTGTGACTGAATACCCTCTACTCCTGATATAACTAGTATCGCTCCATCTAAAACACTTAATGAACGTTCAACTTCCGAAATAAAATCCACATGTCCTGGAGTATCAACAATATTAACCTTGACATTATTCCAATTAAAAGATATGGTTGATGATTTAATGGTAATCCCTCTCTTACGCTCAAGCTCCATAGAATCCGTCTGTGTATTGCCTAAATCAACTCTTCCAACTGATTTTATAGCTCCACTATAATATAATAAGTTTTCTGTTATAGTTGTTTTTCCTGCATCCACGTGTGCTACGATTCCTATATTAATTATTTTCTTCATAATCAATACCTCCAACTCTATCAACCACCTTTTTATCCATTATCATAGCAACAATATATAACACTAATACCGGTGTTACTAATAACGAAGTACATGCTATACCCATACTCACTGAAATATTTGTAGCTATGATTCCTATAATTGGTCCACCTAAAATTTGACCTAAGGAATTTATTTGTCCATTTATAGAAAGTACAGTAGATCTGGCCTTGTCATCTATATGTCCATTAAGCCATGCACTAAATATAGGTTCATTTATAGTTCTAAAGGTACTTGTCGCTAAATAAGCTATTAGCATTAAGTTAAATCTTTTTGTAATAGCAAATATGAACATAAATGATATATAAAATATATTTATACATAATAACAGCTTTCCATTTTTATTCTTATCATCATCCTTAAGCTTCTTTTCCATAAAATGCATTACTATAGCACTCAATATCATTCCTGCAATTCCAAAAATTCCGAACCAAGTCACTGGTTTAAGGTTTCCAAGTTTAGGAAGCATAGTATCTTGTAAAAAATGCATATTAGAAAGTCTATCATAACCTTCACTGGATAATCCATAAAATAAAGTTACTGAAAGCAAAATTATAATTATAGGTTTATTTTTTATAAATTTAAGACCAGATTTAAAGGTATATCCCATCTTTTTAAAAGTATTTAAATCCTCTGGAGCAGATGATTTAAAATTATTTTCTGGCATATATAACCATAAAAATAATGCAAGAATTATAAATAAGACTCCACTAACTATAATAGGTAGTCTTACAGATAAATTAGCTATTACAGTGCTTAGTACTATTCCAATAACCGATCCTATCTGTCCTGCTTGTGCTCCCTTTATATAAATTTTATCCAAATCTTTATCTTTCTCTTCTTCCGCAATCCAAGCTTCAACAGATCCACTAATAAAAGTAGAACCTAATCCCCATACAATCTGTGCTACAAGTACGAAAACGAAACTAGAAATAGAACCTTCTAAAATAAATCCCACTCCTGTTAAAACTACACCAATAACAATAGATAGTTTACGACTGTACACATCTGCAACTATTCCTGTAGGAATTTCAAATATAAAGCATGCTACTTCTAAAGTAGTTCCAACAAGTATAAGCTGAAGTGGATTTAAATGCACCGTTTCAATGTGATACACTATCATAACTGTAGCTACTAGTGAAAAACACATTGCTGTAATAGCTGAAAATAATAAATAAGTTTTATATGCTGAAAGTTTATTAACCATTAATAATCACCATCCTAGTATTTTTAAAAAAATTTATTTGTTTTTCATAATCTTCATATTTAAATATATAAATCATCAAAATAATCTCCTTAAATAAAAATTATATAACCTAAATATAAACATGAAATATACAACTTTAATTTATGTAACTTATGATTAAGCTATGCAAATTAAAGTCTTATATCATATCTATAAATATAGTAAAAATAGGCATAAAAATACCGTGTTTAGAACACAGTTTTCCTATTCTTCAAATAAAGATGTAATATGCTCATTATAATACTGATTATTTTTAGAGTACACAAATAGACATGGTAATATCAATATTATTAATAATTGTTTCTACCACAAATAAACCTTGAGTTATCCAAGATTTTTTTCATATACTTTTTAAAATAATCCTTATTCAGTTAGTTTAGTTAAAAACTACCTCTTTGCGCATATTTACATCTCCTTTACATTTATATTTTTCATGTTTATATTTTAGTATAATTACATTATATATAAACTTTTATTTTTTTCAATACTTTTATATTCATATTTATCCAAATTCAATTGAAACTTTATTACTTCAAATAACTTATATACACAAAAGAATAACTACTAACTTTAACCTAAATCTGAAATGAATATAAAAAATATATTTGTGGAATGTTTTACAATTTCTTTCAATACTATAGATTAGAAAAAACAAATTCTAATTTGCTGAAATAGGTGAAAAACGAAGAACCTATGAATAAAACTACAATAACCTACAAAAATTCAAATTTTAGATTTTTGTGAGTTTCATTGCAGAATTAAAGCAGACCTACCTTTCATTTATATATCCAATTTTGGTAAAGTTCGCACTTACTTGTGATACGGTTCATTATTATTTATTCTAAAAGCTCTATAAATCTGCTCAAGTAAAATAAGTTTCATTAATTGATGAGGAAAAGTCATTTTAGAAAAAGAAAGTTTATAGTCTGCTCTTTTTAAAACATCATTTGATAAACCTAAAGAACCACCAATAATAAAAGTAACATGGCTTTTACCACTGACTGCTAAAGTACTTATTTTACTGGCTAACTCCTCTGACGACAAATTATTTCCTTCTATAAAAAGGGTTATAACATAACTATTTTGCTTAATTTTTGATAAAATCTTTGTCCCTTCTTTTTTCTTTACTAAAATCATATCTTTTTCACTTAAATTTTCTGGGCATTTATCATCATCAAGTTCTATAAATTCAAGTTTTGAATATTTAGATAATCTTT
Source organism: uncultured Peptostreptococcaceae bacterium (assembly GCA_944383455.1). Taxonomy (GTDB): domain Bacteria; phylum Bacillota; class Clostridia; order Peptostreptococcales; family Peptostreptococcaceae; genus JAGHEK01. The sequence goes on from CALWPP010000010.1 coordinate 52,023, forward strand.
TTGAAAATTCTTCTATTCCTAATTTTAAATATTTTTCTTTTATTTTTCCAACACTAATAATACTTATATTCATAAATTGTTACCTTTCTAAGTTATATAAATTCGATATACTATCTCTTGGTAAAACGTCTAAAAACACATCTTTTCCAACATTTATATTATTATCTTTAAGGATTGATTTTGTAGTTTCAAATGCAAGTTCTTTAAAATTATTTTCTCTACTAATATGTGCTAGTAATATTTTTTCTGTACCCTTTTTAACTAGTTCAACGCAAAAATTTCCACAATCCTCATTAGATAAATGACCGCCACTAGATAGTACTCTTTGCTTTAAACTATATGGATAAGACCCTACCATTAACATATTAGTGTCATAATTTGATTCTACTACCACGAGTTTTGATTTATATAAATTTTTTCTTATATTCTCATTTATCATACCAATATCTGTTGCTATTGAAATTTTTTCTCCATTTGCATAAAAACTATATCCAACAGCTTCACTAGAGTCGTGTGGTATAGAAAATGGTCTTATTATCATTTCTCCTAATGAATAGTTTTTATCACTTTGAAAAACCACCATATTTTTTTTGTCAATTTTTCCTATCTTATCTTTCATAGCGTGCCAAGTATTAAGATTTGCAAAAACTGGAATGTTATATTTTCTAGAAATAATTCCAACGCCTTTTATATGGTCTGAGTGTTCGTGAGTTATAAATATACCCTTTAAACTTTCTATATCAATATTTAAATCATTAAGTCCATTACTTATTTTTTTGCCAACAAGCCCCGCATCAACTAAAATTACAGAATTTTTATATTTTATTAAATGGCAATTTCCACTACTTCCACTTCCAATTGAACAGTACTCAAACATATTTTTCTCCTTTTTGTTAGTCAAAGTTTATTATACCAAAAAATAAGGGCATAAATTATAAAAATTTAATACCCTCAAAAGCTATTTAAACTCACTTATTATCTTATCTATATCAACACCATTATCATTCCATACTTTTACAAATTCTGCTCCATTAACATTTTGGTAAGTGTAAGTATTGTAATATTGTCTTAAAACATTAAAAAACTTTTCATCTCCAACTACTTCTCTAACTTTATTAAATGCTAATGCCCCTTTTGTATAAACATTTAAACTATATTCCATTGAATTTTTGTACTTTTTTGTTGGTTTGAATATATTCTTACTTGAGTAACTTTTAGTTTGCATATTCATATTATTAAGAAGTTTATCTGCCATATCTTTTCCATACTTTTTCTCAAAGTACAAAATAGTAGAATATTCAGTTAATGCTTCATCTATCCAAGGTTCATTTACTTCATCATTTCCAACTACTCCATACCACCACTGATGCGCAGTTTCGTGAGCTATAACATACTCCATTAAAAATTTATCTTTTTCATTATACAAAGTCTCATCAATCATAACTAAGTTTGGATACTCCATACCACCAATAAAAAAATCACTAGCTACAACATCATAATTATCATACGGGTATTCTCCAAAAAGTTCTGTAAATATCTTTAAAGAGTCTTTTGATACTTCAGTAGCCTTTTTTGCTAAGTCTTTGTTTAGATTATAAGTAGTTATTTCTATATTATTGTATGTATCCTTGTCCACAATAAATTTGTCACTAAGTACAAAAGCAAAATCTCTAACATTTTTTGCAACTATTTCATACATTGTTTTTTCTGAGTCTGACTTTTGAGATACGACTTTTCCAGTTGAACTTAATTTATATTTTTTAGGTAAAAGTATATTTACATAAAAATCACTTGTATCACTATAAAAAGGGTCTCCTATTTCATCATAACTTTCTTTGTTAAATCCTTCTTCATCATAAACACAAGCTATTGGAAACCAATTAGTAATATTTATTGTATTTTCTCCATATCCAAACCTTCCCAAAGAGTTTGGAATTTTAACGTTATACTTTAAATCTATATCTATTTTTTCACCTTTTTTAAGTTCTTTATTTAGTTTTATTTCCAAAATATCTTTCTTATCACCTTTTATCTTATAATTTAGTTTATTGCTATTTGACAACACATTTTTTATATCAATATACCCTTCATTAAATCCATTTGGATATGCTCTTTTCATCTCATCTTCTTCAAACGGAGCAAAACTTTTTTTAGAAAAAGCATTTGGATATATATGCATATATATTTTATCTAAATCTGTATTTGTATTGTTTATATATTTTATAGTTTGGTTGCATAAAATTCTTTTACTATCATCATCAAATATAACGTCCATTTTATATGTATTAATATTAGAGTCTTCAGATAAATTAAAAGTTTTTACAGTATCTTTATTTTTTAAATAAATTGATGCTATAAAAATCAAAAATATAAAAATAATTAAATGCAATATTTTCTTTTTTTTAGAAAAGTTTATTATCAATTTTTTAAGTAGTTAGTAAGTAATTTATTTAAATAAATCTAACTACAAAAACACCTCCTTTATTTATATTGTACTAGTTTTAAATTAATATTCTTACTTTTTGTGATATAATTAATCGAGGTGATAAAATATGTTTTTTAGAGAAAATAATGATATGTATTTAGGAGAAACTACAATACCTAATGTTTTTATAGATATATTTATGCCTATGGCAAACGGATTATACGTTAAAGTTTATCTTTTAGGGTATAAACACGCAAATGATTTTAAAAGTAATATAAACTTTAATAATAAATCTATCGCCAAACATTTAAACGTACCTCTTAGTGATGTTGATGAATCTTGGAAATTTTGGGAGCGAAAAAAAATAATAAAAATACACAAAAATGATGAATATGATAATGACTATTCAATAGAATTTTTAGATTTAGATAGAATTTATAGAGAAAATATATATAACTCATCTATTAGCTCAAATGTTAATAATGTTATTTCAAATATTGATGATGATGTTAGAAAAATGTTTAATGATATAAATAAAATCATTGGAAGATATTTAGATTCAAATGAAAAAATTAAACTCCTTGATATAAAAGAAAAATATAATATGAGTTGTGATATGATAGTTTTTGCATATAATCAAAGAAAGGAAAGTGGTAAAAATCCAAAGAATGTAAATTATATGGAAACTATTTTTAAAAGTTGGTATGATGATAAACTTTATACAATTGAAGATATAAAGAATAATCAAATTGAAAATAGTGAACGATATAAAACTTATAAGAAAATATTCAAAGAACTTGGATTTTTTAGAAATCCATCAAAGTCAGAAGAAGAAACTATAGATAAATGGCTTGATGAATATAATTTTGATTTAGATGTAATATTTTTTGCTTGTTCAAAAAGTAAAAATGTGTCTAATCCTTCAATAACCTTTATAAATAGTTTCCTTGAAAAATGGAATCAAAATAATCTTAAAACTTTAGATGAAGTAAAATTATTTGAAGAAAATAAAAGAAAAACTAATGAAAATACAAAAAATAACTATCAAAATTACAATAAGCAAAGTAAAGGACTAAACATAAAAACAAGACACCACGAAATAGAACAAACCTTTACTAAATATAGTGACAAAGAATTAGAAGAATTACTCCTTAGAAGTCAAAGAAATAAATTTAAGTAGGTGATTTATGAAAGATAAAAAAATAAAAGAAATACTTCTTGAATACCAAAAAAAAAGAGATATTGCAGAAGAAAGATTAGATTATGTAAAACAAAAAACTTATCAAGAAATTCCTTCTTTACAAATAATTGACAATAAAATTAAAGAAGCTGGCCTAAAAATGGCAAAAGCTACTATTTCAGATTTTCCAAATAAGAATAAACTAATTGATTCACTTAAAAATGAGTTTGATGATTTAAAAAAAGAAAAAGAATACATTCTAAAAAAATATAACTTATCTGAAGAATATTTTTTACCAAGATATGAGTGTAAAATTTGTAATGATACTGGATATCTACAAAGTGGGGAAAAATGTAACTGTTTTAAACAACAACTTATAAATGAAGCATATAAAATGTCTAATATCTCAAGAATGCTTGAAGTTCAAAATTTTGATACATTAGATTATACATTATTTTCAAACAAAAAATATGATGAAGAAGGTTTGTCTCCACTTGATAATATAGAAAATATATATAAAGATTGTCTTAAATTTATAGAAGAATTTCAAGAAGATAATAGAAAAAATCTTTTATTTTATGGCAATACTGGTCTTGGAAAAACTTTTATGTGTAGCTGTATAGCAAAGCAAATTTTAGACAAAGGATATACAGTAATTTACCAGACTGCTTTTAAACTATTTGAAATAATGGGTGAATATAAATTTAAAGATTATGATAGTCATATAAATAAAGAAGATTACGAAAATATATTTGAATGTGATTTATTAATAATAGATGATTTAGGAACAGAATATACTAACAACTTTACTAACAACGAACTATTTAATATTATAAATACTAGACTTTTAAATGGTAAAAAAACTATAATCTCAACAAATTACACTCCAAAACAGCTCGGTGAAGCTTATGCTCAAAGAATTTTTTCTAGAATATTTGATAGTTTCAAAATGATAAAGTTTTTTGGCAAAGATTTAAGATGGGAAAATGAAAAAGATGCTCTTTCTAGATAAAAAAGCATCTTTTTTAGTTATCCTTGTGGATATGTGGATAACTTAGTGGATAACTGAAAAACTCTTAGCAATAACTAAGAGTAAAAATTGGAGCTGGTGATAGGAATCGAACCTACAACCTGCTGATTACAAGTCAGCTGCTCTACCGTTGAGCCACA
>CALWPP010000011.1 GCA_944383455.1 uncultured Peptostreptococcaceae bacterium
TGAAGGATAAGATATAGTCTGTGCTTAGGGGAAACTCTAAGAAGTTCATAAGAGAACTGCATAAAAGTAGCGATTTTGTGTGAACGACACCTCAAAAACGACAAAGTTAGCCCTACGGTTATTATATATGTTATTTAATGTAAAAACCTTCAAAACACTTGAACTTGATTATTTATATTTATATAATTTTAATAAATAATAAAATCAAGTGAGGTGAAAAGTAGTGGAAAAAGCATATAAGTATAGAATATATCCAAATAAGAAACAAGAAGAATTAATAAACAAAACATTTGGATGTACAAGATTTGTATATAATAGGTACTTATCTAAAAAGATAGAGACCTATAAAAATACACAAAAAACTCTTACTTATAAAGAATGTAGCTTGGATTTAACTAAATTAAAAAAAGAATTAGTTTGGCTAAAAGAAGTAGATAAATTTTCCCTACAAAACGCCTTAAAAGATTTAGAAAATGCATACAAAAAATTCTTTAAAGAAAGAATAGGATTTCCTAAATTTAAAACTAAAAAAATTAATAGATTTTCATATAGAACTAATTATACAAATAATAACATAGAGTATTTAGGAAAACATATAAAACTACCTAAACTAGGTAAGATAAAGATAAAAGATAAGCAAATACCAAGTGGTAGAATACTAAATGCTACAATATCAAAAAATCCAAGTGGAAAATACTACGTATCACTATGTGTAACAGATGTACAAATAAAACTATTTGAGAAAACTAATAAAAAAATAGGAATAGATTTAGGAATAAAAGAATTTTTAACTACAAGTAATAAAGAATTTATAGAAAATCCTAAGTATCTTAAAAAGTCTTTAAAAAAACTAAAAAAACTACAAAAAGAATTATCAAGAAAAACAATTGGTAGTTCAAATAGGAATAAAGCAAGAATAAAACTAGCAAGACTTCAAGATCATATAGCTAATCAAAGAAAGGATTTCCTACAAAAACTATCTACTAAACTAATAAGAGAAAATGACATTATTTGTATAGAAGATTTACAAGTAAAAAATATGATTAAAAACAAAAAATTATCTAGATCTATATCAGATGTATCTTGGTCAGAATTTATAAGAATGTTAGAATACAAAGCCAAGTGGTATCATAAAAAAGTTATAAAAGTAGATAAATTCTTTGCAAGTAGCAAACTATGTAGTGAGTGTGGATACAAAAACGAGGAAGTTAAAAGTTTAAAAATAAGAGAATGGATTTGTCCAAAATGTAATACACACCACGATAGAGATATAAATGCAAGTATAAATATATTAAATGAAGGAATAAAACTTATAATAAAATAGATAACTTATATAAGAACCGTAGGAACTACGGGGATAGCCTGTGGAGAATTAATAAGACATATTTTAAATATGCAAGATTCAAAGAAGCAGGAACCTCGCGACTTTAGTCGTGAGAGGTTCAGAGGACAAGAAGGATTTATATATTTTAACAATCAAAGAGGTAAAGGAATTTATCTACATAATGATAATAGAACAGGTCAAGGTGAAGGTGATGATGAGAAAATTTCTATAACTTTAAAAGACTTGCCAAGCGAATGTAAAACTATAATATTTTGTGTAAATATTTATCAAGCAAAAATGAGAAAACAAGATTTTTCTAAAGTAAATAATGCATATGTTAGAGTTTTAAATGCCGATAAAGGTTTTGTTGAAATGTGTAGATATAATCTAAGTGAAGATGGAAAGAATTATACAAGTCTTTTGTTTGCTCAGCTTGAGAGAAATAGTGACAGTTGGAGTTTTAAGGCTTTAGGCAATCTTTTACAAGATGATTTAAACTCACTTATAAACAAATTTAGATAGGAGATGGTTTTATGGGAATTAATTTAGGTAATTTTGGAAATAACACTTCAAATAATACTTTAAATCTTAACAAAAATGATATATTAGATTTAACAAAGAAAAATCCAGGTCTAAAAAAAGTTACATTAGGAGCTGGTTGGGATATTGCAAGTGGAGCTAATGATTTTGATATAGATATAGCGGCATTTTTACTTGATGCAAATGATAAGTTTAACACAGTTTCAAATGTGATATTTTTTAATAATAAAGTTGGTCAAGGTATAGAATTGTCAGGGGACAATAGAACAGGTCAAGGTGAAGGAGATGATGAAACTATATCAATAGATTTATCTTTAATAGATTCTTCTATTCAAAAAATAGTTTTTGTTGTTTCGATTCACGAGGCACAGTCAAAAAGACAAACTTTTGGTATGATAAATAACTCTTATGTAAGACTTGTAGATACTTTAAATAATAAAGAATTATGTAGATTTAATCTAAAAAGTGATGGATCAACTGCTACATCAGTTATATTTGCAAACCTTTATAGAGACTTTGGTGAATGGCAGTTTAAAGCTATAGGTGAAGGTAAGATCGCTGATTTAAATGGTGTGCTAGCTCTTTTTAGTTAGTGAAAATGACCTAATATTTGTTAGGTCTTTTAATTTTAAATAAAGTAATTATTATTTTTAATTTTAAATAAAGTAATTATTATTTTTAATTTTAAATAAAGTAATTATTATTTTTAAAACTAAAATATTTACTTAAAAAGAGTTGACTTTTAAATGGGAATGTAATATATTTTGAATATCGAAGTAAATATTTTGATATTCAAAATATTTTGTTTTTAAGGAGAATGTAATTGGAGAATATAATTATGGAAGGAATAATCATAAAAGGAACTGGAAGCTATACTCCAAAAAATGTTATAAATAACATTAAATTAGGAGAAATAGTTGATACTAGTGATGAATGGATATTAACTAGAACAGGTATTAAAGAGAGAAAAATATCAATAGATGAAAATACTTCGGATTTGGCAATAAAGGCTTGTAAAATAGCTATAAAAAATGCTAAAATATCTAGTCTAGATATAGATTTAATAGTGCTTGCTACTTGTACACCTGATATGCTTATTCCATCAACAGCTTGTATAGTACAAAAAGCTTTAGGATGTGATAATGCGGTTTCATTTGATATTAGTGCTGCGTGTACAGGATTTATTTATGCACTTGATATAGCAAAATCACTTATAAAATCAAATAATTATAAAAATGCTTTAGTTATTGGGGCAGAAACTTTATCAAAAATTGTAAATTGGGAAGATAGGACTACTTGTGTTTTATTTGGAGATGGAGCAGGAGCAGTAGTTTTATCTAAGTCTGAAGAAGAAGGAATTATAGAATCTTTTTGTAAAACTGATGCCAAAAAGTATGAATGTTTGGTTGCTCCATCTAATGATTTAAATAATCCATTTATAAAAAATCATATAAAAAATGAAAAATATTTGAAAATGGATGGGCAAGAGGTTTTTAAATTTGCAACTACAACAATAGTAAACTCAATAAAAGAAGTTTTAGAAAAAGCTAATATGACAATTGATGAAATTGACTATATAGTTCCTCATCAAGCTAATATAAGAATAATTGAACATTCTGCAAAAAAATTAAAGATAGATAAAGAAAAATTTTATACTAATTTAGAAAACTATGGTAATACATCAGCTGCATCAATACCAATAGCTCTTCACGAGTTAAATGAAAAAAAGAATCTAAAAAAAGGTGATAAAATAATTTTAGTTGGATTTGGTGGAGGACTAACTTTTGGTGCAACTATTATAAAATGGTGTGTTTAGGAGGAAAAATGAAAAATATAGCTGATTTACTTAATATAAAATATCCAATAATTCAAGGTGCTATGGCTTGGATATCAGATTCAAGTTTAGCAGTTGCTGTTAGTGAAGCTGGTGGACTTGGTATAATTTCAGGGTATGGTCCAACAGAACATGTAAGAAGTGAAATAGAAAAAGCAAAAAAAGCCACAGATAAACCATTTGGACTTAATATAATGCTTATGGCTGATAATATAGATGAAATAGCAAATCTTATTGTTGAGTATGATGTAAAGGTTGTTACTACTGGAGCTGGAAATCCATCTAAATATATGGAAATGTGGAAAAATAATGGAACTAAAGTTATACCAGTTGTACCATCAGTTGCTTTAGCAAAGAGAATGGAAAAGTATGGGGCTGATGCAGTTATAGTTGAAGGTATGGAGGCTGGAGGTCATATAGGACAATTAACTACTATGAGTTTAGTTCCACAAGTTGTTGATTCAGTTAATATTCCAGTAATTGCTGCAGGTGGAATAGGAGATGGTCGTGGAATAGCTGCAAGTTTTATGCTAGGTGCTGTTGGAGTACAAATGGGAACTAGATTTTTAGTTTCAAAAGAGTGTACAGTTCACCAAAATTATAAAGATAGAGTGTTAAAAGCAAAAGATATAGATACAGAAGTAACTGGGATGAGTACAGGTCATCCTATTAGAGTTTTAAGAAATAGATTAACTAGAGAATACTTAAAACTTGAAAGAGTAAAGCCAAATAGTGAAGAACTTGAAGTTTTAGGAAAAGGAGCTTTAAGAAAAGCTGTTGTTGATGGAGATGTTGAAAATGGTTCTGTTATGGCGGGTCAAATTGCAGGTATGGTAAATAAAGAACAGACTTGCAAAGAAATAATTGAAGAAATTATGAAAGAATTTAATGATTGTTTAGCTAGATTTAAGTAATTGGAGGAATTATGAGTAAAATAGCTTTTTTATTTCCAGGTCAAGGTGCACAATATATTAAAATGGGAAAAGATTTATACGAAAATATACCAGAGTGTAGAGAACTTTTTAATAAAGGTGAAAAAATACTTGATATGCCTATGAAAGAAATTATTTTTGATGGAAGTGATGAAATACTAACACAAACAAAGAATAATCAACCAGCAATAGTATTAACTTCATTGATGGCACAAAAAGCTTTAAGTTTAAAGGGTATAGAAGCAGATTATGTAGCGGGACTTTCTCTTGGTGAATATAGTGCACTTATTTATAGTGGTATTTTAAGTTTTGAAGATGGTCTTAAAACTATCAAAAAAAGAGCTAGAATAATGGATAGTGCAGTTAAAAAAGGTGTTGGAGGAATGGCTGCTGTACTAAAACTTGATAGAGAGCATATAAAAATTTTAGTTGATAGAGCTAGTGAATTTGGAAAAATAGAAGTAGCTAATTATAATTGCCCAGGGCAAGTTGTAATATCAGGAGAAATAAATGCAATAAATGAAGCTTGTGGTATAGCAAAGAGTTTAAGAGGTATTTGTAAAGTTTTAAATGTAAGTGGACCTTTTCACAGCTCACTTTATGAAGAAGCTAGCTTTAAGTTTTTTGACGAAATAAAAGATATAAAAATAAATGAAACTGATAAAAAAGTGTATTCAAATGTTTATGCAAAGCCTTATAAAAATGATGATGATATAAAAGAGATACTAAGAAAACAAATAATGTCATCAGTTCTTTTTGAAGATACTATAAAAGAAATGATAAAAGAAGGTGTTGATACATTTATTGAAATAGGTCCTGGAAAGGTATTATCAGGATTTGTTAAAAAGATAGATAAAACTTTAAATATATATAATGTAGAAGATATGAAAAGTTTAGAAGAAACTATAAACTCTATAAAAGAAAATTAGGAGGAGTTATGCTAAAAGGTAAAGTTGCTATAATAACTGGATCAACTAGAGGTATAGGAAAGCAAATAGCATTAAAATATGCTTCTTTAGGTTGTGATATAGTAATTAATTATAAAAGTGAAAATGATATAGATAGAGCAAAAGTTGTTGAAGAAGAAATAAAAGAATTTGGAGTTAAAACTTTAATAGTAAAAGCTGATGTTTCTTCTTTAGAAGACTGTGTAAATCTTTGTAATGAAACTAAAAAAACTTTTGGTAAAATAGATATACTAGTAAATAATGCAGGTATAACAAAAGACAACTTAATAATAAGAATGAGTGAGGAAGACTTTGATAGAGTAATTGATATAAATTTAAAAGGAAGTTTTAATTGCCTAAAAGCAGTAACTCAAATTATGATGAAGCAAAAGTATGGTAAAATAATAAATATGTCATCAGTAGTTGGAATAACAGGAAATGCAGGGCAAGTTAATTATTGTGCTTCAAAAGCTGGAGTTATTGGTATGACAAAATCTCTTGCAAGAGAAGTAGGTTCAAGAGGAATAAATGTTAATGCCATAGCACCAGGATTTATAGAAACGGATATGACTGATGTTTTAACTGATGAACAAAAGAAAAATATATTAAATCAAATCCCTCTTAAGAAAATGGGAAGTACGGAAGATATAGCAAATATAGCTGTATTTTTAGGAAGTGATTATTCAAATTATATAACAGGTCAAGTAATAAGTGTTGATGGCGGAATGTCAATGTAGGTGGAGGTAGTATGAGTAGAGTAGTTGTAACAGGACTTGGAGCATTGACTCCAATAGGAAATGATGTTAGTACTTTTTGGGAAAATTCTAAAAAAGGTGTTTGTGGAATAGACTTTATAAAAAGTATTAATGTTGACGACTTAGATATAAAAATTGCTGGAGAATTAAAAGATTTTGATGCTACAAATTATATAGATAAAAAAGAAATAAGAAGAATAGATAAATTTACTCAGTATGGTCTTATAGCTAGTATGGAGGCATTTAATAATAGTGGTTTAAATCTTGATGAAATAGACTTAGATAGATTTGCTGTAATATTTGGTTCTGGTATTGGAGGATATAATACTCACGAAGCAGAGTTTAAAACTGTTTATACAAAAGGATTAAAAAGAGTTTCTCCAATGTATGTTCCAATGGCTATAATTAATGCTGTTGCTGCAAATATTGCTATAAAATATAGTGCTCGTGGTATGTGCACTTCTGCTGTAACTGCTTGTGCAACTGCAACTAATAATATAGGTGATGCATTTAGACATATAAAACACGGTTATGCAGATGTTGTTATTTGTGGTGGAAGTGAAGCACCAATAACTCCAATAGGAATAGCAGGTTTTCAAAATATGAAAGCATTAAACTCAAATAATAACCCACAAAGGTCCTCTATACCTTTTGATAAAGAAAGAAGTGGATTTGTTATGGGTGAAGGTGCTGGAGCTTTAGTACTTGAAAGTTTAGAACATGCAAAGAAAAGAGGAGCAAAAATATATGCAGAAATAGTTGGATATGGAGCAACTTGTGATGCATATCATATAACTTCTCCATCTCCAGAAGGTTATGGAGCATCAAAAGCTATGAGTGATGCTATAAAAGAAGCTAATATAAATTATGATGAGGTTTCTTATATTAATGCACATGGAACTTCAACTCCGTATAATGATTTATTTGAAACAAGAGCTATAAAATCAGTATTTAAAGATTTTGCAAAAAATATACCAATATCTTCAACAAAGTCAATGACAGGACATTTACTTGGAGCTGCTGGTGCTATAGAATCTATAATTTGTATAAAAGCTCTTGAAGAAGGTTTTATACCTCCAACAATAGGATATAAAGTGGTTGATGAAGAACTTGATTTAGATTATGTACCTAATGTTGGAAGAGATGCTAAACTTAATTATGCACTTACAAATTCTCTTGGATTTGGGGGACATAATGCATCTTTATTATTTAAAAGATGGGAGTAATTTAAATGAAATTTAGTGAAGTAAAAGAACTTATAGAGATTGTAAATAGTTCTGATTTATCTTATTTTGAAGTTAGTATTGAAAATGGATACGTAAAAATGGATAAATCTTTATCAAGAAGTATAGATTCAAAAATAAATACTACAAGTGATAAGGAAGATAATAATTTAAATAAAGATATAAAACCTAAAATGGAAGAAAATATTACTTCAAACAAACAAGTTGATGAAATTATAACAAATAATGAAGACTTTGAGTTTATAAAAAGCCCAATAGTAGGAACTTTTTATAAGGCATCTTCTCCAGAGAGTGACCCTTTTGTTTGTGAAGGTCAAAAAGTCTCAAAAGGTGATGTTTTATGTATTGTTGAAGCTATGAAACTTATGAATGAAATTAATGCAGAGTTTGATTTTGAAGTAGTTAGTGTTTTAGTTGAAGATGGTACTATGGTTGAGTATAATCAGGACCTATTCAAAGTAAGGAGAAAATAATGCTTGATATAAAACAAATAAAAGAAATAATACCTCATAGATATCCATTTTTGCTTGTTGATAGAGTAGAAGAAGTTGTAGAGGGAGTAAGTGCTAAAGGTTATAAAAATGTTAGTGCAAATGAAGTTTTTTTCAATGGACATTTTCCAGAATATCCTGTTATGCCAGGAGTGTTAATTTTAGAAGCTTTAGCACAACTTGGAGCTATTTCAATTTTATCAAAAGAAGAATTTAAAGGAAAAATTGGATTTTTAGCAGGTGCTGATAAAGTAAGATGGAAAAAGCAGGTTGTACCAGGTGATAGGCTTGATTTATCAATTGAAATAATAAAAATGAAGGGTAGTATAGGAGTAGGAAGAGGAATTGCCACAGTTGATGGTAAAAAAGTTTGTGAAGGCGAGATAATGTTTGCTATAGGATAGGTGATAATATGTTTAAAAAGATACTTATAGCTAACAGAGGAGAGATTGCTGTTAGAATAATTAGGGCTTGTAGAGAACTTGGAATAGAAACTGTTTCAATATATTCAGAAGCTGATAAAGATGCACTTCATACACAAATTGCAGATTATGCAGTTTGTGTTGGTCCATATAAATCTAAAGATAGTTATTTGAATATAACTAATATATTAAGCGCCTGTATATTAACAGGGTGTGAAGCTATTCACCCAGGATTTGGATTTTTATCTGAAAATGCTAAATTTGCAAAAATGTGTGAAGAATGTGGAATAAAATTTATTGGACCTGATTATAAAACAATAGAGCTTATGGGAGATAAATCAAAAGCTCGTGAGATAATGAAAAAACATAATGTTCCTGTTGTTAATGGTTTTGAAGGCGAAATTGAAAGTGTAGAAATAGCATATGAAATAGCAAAAGAAATTGGAACTCCACTTATGATAAAAGCATCAAGTGGTGGCGGTGGAAAAGGAATAAGGATTGTAAAAGACTTAAATGACTTTAAAAGAAATTACGAAACTGCAAAGGCTGAGGCTAAAGCTTGTTTTGATGATGATAGAATTTATATAGAAAAATATATTGAAAGACCAAGACATATTGAATTTCAAATAATTGCAGATGAACATAAAAACATAATTCATTTAGGAGAAAGAGAATGCTCTTTACAAAGAAATAATCAAAAAGTTTTAGAAGAAGCTCCATCAGTTTTTCTTGATGAAAATTTAAGAAAAAAAATGGGTGAAGTTGCTATAAATGCAGCTAAAGCTGTTGATTACAAAAATGTTGGTACTATTGAGTTTTTAGTAGATAAAGATTCAAATTTCTACTTTATGGAAATGAATACTAGAATTCAAGTAGAACATCCTGTAACTGAAATGGTAACGGGAATTGATATAGTAAAAGAGCAAATAAAAATAGCTTATGGAGAAAAACTTTCAATAAAACAAGAGGATATAAAAATAAAAGGTCATGCGATTGAATGCAGAATTAATGCTGAAGACCCTGCTAATAACTTTGCACCATCTCCAGGCAAAATAACAGAACTTAATATTCCAGCAGGCTTTGGTGTTAGAATGGATAGTGCCATTTATTGTGGATATAAAATACCTCCTTTTTATGACTCTATGATAGGGAAATTAATAACTTATGGAGAAACTAGGGAAGAAGCTATAATCAGAATGAAAAGATGCTTGAATGAATTTGCAATAGGTGGTATAAAGAATAATCTAGAGTTTCATTACAGACTTTTAGAAGATAAAGATTTTCAAGAAGGAAACTATTATACATCATTTTTAAGTGAAAAGATGGTGAAAAAAGATGATTAAACATTTACTTAGAAAAAAAGAATACGTTACAATAAGTAAGAGAAATTTCGATGAAGTATCTTCAAAAATTAATATACCTGATGGTAAATGGCTAAATTGTCCTAAGTGTAAAAATATAATATATAAAGAAGATTTAGAAAAAAATAATAATGTATGTATTAACTGTGGGTATCATTTTAATTTAGATTCAAAATCTAGAATAAAGAATATTTTTGATGAGAATTCTTTTGTAGAGCTTTTTAAATATATATTATTAGCTAATCCTCTTGATTTTCCAGATTATGAAAAAAAACTAGAAGACAATAAGAAAAAAAGTGGATTAGATGAAGCTTGTATAACTGGATACGGTTTTATAAATAGTAAAAAAGTATGTGCCTGCATTATGGATAATAGATTTTTAATGGGAAGTATGGGATGCACAGTTGGAGAAAAGATAACTAGTTTAGTTGAATATGCAACTGATGAAAATCTACCTGTTATAATATTTACAACATCAGGCGGAGCTAGAATGCAAGAAGGTATTTTTTCCCTTATGCAAATGGCAAAGATATCTCAAGCTATATCAAGACATTCTGAAAAAAGACTTTTATATATAACTGTAATAACAACTCCAACTACAGGAGGAGTAACTGCAAGTTTTGCTATGCAAGGAGATATAATTTTGGCAGAGCCAGGAGCAACTATTGGTTTTGCAGGTAGAAGAGTAATTGAAGGAACTATAAAACAAAAACTTCCAGATGAATTTCAGACATCAGAATTTTTACTTGAAAAAGGATTTATAGATAAAATAGTAAAAAGAAAAGATTTAAAAAATACTTTATCAAAAATACTAAAATTACATGGAGTTGTTGAAAATGAAAGTTAAATCTCCTTATGAAATAGTTTCTTTGGCAAGACATAAGGATAGACCTAATGCAAAGTTTTATATAGAAACTATATTTGATGATTTTATAGAATTTCATGGAGATAGATGTTATAAAGATGATTTAGCTATAATTGGTGGAATTGCATCGATTAATAATAAAAATGTAACTGTAATTGGAATAAACAAAGGAAAAACTACATCTGAAAACCTAAAAACAAATTTTGGTATGCCACATCCTGAAGGATATAGAAAAGCTTTAAGACTTATGAAACAAGCAGAAAAATTCAATAGACCAATAATTTGTTTTGTAGATACTCCAGGTGCTTTTTGTGGGATTGAAGCTGAAGAAAGAGGTCAAGGAGAAGCTATAGCAAAAAATTTACTTGAAATGAGCAGTATAAAAGTTCCAATAATTTCTATTATAATTGGTGAAGGTGGAAGTGGAGGAGCTTTAGCATTAGCTGTTGCAAATAAAGTTTATATGCTAGAAAATTCTATTTATTCAATATTATCCCCAGAAGGTTTTGCATCTATTTTATGGAAAGATTCAAGTAAAGTAAAAGAAGCTTGTGATGTTATGAAAATAACTTCAACTGACCTTTTAGAGTTTAAAATTATAGATGGAGTAATTGAAGAAGTTGATGGTGGAGCTCAAAATAACAAAGAAGCAGTTTCATCTAATATAAAAAATTTGTTAATTAATGAATTAAATTTATTTGAAAATTTATCTAAAGAAGAAATATTAAATCAAAGATATGAAAAGTTTAGAAATATAGGGAAATTTTATTAAGGGTGCTTAAATGTCGACTACAGAAGAGATTTTAAATGGATTGTTGGTAGAACTATTTAATGATATATTAAAAATAGAAGAAAAATCTATCAAAAGTAAGAACATAAATGATTTGACAATGAATGAAATTCATACTATAGAGGCTATTGGTATAAAAAAACCAAAAGCTATGGGAGAAGTTGCAAATGAATTAAAAATATCACTTGGTACTTTGACTACCTCAGTTAATAGACTTATTCAAAAAGGATATGTAGTAAGAATGAAAGACAAAAATGATAAAAGAGTTGTTTTGATTAGTCTTACAGATAAAGGAAGAGAAATATACGAAATACATAGAGTTTTTCATCAAGAAATGATAAAATACGTTATTAATGAATGTAATGACGATGAACAAAAGCTATTAACTGATTTATTAAGAAGAATAGTTATTTTTTTTGAGAAAAAATATAGTTTGTTAGAAAAATAAATATCTATATAAAACTATCTTGATAATTTCTTATTAAGATAGTTTTTTTATACTTAAAATATTACTTTAAATATTGTATAATTTAAGTTGTGTGAGGAGGGACTATTTATGAATAAAAATTTACTTTTAAAGTTACTTGATGAAGAAGAAATAAAAGAAAAAATATTAGATATTGTTTCTTTAAAAATTGAAAATAATAATGGTTATACAAATAGTTTAGCAAATGATGAAAAAGTTGAATTTTTAGAAGATGAATTAAGTTATCTAAAAGATGAAAATCATATTTTATCTGAGCAAATAAAAGAATCATTACTTTCTGAAATGGAAAAAGATAAAGAAATTGAAGAACTAAAAGATAAAAATAAAAGGCTTAACAAAAAGTTACAGGAAACTTTAAAGTTAATTGATGTTGAAAAACAAAACAACATTTTAATATACAAAAACTTAACTGAAAAAGATGAAAAACTAGATAATATGGTTAAAAATTATCTTCAAATGGAGAAAAATTATTTAGTTCTTCAAAATATATATTTAATATATGAAAACTTATCTGAAGAAGTAAAAAATGAGTTAAGTGACATTTTCAAAGGAAATGATGTTGAAACATTTGTTTTCTGTGGTGCACAGTATGATAATATTGAAATGCTTTGGGACTTTATAAAAGATAAGATTATTCAAGGTGAAACTAAAGAGGTTGAAAGTTTAGAGAAAATATTTGATTATTTCTTTAAAAAGTATAACACTATTTATGATGAACCATTATATGAATTTATAGATGATGAAGAAGAATATGATAGTAAGTTGCATACTAAAATAAAGGATAGTAAGACAAATAAAAAAATAAAGTCGATACTTCTTAGAGGATACAAAAATACAAGTACTTCTAAAGTTATCAAAAAAACACTTGTAAAGATATAAATAAAACCCTTTTAGAAATTTTCTAAAAGGGTTTTATTTATCTAATTATTGTATATGCCATATAAACTACATATAAAGCTATTAGTATAAATCCTTGAGTTTTTACAAGTGTGTTATTTTTCTTCATAAATATGAATAATAAAATAGTTATTAAATTCATAAATATAACATCAATAACTGCAAATAAACTTATTTCTATTGCATTTATAGTAGTTGATAAACCTAATACAAATAATATATTAAAGATATTTGAACCGATAACATTTCCTATTGCAATATCTGTCTCACCCTTTTTAACAGCAACAACAGAAGTTACAAACTCAGGTAAAGAAGTACCAACAGCAACTATTGTAAGACCAACTAAATTAGCACTCATACCAAAATTAGTTGCTATAGTTGTTGCAGAGTCAACTACCATATCTCCACCTATTACTATACCAGTAGCACCTAAAAGACTAAGCCCTATAGTAAATATCATTGGAGTATCGTTTGGTACATCAAGTGCAATAGCTTCTTCAGTTTTTTCTTCATTTTTTGATTCTTTCATAGCAGTTTTAATTGTATCTACTAAAAAGTAAACAAAAGTTATTAAAAACAATATTCCCTCAGCTCTTGATATATATTTATCACTTGAAAATAGTAAAAGTAATAAACTTACAATAATTAAAAAAGGAGTATCTTTTTTTATTGTATTTTTTTCAACTGGAAGAGTCGCAATAACTGATGAAACACCTAAAACAACAAGTATATTAAAAAAGTTTGAACCAACAACATTTGCAA
Source organism: uncultured Peptostreptococcaceae bacterium (assembly GCA_944383455.1). Taxonomy (GTDB): domain Bacteria; phylum Bacillota; class Clostridia; order Peptostreptococcales; family Peptostreptococcaceae; genus JAGHEK01. Next base: position 13,652 of record CALWPP010000011.1, read on the forward strand.
CTGCCATATCGTTTTGACCAGAAAGTGAAGAAGTTATACTAACTGCAGCCTCTGGTGCAGATGTTCCCATAGCAACTATAGTAAGACCTATAACCATAGGTGGAACGTTAAATCTCTTTGCTATTGAAGAAGAACCTTCAACAAAAACGTCAGCTCCTTTTATAAGAAAAAAGAATCCAATAAGTAGTAAAATAAATTCCATTTTTTTCTCCTCGATACTAAAAATTTAATTTTTAAACAAACAAAAGTATAACATTTATGTAAATATGTTGTAAAGGAGTATATAAAATTTATTTTAGTAGTATTTTTGCACAATTTATTTCATAAGATTAAGTATAATTTTTAAAATAAAATTATTATAACTAAGGAGATGAGTTTTTTGGAAAGGATTGTAATAAATTCTATAACAATATTTTTTATAGCATTAATAATTACATATACAGTTTTAAATTTAATATCAAATAAGTTCTTATATGAATTTATAAATGAAGACTACAAAAAAATATCTAGTGATTATAAAAGAAATGAACTCTATAATAAAGTAAAATCAAAATATAAACTATATATTATTGAAAATCAAAATGCAAATATTAATATATCTTCGTTTATAGAGGAGATATTAAGTGAATTTAGCTATAAAGAAAAGGCAGTAATAGAAAGAATAAAAAAAATAAAAAGTTCATCATCAAATGTAATATTATTAGGAGTTTTGGGGACGTTTATTGGACTTAGTGCAATGCTTTTTACAATAAATACAAAGGACATTGTAAATTCACTTCCAAGTACAATCGATAGTATGCAAACAGGATTTATAACTAGTATATTTGGAATAATATCTTCAATAATAATAAATTATTATGTAGAAAATAAAAGTTGTGAATATTCTTTAACTAGGCTAATGCTAAGAATAGAAAATCTTCTTACAACAGAAATAACTCACGAGAAATCACAAAGTATTGACTCAAAAATAGAAGATGTTAAAAATACTATAAAAGAAATAAGTAATTCTATAAAATCAATAGAAAGGTTTGATCAAATATCAAAAGATTTAAATGAATTTAATAATCAATTTATAAGTGGAGTTGAGGCTTTAAAAGAGTTACTTTATGGTTCTAAAGATTCAATAAAAATATTTGACCAAGACATAAGAAAACTTGATAAGCAATTTAGTATTATGAATATGAAGTTTAAAACTTTATTTGATAAATATGATGAACTTGATACCATAAACAAAGAAATTTTAAGTGGTGTTATTGAAAGTTCAAGTAATATAAAAGAAAGTACAAAAATACAAAATAATATAAAAGAGTATATAAAAAATTCTATATCAAGTTTTTCTCTTTATGAGAGAATAACACAAGACTTTTTAAATAAACTTATATTCCATGAAAATGATATGGCAGAAAAAAATCTAGATTTTATAAATGATAACAAAAAACTTGATAAATCAGTTGAAGAATTATCAAAAGCAATTACAACTTCATCAAATGATTTATCTTATAAATTAAATACAATAATTGATTTTATTGATGAATATAAAGATTTTATTTCAAAGAAAGAAGATATAATTTTAAGTGATGAATATGAAATAGACTATAGTGGTGAAGTAAATGATAGATAAATATAGAAAAACTATAAATAAAGAAGTTGAAAAAAGTAATTTTTGGCCAACATTTACAGACCTTATATGTTCAGTTTTGATGGTTGTTACATTACTTTTATTTAGTAGTGAGAGTATTCATAGTTCTGTTGAAAATGATATATCAGAAAAGATAAAAGAGTCTGTAAAGGAAACTGTAGATATTACTAAGGTAGATATAACAGTAGATGAAGAAACTGGTAAAATAACTTTTGGAGAAAGTACTATGTTTGATTTAGATAGTGCTATCTTAAAGCCTGAAGCAAAGGAAATGCTTAAAAAATTTATCCCATCATACATAGAAACTATCTATTCTGATTATGAAAAGAACATAGAAAAAATAGTAATAAAAGGGCATACTGATGATTCTGGAAGTTATTTATATAATCTTGATTTATCACAACAAAGAGCATTAAGTGTTGCAAAATTTATTGTATCAGATGAGATAGGAGATTATAAATATAAAGATAGAGTTTTAAAAGATATAGAAGCTATAGGTCGTTCAGAAGCAGAACTTATATTAAATGAAGATAAAAGTATAAATAAAAATGCATCAAGAAGGGTCGAGATAAATTATGAACTTAATATAGAAAATTAAGGCTACTTTTTAAAGTAGCTTTTATTTTAGGAGGATTTTTGTGATAATTAAAACTAATATAGATTTTGAAATCTTAGAAGAATTAAAGTCAGAAGGAGCTAACTCAAAACTTTATATAGTAAGAAATATACAACTTAATAAAGAATTTATTTTAAAGAAAATAGATAAAAAAAGTCTTGACATTAATAAGTATTTTGAAGAGTCAAGAAAAGCTTACAAACTAAAACATCCAAATATAATAGGTATAGAGTCTACATCTTATGATGAGAATTTTATTTATATATCAATGCCATTTTGCAAAAAAGGATCGCTACTTAACTTAATAAAATCAAGAAATTTAACTATAAGAGAAATTATAAAGTATTCAATAGAATTTTTATCTGCAATTGATTATATGCATACAAATAATATAATTCATTGTGATATAAAGCCAAGCAATATTTTAATTGATAATGATGATACTGCAATACTTGCAGATTTTGGTCTTTCTCTTTATCTTAATTCATTTGATAAAGCAAAATTAAAAAACGTTTATTATAAGCATATAGCACCAGAACAAAGCATAACATCTGTTGTTGACAAAAAGATTGATATATATCAAATTGGAACAACCTTATATAGAATGTGTAATGGAGATTTTGAGTACAACAAACAAATTAGAAAATATAAAAATATAAATGATATAAAAATAGCTTGCAAGGAAGGTAAATTTCCAATTAGAAAAAAATATTTACCACATATACCTGCTAAAATGATTAAAATAATAGAGAAATGTATAAGAGTAAATCCTAACGATAGATATGAAAATGTTTCTGAAATAATTTATGATTTATCAAAAATAAATAATTTTTTGGACTGGGAATATATGATAGAAAGTAAAAGTATGCTTATTTGGTACAACAAAAAAATTGAAAAAAAAATAATTTTATCAAAAGAAAGTGAAATTTGGAATGTTACTTTTAATAATGATAATAATATTTTTTATACAAAGGGAGACTCATATAAATTTATTAGAAATATTATGAAAGAAAAAACCCTACTTTGATTTCCGAACAAGTAGGGTTTTATAAAAAGGGGTAAAATATATTATAAAAAGGGGTTTATTAGGGAAGTAAAATAAATGGTTATTAGGGGAATAACCTTTATACATAATAACAATATTCGACAGAAAAAGCAATAGAAAAATTAAAAAAAGTAAAATTTATTTATACAAATTTAACGAAAAAGATTAAAAATATCTTCAAAATATGATAGTATTTAATTGAAATTATTAAAAAAACACAATTGATTGCGCATAAGGAAGGAATTATCAAGCCTTATAATAAAATTGTTTGGGTGAAGTGATAATATAGTTGATGTTGATTATTGTATGACAATACTTAGAGTAACTGTGAATGATATATCAAAAGTTGAAACTTAAATAATCGAAAAAAGCATGAGCAATAGTACTTATATTAAAAGACAACGGATTTAAAGATATATACGGTCCAAAGGATAATATTATCAAATCAAATTTAATAGATAAATTGGGAGTATAAAATGAAATTATTAACGCTTAATTGTCATTCTTGGCAAGAAAAAAATCAATTAGAAAAGATAAAATATATTGCAAAAACTATTTTTGAAAATAATTATGATGTAGTTGCACTTCAGGAAGTTAGTCATTTAATAGAAAGTAAAAAAGTGAATGACACAATAAAAGAAGATAACTTTGTTTATTTACTTAATAACGAAATAAAAAAATTAGGCTGTGACAATTATAAGTTCTATTGGGATATATCACATATAGGATTTGATGTATACGAAGAAGGAATTTGTATTTTAACAAAACTTGAAATACTTGAAAAGAGTAGTTTTTATGTAACTAAAAGTCATGATATAAAAAATCCTAAATCAAGAAAAATAGCAAAACTTACATTAAACTATAATGAAGAAAAAGTAGACTTTTATTCTTGTCATATTGGTTGGTTTGAAGACGATGATTTCAAACTACAGGTAGATAGCTTATTAAAAAATAGTGAGAGACTATCATTTTATATGGGAGACTTCAATAATGATGCCAATAAGAAAAATAAAGGTTATGACTATATATTAAGTAAAGGTGTATTTGATACATTTAACATTTCAAAAACTAAAGATAATGGTGTTACTGTTAAGGGAAAAATTGACGGATGGAAAAGTAATAAAAATGATATGAGAATTGACCTAATACTTTGTAATAAATATGTTGATGTTATTTACTCTAAAGTAATTTTTAATGGAGAAAACAAAAATATAGTTTCAGACCATTTTGGGGTAGAAGTGTTAGTTAATATATAAAATTTAAGGATAGTTGACTAATTTAGTAACTATCCTTTTTTATTACTCTGGTTGAGGAGCATCAACAGGACATACACTGTTGCAAGCACCACATTCTATACATAAAGATGAATCTATTACGTATTTATCATCTCCAGCAGATATACAACTAACTGGACACTCTGGTTCACAAGCACCACAACTTATACAAGCATCATGTATGAAATAAGCCATAAACTAACACCTCCTATACACAAAAATGTAGTTACATTATACCCTAATAAAAATAATTTTAAACATATAGTATAAATTTAATTTGCATATGAAATTAGGATAATATATTTATTTGTAGTAGAATGTTTTATTTTGTGGTAAAATATATAAACTAGTCTTATTAAAAGGAGAAGTTATATGGATAATAAGATACGAAGAAGAAAGGTAAGTAAGAGCAATATTTCAAATAATACTACAAGAAATAATAGTAGAAATATAAAAAAAACACCAAAGAGACAAAACCTTAGAATACAGAAAAGAAAAGAAGAACAAAAAAAGATGAAAATAAGAAAATATGTTTCTCTTTCATTAAAAGTACTATCAAGTTTTGTAGTTTTATTTATTTTGTTAACTTCCTTTTTAGCATTTAATTTATATAATAAAGTGTTTAATAGCGATGTTGTTATAAATAATGAAATGTTAAAAGAATACTACATATCAACTGATGTAGCATCATCAGAGGATATACCTAAATATCTAAAAGATGCTATAGTTTCTATTGAAGACGAAAGATTTTATAATCATAAAGGAGTAGATTTTATCTCTCTTTTTCGTTCAGTTATTCATAATATGTTTTACGATACAACACAAGGTGGAAGTACTATTGAGATGCAGTTATCAAAAAATTTATTAACTAATGATAAAAAAACTATAAAACGTAAAATAACTGATATTAGAAATGCTATTCAAATGGATAAAAATATGACTAAAGATGAAATACTGGTAGCATATTTAAATAATATTTATCTTGGTAAGTCATCATACGGTGTAAAAGAGGGGGCTAAAATTTATTTTGGAAAAGACTTATATGAATTAAGTCTTGGAGAATGTGCAATGCTTGCTGGTATAACTAATAATCCTTTAAAATATAAAGAGTTTGTACATGCAAAAAGTAGACAAGAATTAATTCTTGGTAAAATGAAAGAACTTGGGTATATAACTGATAAAGAGTACAAAGAAGCAATGAGAGAAGATGTTGTTTTTAAGTCAGAAATCGATTAAGAGGTGAGTTTATGAAGTTTATTTTTGAGGATAAAGAATACATATTGAATAAAGAAAATTGTATTGACTTTTATAATGATGAAGAAAAAGAAGTATTAGGTATAGACTTAAATAAGGTATTAAATTTAATTAATGATTATAATTTAAGCTATTTTGATACTGAGTATTATCAAGAAGCTTGTACAAATTGTATGAGTGGAGTAAAAGAAAAACAAAAGTTTTTTGAGTTTTTAGAATATCACTTTTATATATTCACAAAAAAACAAAAATTTGTAATAAGTGATATTGAAAAAAGTTATGAAAATTTATCTTTTAATAAACTACTTAAAAAGAATGAAGTAGATGATAGTTATTTAGTAAGTATTATAGTTTGTAAAAATTGTGGAAAATATACTGTTCAAATAGAAAATTGCGAAGTATAATATTTTCTCACAATTATTTTTCTTTAGTGCATATTATATTTTATATGAACTTTAAAAAGGTGGTTTTATGAAAAAAGGATTATTTACAAGAAAATATAAAAGAATAAAAACTAAAGAATTAATAAACTTGTTAGAAACTAATAAAGATGTTTTGTTATTAGATGTAAGAGGTGAGGATGAATACAAAGAATATTCTATAAATAATTCAATAAATATACCTGTATATGAATTGTTTGAACGTTTAGATGAGATAGAATATTATCATAATAAATGTATAATAGTTTATTGTAGTTCAGGAATTAGAAGTAAAGTAGCATCACAAATATTAATTGAAAACGGATTTTTATACGTTTATGACTTAGGTTTAATAACTTATTATAAAGAGCCATAGAATTTTTCTATGGTTTTATTTTTATTTATACAAAATTTATGTAAAATATGTTAAAATATTTAATAATTTTTATTAAAAAGGAGAGATTTTTATGATAAAAAGAATTCCAGTATTAATTTTTGCATCTTTACTTTTATTTACAGGTTGTTCTAAAGAGCAAAGTCAAGATTTAAGTATAAATGTAGCCAACGAACAAGAATACAATCAAGATAATGATTTAGAAACAGAAGAACTAGAAGATGATAAAAATTTAGATAACCAAGAAGATGATAAAGATTTAGATAATCAAGAAGAAGCAGTAGATAACGATGAAAATACAATAGAAGAAACTAATGAAAAAGTAGCAGTAAATAATGTATCTAATTTTAAAATATATACTTCAAATGATGAGTCTGATGAGATAATAGAAGTAGCAGTAGATAGCTTAGATGAGAAAAACAATATTAAATATAATCTTCAAGAACTTTCAAATATGTTAATCAAAGAACATTTTAAAGATGACTCTATAAAAATAAATATAGTATCAATAGATGAAAATAATATAGCTACTATTGACCTTTTAAATGAAGAAGGTTGGTCAAAATATTTTCAAGGTTCTACAGGAGGGATGTTAACTCAAGAAGTACTAACTGAAACTTTACTTCAAGAAGACTATGACGGAGAATGGGTTAGCGGTATTAAAATTTTAGTTGACGGAAAAGAAAATATGGAGTATGATCATATATCATTTGTAGAAGTTTTTGATAGATAAAAAGTGTAGGATGATTTCCTACACTTTTTTGTATATATCAATTTTATTTTTAGAATTAGCTATTATTTTTATTTTTTTACTATAATCAATCATAAGTGGTACACTTGCAAAAATCCAAGCAAGTGGGCTTGCAAGACAAAGTCCACTATATCCAAGTATTGGAACAAGTGCATAAGCTCCAAGAGCTCTTCCTATAAGTTCAAAAATTCCAACTAGCATAGGCATAAGTCCAAATCCCATTCCTTGAAGTGAATTTCTAAAAACAAATATAAGACTAAGTGGTATAAAAAAGTAAGCAATAGTAGATAAATACTGAATTGCATGACTTAAAACAATATCACTTGGATTTGAAACAAACATTTTAACAAAAAACTCTCCAAAATTAGTTAAAATAAATCCCGCAATAACACCAAGAATAATATTTATTATAGTACATTGCTTAACACCTTCTTGGATATTTTCATATTTACCTGCACCTAAGTTTTGCGCACAAAAAGTTGCCATAGTAACACCAAATGTAATACTTGGTTGCATTGCAAGTTGTTCAACTTTAGATGCAGCAGTATAGGCACCAACAACATCAGAACCAAAACTATTAATAGCTCCTTGAAGAATTATTGCACCAAGTGCTGTTATTGAAAATTGAAGAGCCATAGGAATAGATATTTTAAGATGCGTTTTATATAATTTCTTGCCATTTATAAAATTTTCTTTTGAAAGTTTTAAAAGAGGTATTTTTTTGTATGCATAGATAAAACATAAAATCCCAGAAAAAGCTTGAGAAATAACTGTAGCTAATGCCGCACCTTCAACTCCCATTTTAAAATTTATTATAAATACCAAATCTAAAATTATATTTAATATACAAGCAATTATTAAAAAATAAAGTGGAGTTTTACTATCTCCTAAAGAACGAAGAATAGATGCCATTAAATTATAAAAGCAAAGTGAAAATATACCAATAAATGAAACTGTTATATATTTTTTAGCATCGTTAAATATATCATCTGGTGTACCCATTGCATTTAAAAGAGGGTTTATTAAAATCACACTAACTAATGTCATAACTATTGTTATGATTATTGCTAATGTAATTGCACTAGCTACAGAATCTTTAACTCCGTTTTCATCATTTGCACCAAATCTTTGAGATATAAGAACAGAAAAACCAGAAGTAAATCCAAGAATTAACCCAAAAATCAAAAATACCATAGAGCCTGTAGAACCAACTGCTGCTAAAGCTTTAACCCCCAAAAATTGACCAACTATAATTGTATCTACCATACTATAAAATTGTTGAAATATATTTCCTATTAGAAGTGGTATAGAAAACATTAAAATTAATTTAAGTGGATTTCCACTAGTCATATCTTTAGTCATATTTTTCCTCCCAATATTCATAATTACTAATAATATCATTTTTTTAAATTATATACAATATCTATCTATTTATATTAAGTAACAATTAAAATGTTACCAAAATTTTTTAATTGACAATAAGTGGTTATAGTAATAAAATTGTTATAAAACTGACCAGTCGGTCTAGTAATATAGAAAGGATAAAAAAATGATACCAAGTTTTAGTGTAAAAAGACCTTTTACAGTAGCAGTAACTGTTATACTTACTCTTATATTAGGTTCTGTTTCATTTACTAAAATGACAACAGATTTATTTCCAAGTATGGAATTACCTTTTGTAATAGTAAACACAAGCTATCCAGGTGCAAGCCCTGAAAAGGTTGAAGTTAGTGTTACTAAACCTTTAGAAAAATCACTCGCAACAACTAGTGGACTTAAGAATATAGACTCAGTTTCTAGCGAAAACTCTAGTATGATAATGCTTGAATTTAATCAAGATGTTAATATGGATTCTGTTATGCTAGATATAGACTCTAAAATAAATATGGTTGAAGGGTATTTTGATGATAAAGTTTCATCACCAATAATTATAAAAATGAACCCTGATATGATGCCTATTATGGTTTTGAGTATTGATGTTGATGGAATGGATGTAAAAGAAGTAACAAAATATATGAAAGATGAAGTAATTCCAATGTTTGAAAGAATAGATGGAGTTGCATCTATTGAAGCTAATGGATTAGTTGAAAATCAACTAAAAATAACTTTAAATGAAGAAAAAATAAAAAGCTTAAATAATAAAGTTTTAAATAATGTAGAATCTGAATTTAAAGAACAAGAAAATTCATTAAGTAGTTCAAAAAATGAAATAAATTCATCTAAAAGTGATTTAGAAAATAATTTAAATTCTCAGATTAATGAGATTGATAATGCTATTAGAAATTTACAGTTAGGAATAAAAAATGTTGAAAACTTAGTAAATTCATCAGGAATAACAAAAGGAGAAGCTTTAAAATCCATTGATGATGCCAATATAGAAAGAACTAAAATAAGTTTTCAGATAGATAACTTAAAATCAAGTCTTCAAGAAACTACAAATGAAGAAGAAATAAAAGTTATTAATGAAAAAATACAGGTACTTGAAGAAACTAAATTAAAAATAGAAGATGGAATAAGTAAATCTAATGAATTAGTAAAAGCTATTGACTCTCTTAGTGAAATGAAGGCTAAAGAACAAGAGCTTAATAAAACTAAATTAACTTTAAAAAGTCAATTAGATAGTGCAAAAAAAGAGCTTGAAAAAGGCGAAAGTGAAGTAAATAAAGGTATAGAAAGTCTTGAAGAAGCAAAAGAAGGTGCAATAAGTAGTGCAGATATATCAAAAACTATAACTCCTGAGATGATAGGAAACATATTAATGGCACAAAACTTTTCTATGCCAGCAGGATATATAAAAGAAGGAGAAAAAGAATATTCTGTTAAAGTTGGGGAAGAATTCACAACAAAAGAAGAAATAGAAAATCTTTTACTTTTTGATATTAAAGGTGTTGGAGAAGTTAGATTAAAAGATGTCGCTGAAGTTAGTTTTTCTGATAATTCGGGAGAAACTTATACTAATATAAATGGAAATGATGGAGTTGTTTTAACTTTCCAAAAGTCAAGTGGATTTGCTACAACTGATGTTACAAAATCAGTAAATAAAGAAATAAAAAATCTAGAGTCAACTGATAATAAGGTTAATGTTACTACATTAATGGACCAAGGAATTTATATAAAGTTTATAGTTGATAATGTAATAAGTAATTTATTATATGGTGGAGTACTTGCAGTAATAATTCTTTTAATTTTCTTAAAAAGTTTTAAAACTACTATTGTTGTTGCGTTTAGTATTCCAATAAGTGTTTTATTTACTGTTATAATGATGTATTTTAGTGGAATAACTCTAAATATAATATCGCTTTCAGGATTAGCACTTGGAGTAGGTATGTTAGTTGATAATAGTATTGTAGTTATAGAAAATATATATAGACTAAAAAGTGAAGGATACTCAACAAGAGAAGCAGCAGTCTATGGAACAAAACAAGTGTCAGGAGCTATATTTGCATCAACTTTAACTACTATATGTGTATTTTTACCAATAGTGTTTACTGAAGGTATGACTAAAGATATGTTTTTAGATATGGCACTTACAATAGCATACTCATTAATAGCTAGTTTAGTTGTTGCACTTACAGTAGTTCCTGCTATGAGTTCTAATTTATTAAATAATGTTAAAGAAAAAACTGATTCTTTATTTGAAAGATTTATTGATTTTTATGAGGTTATCTTAACTAAAAGTTTACAAATAAAATTTATAGTTTTACTTGTAGTTGGTGGTCTTTTTGGATTTAGTATTTATAAATCTTTAAATATGGGTATGGAGTTTATGCCAAGTATTGATTCAACACAAATGAGTGTTACTATGAGTATTGATAAAGACAAAAACAAGAGTGAATTAATACAAAAAAGTGATGAATTTGTAAAAAGAGTACTTACAATAGACGGAGTTGACACAGTTGGTGCTGTTGATGGTTCTAGTATGGGTATGATGGGTTCTTCAAATAGTAATAGTATATCTTTTTATGTTATATTAGATGAAGAAAAGAGTTTATCAAATGATGAAATAGCAAAACAAATAGAAGAGAAAACTAAAGATTTAAATGCAAAAATTGAAATATCAACATCTAATATGGATATCAGTGCTATTGCAGGTAGTGGTATTGAAATTCAAGTTAAAGGTATTAAATTAGAAAAAATTCAAGATATAGCAAAAGATATAGCAAAAATTGTTAGTGGTGTAGAAGGAACTTTTGATGTTTCAAATGGAATGGAAGAAGCTAGTACTGAGTTAAAGCTAGTTGTAAATAAAGATAGTGCAAGTAAGTATGGCTTAACTGTCGCAACTATTTATAATGAAATATCAAAAATACTAGAAAGTGAAAATAATGCTACTACAGTTACTTTTGAAAGTGGAGAATATCCTGTTATAGTTTACAGTAATACTGATACGTCAAAAGAGAATATATTAAATAAAGAAATTAAAGGAACTAAAGATAATAAAGAAGTTACTATAAAATTATCTGATGTGGTTTCTCTTAAAGAAGTTGACACATTACAAGCTATAAATCATACTAATCAATCTAGATTTTTAAGTGTAACTGCAAAGGTTGACGAAAATCACAATATAAATTTAGTTTCTCGTGAAATAGAAAAACAGTTAAAAGATTATAAATTACCTAGTGGGTATTCAATAGAACTAAAAGGAGAAAATGAAACTATAACAAAAACTTTATTTGATATGATATTAATGGGTGCTTTAGCTATTATTTTTGTATATTTAATAATGGTTGCACAATTCCAGTCACTTTTATCTCCATTTATAGTTATGTTTACTATACCACTTGCATTTACTGGTGGACTTTTAGCCCTTATTATCACAAAAACTACATTAAATATTACATCAATGCTTGGTTTCTTAGTTTTATCAGGTGTTGTAGTTAATAATGGTATAGTTTTTGTTGATTATATAAATCAGTTAAGGCTAAATGGATATGATAAAAAAGAAGCTATAATACAAACTGGACGTTGTCGTATTAGACCAATACTTATGACTGCACTTACTACAATTCTTGCAATGTCTACTATGGCACTTGGAGTAGGAATGGGTGCTGAGATGAGTCAAGGGCTTGCAATAGTTACTATTGGTGGACTTATGTACTCAACACTTCTTACATTAATAGTAATACCTATAATGTATGATTTAATTCATAGAAAAGAAGTTTTACCAATTATAGATGAGGATTTTTAGGATGAATTTTTCAAAAAAGGAAATAGAAATATTTGAAGGTTTTTCAAAACTGATAGACACAAACATAAGCATAAATAATATAAAAGTCGAAGATATTGCAAAATCCTCAGGAGTTGGTAAGGGTACAGTTTATTCTTACTTTAAAAGTAAAGAAGAGGTAATTGCAAAATCTATAGTATATAACATAATAAAAGAGATAAATTTTATAGTTGAAAAATCAGATAAAGAAAATACTTTTGAGAGTAAATGTATGGTTGCGTTTGAGGAAATAGTAAGAGTTGTAACTAGTAAATATAAATATTTTCAAATGCTAAGTGCAAGTGATGGAATTTCAAAAGTACTTGGATATTTTAACTATGAATACGATATAAAAAATATGTTTAGTAGTTATATACTAGGACTTATAGATAGGGCGATACAACAAGGTATAGAAGAAAATGTTATTAATAAGAACTTAGATAAAGATTATATAGTAAGTGTTTTTATAAGTGTTTTTAGTGGAATTAGTGTTAGAATAAGATTTTTTGAAGACATAAGTGAAGAAGAAATTTTAAAACAACGAGATATTTCATATAATATTTTGATAAAAGCACTTAGCTAAATTACGAAAGGAAAATTTTTATGAATAATATTTTTTATATAGTAAGGCATGGTCAGACTGATTGGAATGTGCTTGGAAAGACTCAAGGACATGGAAATTCAGACTTAACGGAAAAAGGAATAAATCAAGCAAAAAGCCTTGCAAATTCACTAAAAAATGAAAATATAGATTTAATATTTAGTAGTAACCTAAAAAGAGCTTATGATACTGCAAAAATAATAGGAGATACTATAAACCTAAAAGTAACTGAAACTGAAGCCCTTCGTGAGATGGGGTTTGGTGTTTGGGAAGGACTTCTAGTTGATGAAATAAAGAAAAATCATAAAGACACTTATAAGATTTGGAGAGAAACACCACATTTAGTTAATATAAAAGGTGGTGAAACTCTACAATTAATAAAAGAAAGAACTGATAAGTTTATAGATGAATTAAACAAAAAATATGAAAATAAAAAAATACTTATTGTAAGTCACTCTATAACTGTGAGAGTAATTTTACTTTCGTTTTTAAACTCAGATATTAGAAATATTTACAGAATAAAACAAGATAATACAGCTTTAAATATTGTTGAAAGTAGAGACTATGGACCAGTTGTAATTAAGATAAATGATACTAACCATATAAATGACTATAAAGAATACAGAAATTCTGCACTTGAATAAAAATTGGGCTTTATGCCCTTTTTTGTTGTCAAAAAATAATATATAATTTATATATAATTAACTTTTTGGAGGAAAATTATGATTTTAATGATAGATAATTACGACTCTTTTGTATATAACGTAGTCAGATATATAAAGGAGTTAGATGAAGAGGTTTTAGTATTTAGAAATGATGAGATTGATATAAACTATATAGAAAAATTAAATCCAGAAATAATAATACTATCTCCAGGACCTTCAACACCAAAAGAGAGTGGAATTTGTGTTGATATTTTAAAATATTTCAAGGGGAAAATACCTATTTTTGGAATATGTCTTGGTCATCAGACTATAGGATATGTATTTGGAGCTAATATAATAAAAGCCAAAAGACCTATTCATGGAAAAGTTTATCCTATAAATCACAATAATAACGGAGTATTTAAAGGTATAAAAAATCCACTAAATGTCACAAGATATCATTCTCTTATAATAGAAAAAGAAAGTCTGCCAAATGATTTAGAAATAACTGCATTGACTAATGAAGGTGAAATTATGGGAATAAAACACAAAAAATATGATATAGAAGGAGTTCAGTTTCACCCAGAAGCTATTTTATCCGAGTGTGGACACGATATATTAAAAAACTTTATAAAAAGAATCAGGGAGAGAAAAAATGATTAAAGAAATAAATACAAAACTTACTCCTTTTGAAATATATACTATTTTTAAAGATGAAAAAAATAGTTTTATATTAGATAGTGGAATGGATTTTGAAAATTTAGGAAGATATTCATTTATAAGTTCAAATCCTTTTAAAGTATTAAAATTTAAAAACTCAAAACAAAATCCAATAAAAGAGCTAGAAAATGAATTAAATAAGTATAAAATAACTAATGATACAAATTTACCATTTATTGGAGGTGTTGTTGGGTATCTTTCTTATGACCTTTTTAGATATATAGAAAATATAAAAGAAAATTCAATAGATGATATAAATTGTTATGACTTGTATTTTGGGTTTTATAATTATGTGATTGTTGTAGACAATCTAGAAAATAAAACTTATATAGCAACCCCAAATTTAAATAAAGAAAATGAAAAAAAAATTATAGATGAAATTTACGAAAAAATTAAATCGTTCGGAAAAAATGTAAAAAATAACTTAAAAAACTTAACAATAAAAGATAAGTACAAAAAAGAAGTTTTGTTAAAATCTAATTTTACAAAAGAAGAATTTGAAAAGTCTGTATTAAAAATAAAAGAGCATATAGAAAAAGGAGATATTTATCAAGCTAATCTAACTCAAAGATTTACTTGTGATATAGAAAAGTCAAGTTATGAACTTTATAACGATTTAAGGAATGTAAGTAAAGCACCTTTTGGAGCGTTTTTAAATTTTGAAGACTTTAATATATTATCTAACTCTCCAGAAAGATTTATAAAATGTTTTGACAAAAAAATAATAACAAGTCCAATAAAAGGAACTAGACCTAGGGGTAAAGATAAAAAAGAAGATTTAAAATTAAAAGAAGAACTTTTGAATAGTGAAAAAGATAAGTCAGAACTACTTATGATAGTTGATTTAGAAAGAAATGATATATCAAAAATTTCAAAAATAAATACTGTAAAAGTACCAGAACTTTTTAAAATCGAAAGTTATGCAAATGTTCATCATCTAGTTTCAACAATTTGTGGTGAACTAAATGATGATATAACTTTAAGTGATATAATTAATGCTACTTTTCCGGGTGGGTCTATAACAGGAACACCAAAAATAAAATCAATGGAAATTATAGAAAAACTAGAACCAACAAAAAGAAATGTGTACACAGGGTCAATAGGGTATATTGGATTTTGTGGAAATATTGACCTTAATATAGCAATAAGAACTATAATCAAAAAAAATAATAAAGTGTATTTTCAAGTAGGTGGAGGTATAACTTATGATTCAAATCCAAGTGATGAATATCAAGAGACTTTAGACAAGGCAAAATCTATAATAAATGCACTTGGAGGAAAATATGAATATTGATATTGAAAGTGACTTAGTAAAATTTGGGATAGGTCTTTTTGAAACGATAAAAATAAAAGAAGAACCTATTTATTTAAATTGTCATTTAGATAGACTTTTTAAATCTATAAATGATTTGGAATTAAATTTTAAAATAGAAAAAGAATTTCTAAAGAAAGAAATAATTAATTATATAAATTTAAATAATATAAAAAATAAAGCCTTTAGGGTAACTGTTTATGAGAAAGGTTATTTCTTTTCTATAAGAGATATAAATTACACAAGAAAAATCTATAATGAAGGTTTTAGTTTAACTATATCTCCTATAAAAAGATGTGAAAGTATTATAAATAAGCATAAAACTACTAACTACTTTGAAAATGTTTATTCAAAAAAGTTTGCAAATAGTAATGGATTTGACGATGCTATTTTTTTAAATCATAAAAATAATATATTAGAAACTTCAATAAGTAATATTTTCTTTATAAAGAAAAATAAGATTTTCACACCTCAAAATAATTTATATTTTTTAGATGGTATAATAAGAAAAAAAATAATAAAACTTTGTAAAATAAATAATATAGATTTAATTGAAACTAATATAAATATAGATAATATAAATGAGTTTGAATTTTGTTTTATAAGTAATAGTCTATTAGATATCATAAAAGTAAGTAAAATAGATGATGTAAATTTTAATAAAAAAAATAAAATATTTGATACATTAAAAACTCTACTTGAAAAAGATTATGAAAAACAAGATTTATAAAGTATTAGAAACAATAAAAAGTAAAAGTAATACAGAATCTATTTTAATAGTTGGTTCATCAAAAAATATTTTTGATAATGACTACAAACTCAATAATATAAATGATATTGACTTATTTATATTTACAAATAGTGGTGAAAATCAAGTAAGAGAAGTAAAAAAAATATATGATATAAGCTTTGATATAAATTATTTTCCTAAGAAAATAGTGTTAGAGTATATAAATAAAAAAGAATATTTTTTCTTAAAAGAAATGACTAATCCAACTATAATTTATGATAAAAATAATGAAATAAAAAATATAATAAATATTTGCAAAGAAAAATTTAAAGAAGGTCCAAAAAAACTAAATATAAAAGAAAAAGAGCTTTTGATTTCAAATATAAAATCTCAGATATTAGATTTAAAAGATAAAAATAAATATGAGATTTTTGAGTATAATTTTTTAGTAAACTTAACATTAAAAGAAATTATAATTTGTTATCTTAAAGTAAACCAAAAATGGGTAGTAAAAGATAAGAAACTTTTAAAAAATATAGATGATACTGAAGTTTTAATTCTTATAAAACATATGAATTATAAAAATTCGTACAATACTTTAGAAAAAATATATGAAAAACTTCTAGGGAGGGCTTTTTATGATAGATAAAGAGAAAATAAAAAAAGCAGTAATAGATATATTAGAAGCTATAGGAGAAAATCCAAATAGAGAAGGATTAATTGGTACTCCTGATAGAGTAGCTAGAATGTATGAAGAAATTTACTCTGGAAATTTTAATGACCCAAAAGAGCATTTAAAAGTTAAATTTGAAGATGAAAATCATGAAGAAATGGTACTAGTGAAAGACATAAACTTTTATTCTTGTTGTGAACACCATTTAGTACCTTTTTTTGGGAAAGTTCATATAGCATATATTCCAAAGAATGGAGTAATAACTGGTTTATCAAAACTTGCAAGAGTTGTTGAAGTTGTCTCAAAAAGACTTCAACTTCAAGAAAGACTTACAAAATCTATATTAGAAGCGATAAATGAAGAATTAAATCCTCTTGGAGTATTTGTGTTAGTTGAGGCAGAGCATTTATGTATGAGTATGAGAGGAGTAAAAAAACCAGGTTCAAAAACTATAACTATTTCATCGAGTGGAGTTTTTGATACTGATAGGGAAAAAAGAAATGAAGTAATAAACCTTATAAATATGAAGTAGGAGAAAATTATGTTTGATTTTTCAAAAAAAACTTATTTAATGGGAATACTAAATGTTACACCAGATAGTTTTTCTGATGGTGGAGAAAATAATTCATTAGATAGTGCTTTAAAAAAAGCAAAAGAAATGATAAAAGACGGTGCTGATATAATAGATATAGGAGGAGAGTCTTCTAGACCAGGTCATACAAAAATATCAAAAGATGAAGAACTAAGAAGAGTGATACCAGTTATAAAGCACTTAAAAGAAAATTTAGATATTAAAATATCTATTGATACCTATAAATATGAAGTTGCCAAAGAATGTTTAGAGCTTGGAGCTTTTATGATAAATGATATTTGGGGACTTACAAAAAGTGATGAAATGGCAAAAGTAATAGCAAAACATAATGCTTATGTTTGTATTATGCATAATAAAGAAGATTCAAATTATAAGGATGATATAATAAAAGAAATAAAAGATTTTTTATTAAATAGTATTCAAATAGCACTTAAAAATGGTATTAAAGAAGATAAGATAATAATAGACCCAGGAATAGGGTTTGGAAAAACTTTTGAACAAAATTTAGAAGTTTTAAATAGACTTAGTGAATTAAAAGAGATCGGTTATCCAATTTTACTTGGTACATCAAGAAAGTCTGTAATAGGAAATGTACTTAATGTACCTCCAAAAGATAGAGTAGAGGGAACTATTGCGACTACAGTTCTTGGTATAAAAGATGGAGTAAATATAGTTAGAGTTCACGACGTTTATGAAAATTATATGGCTATAAAAATGACAGATAAAATATTAAAAAAGGGCTATTAGCCTTTTTTTAATATTAAGTATTTATGTTATTTATTTTGTAAATAATTAAATGTATGATTTGTTAAAATTAAAAATAAAAAAACTGATAAAAAAAGAAGGAAATTAATATAAAAAGTCGAAATATGTATAAGTAAAGTTTGACAAATTTAAAAATTGATGTAAAATAGATACGTTAGACTAAAATATTATTAAATTCTACATTATATAGAAGGTGATTGCTTGAGTGATATAAAAAGTATTATAGATGATATAAAAAATAGAGTCGATATAATAGATATAATAAGTGAATATATAAATGTAGAACAAAGAGGAGAAAGTTTT
Organism: uncultured Peptostreptococcaceae bacterium; assembly: GCA_944383455.1. Taxonomy (GTDB): domain Bacteria; phylum Bacillota; class Clostridia; order Peptostreptococcales; family Peptostreptococcaceae; genus JAGHEK01. The sequence goes on from CALWPP010000011.1 coordinate 32,590, forward strand.
AAGGCATTATGTCCATTTCATAATGAAAAAACTCCTTCATTTCATATAAGTACTCAAAAGCAAATATATAAGTGTTTTGGGTGTGGTGAAGGTGGAGATGCAATAAGTTTTATTATGAAAATGGAGAATATGGAATTTTTAGAAGCAGTAAAATTTTTAGCAAACAAATATGGTATAGAGTTTAATTCTAATATGAGCGAAAAAAATAAAAAAATATTAGAAAAAACAAAAAAATACATAGATATTAATACAGAAAGTGCTAGGTTTTACTTTAAAAACTTATTCTCTATAAGAAATAATGCTTATGAATATCTAAGAAAAAGAGGTTTAGATGATAAAACTATAAAAAAATTTGGACTTGGATATTCATTTGATAGTTTTAATAGCTTAAAGAATTTTTTAATATCAAAAGGTTATGATATTAGCGAATTAATCGAATGTGGTTTGATTTCAAAAAAAGAAGAGAAGACTTATGATAAATTTAGAAATAGAATAATGTTTCCTATTTTTGATTATAGAGGAAATGTTATAGGTTTTGGTGGTAGGGTTTTAGATAATTCAAATCCAAAATATTTAAACTCACCAGAGAGTATAGTTTTTAATAAGAGTGAAAACTTATACGGAATAAACTTTTGTAAGAAAGAAATAAAAAACAAAACTGTTATACTAGTTGAGGGATATATGGATTTAATATCTCTTTTTCAATATGGTATAAAAAATGTTTTAGCAAGTCTTGGAACAAGTCTAACAAAAGGTCAAGCTCAACTAATAAGAAGATATGCTGATACAGTTATTATTTCATATGATAAAGATGATGCAGGAATAAAAGCAACTCTTCGTGCGATAGATATATTGATTAATTTTGGAATAAATGTACGAGTATTAGACTTAGAAAGTTCAAAAGATCCAGATGAATTTATAAGAAAATATGGTGTTTTAGAGTTTAATAAAAAAATAAAAGAGTCTTCTCATTATATAAAATACAAAATTGATTTACTTTATAAAAAATATAATATTTTAAATGATGATGAAAAAATAAAGTTTTTAGGAGAAGCTATAAGCTTAATAAAAACTTTAAAAAATCATATAGAAATAGATTTTTATTCTAATTATTTGTCAAAAATCTCAAAAACAAACATCGAATCCATAAAGATGGAAATATATAATTATAATAAAAATATTCAGAATAATCCAAATAAAAACTATAAAATAAATAAGACAAATAAGGAAAAATTCGAAAAGATTAAAATAACTAAAAAAATTGTTTTTGTAGAAGAAAACCTAATTAAAATTATATTAGAGAATACTAATCATAGAAATTTAATATTATCTCAAATACAAGAAAAAGATCTTTTGTTATATGAAAGCAAAGAAATATTAAAATATATAATTAAAAATAAAGAATTGGATAAAATAACTATTGACAAATTAAAAAGTTTAAACATACACGAAGAATATATATCAGATTTAGAAAAAATAATTATAAATGACATAGATAATTTAGATACTAATTATATACGAGATGTTATAAATAATACCAAGAAAAATACTATAAATCAAAAAATAAATAATTATCAAAAAGAACTATCAATTAATGAAAACAAGAAAGAGGTACACGAAAAAGTTATGCAAATTGTAACAGAAATAAGAAATTTAAAAAAAGAATTAGAAAGTCTTAACAAATAAGATTGATTTTAGATGAAGGGAGGAATTCTATGCAAAATATTAAGATGAAAGAAAAAGCAAAAATTTTAATAGATAAAGGAAAGAAGAATGGTTCTTTAACTTGGTCTGAAGTTTTTAATGCATTTTCAGACTTAGAACTTGATAAAGACCAAATTGATAATTTGTATGAAACATTAGGAAATTTAGGAATTGAAATAATAGAAAACAAAGAAGAAAAACTTGACATAAATTTTACTAAGGAAAATGAGTTAGAGTTAAGGGAAATAGAAGAGGAAATGAAAAATCCAGAAAACTCTGTTGACCTTGAACAATTAGATCTATCTCTTCCAAAAGGTATAAGTATTGATGACCCTGTTAGAATGTATCTTAAAGAAATAGGTAAAATACCACTTTTAAAGGCTCATGAAGAAGTTGAACTTGCAAGAAGAATGGTTGAAGGTGATGAGATTGCTAAGCAAAGATTAGTAGAAGCCAATTTAAGACTTGTTGTAAGTATTGCAAAAAGATATGTTGGTAGAGGTATGCTTTTTTTAGACCTTATACAAGAAGGGAATTTAGGTCTTATTAAAGCTGTTGAAAAGTTTGATTACGTTAAAGGGTTTAAATTTAGTACTTATGCAACTTGGTGGATAAGACAAGCAATAACGCGTGCTATAGCAGACCAAGCAAGAACTATAAGAATACCTGTTCATATGGTTGAGACTATAAACAAATTAATAAGAGTATCAAGACAACTTCTGCAAGAACTAGGAAGAGACCCAAGACCAGAAGAAATAGCAGAAAAAATGGACATGACAGAAGAAAAAGTAAGAGAAATAATGAAAATAGCACAAGACCCTGTTTCTCTTGAAACTCCAATAGGAGAGGAAGAAGATAGTCATTTAGGTGATTTTATACCAGATGATGACGCACCAGCACCAGCAGAAGCTGCAGCATACGCTTTACTTAGAGAACAAATAGCAGAAGTGTTAGACTCATTAAATGATAGAGAGCAAAAAGTATTAAAATTAAGGTTTGGACTTGATGATGGAAAAGCTAGAACTTTAGAAGAAGTTGGTAAAGAATTTGAAGTTACTAGAGAAAGAATAAGACAAATAGAAGCAAAAGCATTAAGAAAATTAAGACACCCAAGTAGGTCTAAAAAACTTAGAGATTACTTAGATTAATTCGCCTTATTTAGGCGAATTTTTGTGTAGAAAGGAAGATAAATGAAGCTAACTAATAGATTACTTGAAATAGCAAACTTAATAACATCAAGAAAAATAGCAGACATAGGAACAGACCACGGTTATATACCAACATACCTTTTAGAAAATAATAAAATAGATTTTGCTATATTATCAGATGTAAATAAAGGACCTCTTGAAAATGCAAGGAAAGAAATAAGAAATAAAAAACTAGAAAATAAAGTAAATTTAAGACTAGGTAGTGGTATAGATATACTAGAGCCTTTTGAAGTAGATGAAATAATTATAGCTGGTATGGGTGGAATTTTAATTTCAGACATAATAGAAAATAAAAAAGAAGTAGTGAAAAGTGCTAAAAAATTAATACTTCAACCTATGCAAGCACAATTTGAACTTAGAAAGTATCTTTTAAATAATAATTTTGAAATAATTGATGAAATATTAGTTAAAGAGGATTTTAGAATATATGAAATCATAGTTGCAAAATACACAGAAGATAAAAAAGAAATTGTTGATGAAATATATTATGAAGTCGGCGAAAAACTTATTGAAAAGAAAGATGTTTTATTAAATGAGTTTATAGATAAAAAAATATATTCATACAATAATATTTTAAACAAAATAAAAGATAATGATAAAATGAAGGAAAAAGTAATAAATATAAAAAATAATATTTATAAATTACAAAAATTAAAAATAGAGGTATGATATGATTTTAAAAGATATGATAAAAAAAATAGAGGATAAATATCCACTTAACCTAGCCTATAGTTGGGATAATGTGGGATTAATAGTTGGAGATATAAATAAAGATATAAAAAAAATTATGGTTTCTTTAGAAGCTAATGAAAAGGTTATAGATGAAGCCATAAATAAAAATGTTGACATAATAATAACACATCATCCTTTCATATTTTCAAAAATAAATAAAATAACTACATCAGACATAAAAGGTAAATTATTATATAAATTAATAAAAAGTGATATAGCTATATATTCAATGCATACAAATTTTGATGTCTCATTTGATGGTCTTAATGATTATTTTATGGAAGTGATAGGATTTAAGAATACAGAAATACTAGATTTAAATGATAAAGGTTGTGGTCTTGGAAGAGTAGCTAACTTAGATGAAAGTATTACTCTAATAGAGTTATGTAAACTTATTAAAGAAAAGTTTAATATAAAAAAGCTAAGTTTTTGTGGAGATCAAGAATCAAAAATAAAAAGAGTAGGCGTTGTAACTGGTTCTGGAAGTGATATGATTAAAATGTGTATAGATAAAAATATAGATGTTTTAATAACAGGAGATATAAAGTATCATCAAGCACAAGATGCAATTGATTTAGGTTTTAACTTAATAGATTGTGGTCATTTTGAAAGTGAAGATATATTTAAAGACTGTATGGGTAAGTTTTTAGAAAAAAGCTTTGATGTAGAAGTCATAAAAAGTGAAGTGAATTTAAATCCTTTTAACGTTTTATAAGATGGCTAAGCCATCTTATTTTTTTAAAAAATTTTTTATTTCATAAATTGATGACTCTATAAGAATATCAGCTTGTTCTTTAGTAAGCTTATTGTTACTTATTTCAATTAGTTTATTTTGAGCTAACTCTTTTTTATCTATTCCTTTAAGCTCTGGATTAAGTTGCTCAATTGCCATTACAACTTGTTTTGCTAATTGAGTATAATTTTTTGTTTTTTCACATCCAACTTTATGGTTTAAATAATTTGTTAATAAAGTACCTATAATTGTTATTATAGTAGTAGTTACTGTTAAAAGTAGTTTAAATAATGCATCTTCCAATAATAATCACCTACGTTAAATAATGTAAATAGAAAATATAATAATTTTTATTTATTTAATAGAAATAATATAAGATATAATATGCCAATAAAATCAAGAGGTGATAAATATGATTAAAACAATATTAAAAAATAAGATAAAAAAAGAAATAAAACATGAAAGTAGTAAAATATTGTTATATACTTTAGCTGGAGTAATAGGTACTTTAATATACAAAAGATTAAAAAATAATAAAATTAATAATTCTTTAAATTATAAACACAATGATTTAAAAAATAATTTAGCTAATGAAGAATATATAGAACTAAAAAATAAAATAGATGAATTTAACTCAAGAAGAATAAATGATGAAAATAATTGCGATGCATCTATAAATGAAATAAAGAATATCATAAACAAAACATCTTCTTCAAAAAAAGATTTAGATATTGATTTTTTTAAGGAAGATAAATTTGAAGAGTTTCAAGAAGAAATGGACAAAAAGTTATAAACTCCATTTAAAATGGAGTTTATAAAAATTACCGAGTGCATATTAATTAAAAAATTTTTAAAATAAAAAAATATATGATAAAATAAAAAGAAAAAGGAGTAAAATATGATATACAGTTTTAAAAACGATTATAGTGAAGGTTGTCACGAGAATATAATTAATACCTTAGCAAAAACTAATAATATGCAAGAATATGGTTATGGAGAGGATAGTTTCTGCTATGAAGCAAAAGAGTTAATAAAAAAGAAAATAAATAAATATGACTCTGATGTACATTTTGTATCTGGAGGTACGCAAGCAAATTTAATTATTATTTCATCTATATTAAGACCTTATGAAGCAGTCATATCTGCAGATACAGGACACATAAACGTAAATGAAACAGGAGCTATAGAAGCTACTGGTCATAAAGTATGTTCAGTTAAAACAAATAATGGAAAATTAACTATAGATAACATAAAAAATGTACTAAGAAATTATAATAGTGAACATATGGTAAAACCTAAACTTGTTTATATATCAAATACTACAGAACTTGGCACAGTTTATAAAAAGGCTGAGTTAGAAAGTATTTATAACTTTTGCAAGGATAATAATTTATATTTACACATTGATGGAGCTAGAATAGGAAGTGCTATAACATCAAAATATAATGATATGACTCTTAGTGATATCGCTAATCTTTGTGATGTATTTTATATTGGCGGAACTAAAAATGGTGCATTATTAGGTGAGGCTATAGTAATAAATAATGATAATTTAAAGGAAAACTTCAGATATTACATAAAACAAAGAGGAGCATTACTTGCAAAAGGAAGAATAATGGGAATTTGTTTTTCTGAATTATTTAAGAATAATTTATTTGAAGAGTTAGCACTTCATTCTAATAAAATGAGCTATAAGATAGCTGATGCTATGAAAAAGTTGGGATATAAGTTTTATGCTGAAGTTGAGTCAAATCAAATATTTATAGTAATGAATAACAAAACTGTAGAAAAACTAAGTAAAGATTATGGAATAACTATTCAACAAATAATTGATGAAAATAACTCTTTAATTAGAATAACTACTTCATTTAAAACTATTGAAGAAAAAGTTGATGAATTTATAGAATACTTAAATAATTTATAATTATATTTTGGAGTAAATGGATATGAAGATTGGTTTTGTAGGCTGTGGAAATATGGCAACGGCTATGATAAATGGAATATTAAATTCTAATATAGTAAAATGTAGTGATATAATAGTTTCAGCAAAAACTCAAAAGACTCTTGATAATATTAAGGAAAAATTTAATGTAAATACCACTATTGATTCAAAAGTAGTTTGTAAAAACAGTGATATAATTATTTTGGCTACTAAGCCAAATATTTATACTGAGATATTAAATAATATTTTTAAAAGTTTAGATAATACTAAAATAATAGTTAGTATTGCTGCTGGAAAAACTATAAAAAGTATAGAAGATATAATTGGTTATGATAAAAAAATAATAAGAACAATGCCAAATACACCTTCTTTGGTTAATGAAGGTATGAGTGCAATATGTAAAAATAGTAATATAACTTCTGGTGACCTTAATAAAGTTTTAGATATATTTAATTCATTTGGTAAAACAGAAGTAGTTGATGAGAGTTTAATTGATGTTGTTATTGGAACTAGTGGTTCTTCTCCTGCTTATATTTATATTTTAATAGAAGCTATGGCAGATTGTGCAGTTAAATATGGTATGAATAGAGATATGGCTTATAAATTTGTCTCTCAGGCAGTTTTAGGTTCTGCTAAAATGGTTCTTGAAACTAATATACATCCGGGTAAATTAAAAGATAATGTATGTTCTCCAGGTGGAACTACAATAGAAGCAGTTTCTAAGCTTGAGGAAACTGGATTTAGAAGTTCAATAATCAGTGCTATGAGTGTAGCAATTGAAAAATCTATAAATATGAGTAAGGTATAATTATGTTTGTAAATAATTTATTAGATAAAACAGAAGAATTTATGATTTTTTTTAAGGGTAATGATAAATATATATTACTAGATAAAGTAGTTTTTGAAATTGCTAAAAATGATGTAACTTGGCTTTTTAAAGTTTATTTAGATAAATTTAATATACTAAAAAATGATAATATAACTGATTATATGAAAAATAAGTATGAAGATATTGATTTAATTTGTTTAGAAGGTAATTTATTTGTTAATGAAAAATTTATAAGATGTATGCTTTTTGAACTTGTTGAAAATAATATTTTAGAATTTGAAGATGATATTTATAAGATAAAATAAAATATTATCAGTTTATTTAATTATATTTTAATAATATAAAAAATATGTTATCATATAATAGTTAGAAAATTAAATAAGGAATGGTGCTTTATGAGTTACGAGAGAATTATTGAAGAGATTAAAATGAAAAACTCTATGCAGGATACCAATGCACATCTTAAAATGTCTAAGATGCTCGCTATTGATAAAGCTAGATTTGGTAAATTACCTATATATAAATTGACAAAAGAAGTTTTACAGGAACTTTTTGTTGAAGAAGAAATAAAGATTGAAGATATAGCAAGTCTTTTTGAAGTGCCAGTAAATGTTGTAGAAAATTCTATAAAACTTGCAGGAATTCCTATGAAAGATAAAGTAAATTATCTTGATAGAAATTTTGTAAAAGCTGAGAGGATGTCTATAAGTCCAATAACTAATTACTATATGAGAGAACTTGACAATATGCTTTCTATAAAAGATATGAAATTAAAAAGATTTGCTACTGAACAGTTACTAAAATCATATAGTGAAGTATTTTTTAAGCTTGGTCTTATAAAAAAAGAAAACCAATTAGTTATGATTAAAAAAGATGAAAATGCTACTCCTTATATGTACTTATATAACTTAACTGTTGCTGAAGCTATGTATCATTTTGACATATTGGATATAAATTGGATAATAGTTCCTTTAAAAGACAATTAATTATTTTTGTGTATATTATTTTTATTATATAATATAAATATAATAAATGGGGGTGTTGTTTATGAAAGAGTTTCGTTTAAACTCTGGAACTAGTGTTGCTATTGACGATACAAAAGTTATAATTCTTAGAAATGAAGATAAAGGAATATCAAAAAAATTTGTTGCAGGGAGAGCTAAAGGTGAGGTTGTTATAAGATTATCAACTATATCTAGTCTTATAATATATGGTGATTATTTACTTGTATGTGGATTAGGTCTACCAACACCAAAGGAATTTTCAAGTTCTAATTTAGTTCAAATTAAACAATATCCAAACTGTATTGTTGGTAGCGAAGAAGAAATTAGAGGTATTTTTGAGTATATTAAAAAATTATTATAAAAAGGATTAGATTTATCTAATCCTTTTTATAATAATTTGTAGTAATAAATAGCAAAAAATACGACAAATAACTACTATTTTTTCTGTAAATATGTTAATATATATTACAGTAAATGATTAGAATGAGGTGAAATTATTGATTTTTATAATATTAGCATTCGCTGTTGGTGGTGCTATATTTTTTATTATAAATAGTAAAAAATCTAGTAGTAATATTGAAAAGACAGAAGTTGATAATCTAAATACAGGTATTGGACCTGAGATGATGTTAAATTTAAATGATGACAAAGAAATACATATAGATACAGATAATAATCCTGATGAAGAAATAATAGACTTGAATTATACTTTAAATAATACTGAATCAGTACTAAAAAATAATGATCCTGAAAATCTAGATAATTTAAAAGAAAATAATTCTAATAAAATTATTGAAAATCCTTCATTTAAAAACGGTCAATTTAAAAACTTTATGGAAATGACAAGTGATGAATTTAGAGCTATGATAAACTATGAAAATAATGAAATAAATAATAATATTATGAACTCTAATAAAGATATTGATATGTCACTTGTTGTTGGTAAGTATGAGATATTAAAACGTATGAAGGAAATAAGAGATAATACTTTAGATAAAGAATTTGAGATAAAAAGAGTAAAACTAGAACACAAAAGCGAAGAACAAAGACAAAATTATCTTACAAAAATAAGACTTTTAATGCTTTTATCAAGACATAATCCTATTGGTCTTAGTATAGAAGAAATAAGAGATAAAGATGATGAACTTGGAAGATTATCTATACAAAAATTAAGTATTATGCTTAAAAATCTTATAAGTAATTGTAATATACAAAAATATTCTACATCGGTTGATACTTTTTTTGTATATGTAAATTCAATAGGATATGATTTTAGTATGCTAAAAGAGCCTGTTTGGGAAGTTGAAGAAAGCACTAAAAATGAAGAAAATATAGGTTCTTTAGAAGTTATGGAACTTTTAGACCTTAAAGAAGAGCATTTTTCTGATAGTGGTATTATAAAACAAAATATACACTACTATCTAAATAAATATTTAAACTTAAAAACTAAATCGAATTTATCAACTGCAAATTTAAATACTATGCTAAATGAATTATACAAAGATATAACTAGTATGATTAAATTTGATGATTATAAAAGAATTATTTCTACAAGTGATGTAAATATAAATCTTGTAAAAGGAATATACCTTTACAATTTGAAAGAATTTTTACTTGAATTTGATGGAAATGATTATGATGTTTATGTAAATTCATATACAAATATCATTAATAATATACATAAGAATTTATTTATGCCAGAGGATCAAATAACTAAACCATCTATAATAGAATCATTAGGTATGCTTAAAAATAAACTAAATGTAGATTTTAATACTGAAGATATAAATTATCAAAATGAAGATAGTAAATATATAAAAAAAGCAATAGCAGTAGATTTTGTAGTTAAAGCTATTTTTAAGGTTAAAGACCAAAACAATATATTTTATGGAAGTAAACTTAATGCAATTAAATTTTTAAGTTATATATCTGATGGGGTAGTATTTTTTAGGGATGACCAAATAGAATTTGATGGAAGTAAAAGAGAAGCTTTAGGCCTTGAATTTAATTCTAGCTCTATATGGATAAATCCTGAGATACTTTTGGACGTTAATACATTTATAAGAGAAGCTCTTGATTTGATTGACTTTATTGAGGAAGAGGATAAATTTAAAATAAACTTAGCAGATATTGACGAAGAAATTAGAGGACATTTTAATGATGAACATATAACTGCATATTCTTTTTTAAGTCTATTTATAAACAAATATGCTGAGTTTAATATAATTGATGGCTTTAATGGATTTGAAATTAAAGTTAATGAATATTTAAAAGAAAAATTCCCTGATATAAATAATTATTTAGAACAATTAATAAAAGTTATAGCAGATTTTAATAAGTTACCAATAGAAAATAAGGAAGTTAACTTTTTGTAAGAGAGATTTTTTCTCTCTTTTTTATTTTGAGTAAATAAAAATTTATATATTTGTAAAAAATAACTTCAAATAAAGTGATGGAGGAAATTTATGAAATCAACTATAATACTTTCAACTACTAATAATAATTCTTTATCAAAAGAGATAGTAGAAAGCTTAGTAAGTAAATTAAATAGAAATAATGTTAATTATGAAATAATAGATTTGTATAAGGATAATTTTAATCCTGTTATGAGTCAAAATCAAGAAAAACTATATGAAAATGGAGATACTGATTGTGATTTAGTTAAAAAGTATCAAGATATTCTTAAAAATACTGATGAAATAATTTTAGTTTTTCCTCTTTGGTTTAATAATGTACCTGCTATTTTAAAAGGATTTTTTGACAAGGTATTATTAAAAGGTTTTGCTTTTAAAGAAGAAAGTAATGATACAATAGGTCTTTTAACTAATATAAAGTCTGGACTTGTAATTAGTACTTCAGAATCAAGTGATAATTACCTAAAAGAAATGGGAAATCCAATAGAAACTGTTGTTGTTAGAGGCACTTTAGGAGTTTGTGGAATAGAAAATGTAGAGTATATTAATGTTAATTCTGAAAATAAAAGTATTCATTTTGAAAAATACTTTAAATAAAGTAGTCCTACCTCTTGGTGGGATTTTTGTTTATAAAATATAATTAAAAAGTATTGACAAAATAAAATTATAGATATATATTTTATTTTAAATAAATTAGCACTCTACCTATATGAGTGATAATAAATATATTTTTATTGATATATACGGAGGTATTTATGGATATAGATAAAATGACTTTAAGAGTTCAAAAAGCTTTAAATGAAGCTTATAACATAGCACTTATAAATAATAATCAACAACTTGAGTTAATTCATTTGTTTTCAAGTTTAGTAAATC
>CALWPP010000012.1 GCA_944383455.1 uncultured Peptostreptococcaceae bacterium
TATTTTGTTCTTTTTTTATTATCTCAAGAACAAGTAATAATATACTCTATAAATATACATAAGTCAATAGTTTTTTAACTTATTTTTTTATATTTTTTATTCTCATAATAAATATCAGTGTTATCAAGGGGTTTATTAGAAACTCTTTTTATATTTTCTTTTAAACTTTCTTCACACACATTTATTGATTCTTTGCAAAAATATACTAAAATTTCTCCAAACAAAAATAAAAAACATACAAAACAAATAAAATTAAATATTCTAAACATATTTAATCACTCCTTATAATATTAATAAATTCAAAAAATATTCATAATTCCCTTGAATTTATTTTCTACTTAGAAATTTATATATTATCAAATTAATAGATTTTTTTTGAATAAGAGATTTTTATTTTCATATTATTTTATCAAATGATAATTTTTAATGATGATAAATAATATATTTTTAAATAAAAAAACTTTCAAAAACTAATTAGTTTTTGAAAGTTTTAATAATTATTCTTCGTTGTTGTTTTGATTATTTTCTATTGGTTTCATAGTCGGAAATAGTATTACATCTCTTATTGATGGAGAGTTAGTAAGTAGCATCATAACTCTATCTATACCTATTCCAAGTCCACCAGTTGGAGGAAGACCTACTTCTAGTGCATTTATAAAATCTTCGTCCATATCACAAGCTTCATCATCCCCAAGCTCTTTTTTTCTAACTTGATCTAAAAATCTTTCTTTTTGGTCTATTGGGTCATTAAGCTCTGAGAATGCATTAGCAAGTTCCCATCTATTGGCAAATGCCTCAAATCTATCTGTTCTTCTTGGGTCTTCATTGTTTCTTTTTGCAAGAGGTGAAACTTCAACAGGATGATGAGTTATAAATGTTGGTTGAATAAGATTTTCTTCACCAAATTCCTCAAATAAAGCGTTTATAACTTCTCCTCTTCTCATTCCAGGAGTTATTTCTATTCCTTTTTCTTTTGCAACTTCTAAAGCTTCTTCATCTGTGTTTATATTAGAAAAATCAACTCCAGCATATTCTTTTACGCAATCTTCCATAGTCATTCTTCTCCAAGGAGGAGTAAAATCTATTTCCGTACCTTGATAGTTTATTTTAGTACTTCCTGTCGCTTCTTTTGCCATATGCGCTATAACATTTTCTGTTATTTCCATCATATCAGTATAATCAGCATACGCTTGATAAAGCTCTATTGCTGTATACTCTGGGTTATGCTTTATAGACATACCTTCATTTCTAAACATTCTACCCATTTCATAAACTTTATCAAATCCACCAACTATAAGTCTTTTTAAGTAAAGTTCATTTGCAATTCTCATATACATAGGAATATCTAATGTATTATGGTGAGTTATAAATGGTCTTGCATTAGCACCACCAGCTATTGTATTAAGTATTGGAGTTTCTACTTCTAAAAATCCTCTTTCATCTAAATAACTTCTAAGCGCTTTTAATGCCTTATTTCTTGTTATGAATGCTTCTTTAACTTCAGGGTTTACTATTAAGTCAACATATCTTTGTCTATATCTTAAATCTTGGTCTTTTAGTCCGTGATACTTCTCTGGAAGTATTTGAAGTGATTTAGTAAGTAAAATAACTTCATTTGCTTTAACTGAAATTTCTTCTTTTTTAGTTTTAAAAACTTCACCAGAAACTCCTATTATATCTCCTATATCATAAGTTGAAAATAAAGAATAACTTTCTTCTCCTATTCTATCTTGTCTAACATAGCACTGAATTTTTCCTTGTTGGTCTTGAATATCTATAAATCCAGCTTTACCTTGAATTCTTTTATTCATTATACGACCAGCTATTTTTACATTTTGTCCTTCAAACTTCTCAAAGTTATCTTTTATTTCTAATGAATTTGTAGTTCTATCATATCTACCAACTTTAAATGGGTCTTTCCCCATTTCTTGAAGTTTAGATAGTTTATCTCTTCTAACTTGTAAAACCTCACTAAGTTCTTCTTGAGTATTTATTTGGTCATTATTCATTAGTTCTCCTCCAATTTATCTTCTTATGTCTAATATTTTAAACTTAGTTACACCATCTGGAACTAAAACATCAACTACATCTCCTGTTGTTCTTCCTAAAAGAGCTTTTCCAACTGGAGATTCATTTGAAATTTTTCCTTCGTAAGGGTCAGCCTCAGCAGAACCAACTATTGTATATTCAACTTCTTCTTCAAATTCTTCATCATAAACTTTAACTATTGAACCTATTGTAACAATATTAACATCTATTTGACTTTCATCTATAATAACAGCTCTTCTTATCATAGACTCTAACTTTAATATTCTTTCTTCAAGTTGAGCTTGTTCGTTTTTAGCTTCATCGTACTCAGCATTTTCTGAAATATCTCCAAAAGATATAGCAACCTTTATTCTATCCGCAACTTCTCTTCTTCTAACAGTTCTTAAAAGTTCTAACTCGTCTTCTAACTTTTGATAACCTTCTTGAGTTAATAAAATTTCCTTTTTATCTTCCATAAACCCTCTAAAACTCCTTTACTACTTAGTATTTTTATTAGTACATTTAATTTATGCGCTATATTATAAGTTACTATAATTATTATGTCAAGCTATCTTCAATATACCTATCAAGTCTATTTATTACTTCTTCATAATTTTCGATTTTGTTTATTTCATCTCTAACTTTTGCAGAATTTTTAAGACCCTTTAAGTACCACCCTATATGCTTTCTCATCTCTCTTACAGCAACATATTCTCCGTGTTCTTTAACTGCTAATTCTAAGTGTTTTTTAGCAGTAGTTATTTTTTCTTCTAAAGTCGGCTCTGGTAGTATTTCTCCAGTTTTCATATAGTAATTTATTCTTTTAAATATCCACGGATTTCCCTGTGCTCCTCTTCCTATCATTATTGCGTCACAATTAGTTTTATCAAGCATTTTTATTGCGTCTTCAACCTCAAATACATCTCCATTACCTATTACTGGTATATTAATATTTTCCTTTATTTTAGCTATTATATCCCAATCAGCTTTACCTGAATAATACTGTTCTCTAGTTCTTCCATGAATTGCAAGTGCACTTATTCCACAAGCTTCTGCTATTTTTGCTATTTCAACAGCATTTATATTATTATCATCCCAGCCTTTTCTTATTTTAAGAGTAACTGGTTTTTTTGAGTTTTTTACTACAGATGTTAATACTTTTTCTGTTAGACTTGGATTTTTCATTAAAGCACTTCCATCACCATTTTTAACTACTTTTGGCGCAGGACATCCCATATTTATATCAAGGATTTCATTTGGATAATCATTCATTATTTGAGCGGCTTTTCCCATAAATTCTGGGTCAGAACCAAATATTTGAACTGCAATAGGATGCTCTTCGTATTCTATATTTAACATTTTTTTAGTATTTGTATCATCATAACAAAGCGCCTTTGCATTAATCATCTCAGTATAAAGCATCCCGCAATCTTGTTCTTTACAAATAAGCCTAAAAGGTAAATCTGTAACTCCTGCCATTGGAGATAAAAATACCTTATTATCAAGTTCTAAATTTCCTATTTTCATAAAAATTCTCCTTTCAATACATAAAAGGAATTGGATAAACTCCAATTCCTAAAAATTATTCTTTATTTTTTTCGTGTATAATTCTAAGACCATCTAAAGTTAGCAAATTATCAACAGTATCTATAATATCAGTTTCTGATGCAATTAAGTTAGCTAGTCCACCGGTTGCTATTACTTTAGTGTTTTCGTTGTTTAGTTCTTTTTTCATCATACTAACAACCTTTTCAACAAGACCAACATAACCATAAATTATTCCTGATTGCATAGCTGATACTGTATTTTTACAAATGGTCATTCCAGGCTTTGTAAGTTCAACTCTTGGAAGTTTTGATGCTCTTTCAAATAAAGCATCACTAGATATCTTTATTCCTGGTGAAATAGTACCGCCTAAATATTCTGCCTTTTCAGATATTGCACAAAAAGTTGTAGCAGTTCCAAAATCAACTATTATAAGTGGATATCCATACTTTTCAATCCCAGAAACTGCATTTACTATTCTATCTGCACCTACCTGCTTTGGATTATCATACTTTATATTAAGTCCCGTCTTTATTCCAGGTCCAACAGCTTTTGGCTTTATATTTAAATACTTGATACAAAAATTCTCAAGAGAATACATAATATTTGGAACTACTGATGAAATTATTATATCATTTATTTTTGTAATATCTATTTTATCGTGATTAAATAAACTACTTATTAAAATTCCATATTCATCAGAAGTTTTGTTTTTGTCTGTGCTAATTCTAAAACGTTTTATTAACTCTTTATCCTCATATATTCCTAAAACTATGTTGGTATTACCAACATCAAAAACTAAAAGCATTTTCTTACCCTTTCTTTTTTTTCTTATATAAAACAGCACATAATGCAGAAACTATAAATCCTGCAACTATTGCTTCTGGTATTCCATTAGTTACAAAAGTTCCAAATAAAATTACATTAGCAGTTTTAAATACTCCTCCAGTTAGTTCTTGAAAAGCTTTCGCATACATATCGGCATACAACATATATATCATACCCAAAACACCTATAGTATTAATTAAAGATGCTAAAACTGCACTTATCCATCCTGATACCACCTCATTTTTAGATAGTTTTAATACTAACTTAAATGAAAAGTAAGCAATTATACCTATAAGTACTCTTGGTAAAATAGAAACAAGTGGATTAAGTAGTACAAAATTAGTTAAAGTTGGAGTAGTTAAAGCCCTAATTAAACTTGTAAGTCCAAATATAGCTCCTAATATAACTCCAACCAAAGGACCTTCAACTATTGCTCCAATAATAACTGGAATATGCATAGTAGTAATATTTAAAGCTCCTATAGGAATATTTCCAAGCGGAGTCATTGAAAGTACTATCGAAATAGATAATAATACCCCTACTATTGTAATTTTTCTTACGTCTAAATTTTTCTTCACAATAACCTCCGTTCTAGTTCTTAAAAAAGATACCAGACTAAAAAATTGTATAATTTTTCTTAAAGTCAAGCTCTAAAAATAGATACTTGCTAATTCTAATTAATTTTAACAACGTAGATTTATATTGTCAACTTAAATATATCCATTTTCTCCTCTTATAGAAACTTCTCCAGACACTATATTTTTTACTTTTTGATAAGAGTCTTTAACAACTAAATCTCCATTATTATTAATATCAATACAAGTAACTAATTCCTTATTGTTATTTTTTGTTACATACACTTTTTTATTTATTATAGCAGAGAATTGTCTACATATTCTTAGAGTATCTTCCTTATCATCATTTTCTATATATAAATTATACAATCTTTCAAAGTTTACTAAAATCTCTCTTATAATATCAATTCTTGAAATATCATATCCTTCCTTATAAATAGACGTTGCTTTATCCTTAATCTCATCATCAAAATCTAAAGTTTTTACATTTATCCCAATACCAGTAACTATATAATTAATACTGTCCTTTTCACAAGAAAGCTCAGTTAATACTCCGCCTATTTTTTTATTATTTAATATAATATCATTTGGCCATTTCATAAGAGATTTAACGCCTAGTTTATCAAAAGTTTTTATAATGCTAGCTCCAACTATAAGAGTTATAAAAGATGCTTTTTCTAAACTTATATTAGGCTTTAGTAAAATACTCATATAAATCCCTTCACCACTATTTGATTTAAAACTTCTTCCAAGTCTTCCTCTTCCCTTTGTTTGTTCCTCACTTATAACTACAGTTCCATCTTTTTCAATATTTCCAATTTCTTTTAAATAAGTGTTGGTAGAACCTACCGTTTCTAAATAAATTATTTTTTTACCTATGAATTTAGTTTCTAAATTAATATCTTCTATAATTTTCATAAATTTCTCCTAAACTTATAAAAAAGAACATAGATATAAATCTATGTCCTTTAAATAATTATTTATCTTCTAAATTTTCATCATCAATTATAGTTTCTTCTGATTGTTCAACTACTACTTCTTCAGAAACTTCTCTAACTTCTTCATTTTCTTTACTAGAGTCTACACTCTCTTCTTTTTTATCTAGAGAAATTTCATTTATAACTCCATCATTTTCTTCAGTAGTTAAAGCTTTTTCATCTTCTTTAGAAATTTCAAGAGATAATTCCATATTAAATGCCTTCACAAACTGCTCAGCATCTAAAGTTTCGTGAACTAATAATGCCTTAGCCACATACTCAAGATTTTCATCATACTTAGTAAGTATTTCTTTAGTTTTTTTGTATGCTTCATCAACTATATTATTTATCTCTTTATCAATTTCGTAAGCAACTTCTTCAGAGTAATTTCTCTTACTTGATAAACTATTGCCTAAAAATACCTCATCATCACTATCACCAAATGCCATAGGTCCAAGTTTTTTACTCATACCATATCTAGTAACCATATTTCTTGCAGTTGATGCTACTCTTTCTAAATCATTTGATGCACCAGTTGAAATATCATCAAGCTTTAACTCCTCTGCAACTCTTCCTCCAAGTAAAACTACTATATTTTCTTTCATTTCATTTTTAGTTGCATAGAATTTATCCTCAACAGGAAGTTGCATAGTAAATCCACCAGCTCTACCTCTTGGAACTATAGTTACTTGATGCACAGGACTTACATGTTCTAAAATGTGAGCACAAACTGCGTGCCCTGCTTCGTGATATGCAGTAAGTTTTCTTTCTGGTTCACTTATTACTCTTGATTTTTTAGCAACACCTGCTATAACTTTTGTTATAGCTTCTTCTATTGTTTCCATTTTTATTTTTTCTTCTCTTTTTCTAGCTGTAAGTATTGCAGCTTCATTCATCAAGTTTTCTATATCAGCAGGAGTAAATCCTGGAGTTCTTCTTGCTAAAACATCTATACTAACATCATCTGCAAGAGGTTTGTTTTTAGCGTGAACTTTAAATATAGCTTCTCTACCTTTAACGTCTGGTGCTCCAACAACCACTTGTCTATCAAATCTTCCTGGTCTTAAAAGCGCAGGGTCAAGTATATCTGGTCTATTTGTTGCAGCCATTATTATTATACCTTGATTAACACCAAAACCATCCATCTCAACAAGTAATTGATTTAGAGTTTGCTCTCTTTCGTCATGTCCTCCACCAAGTCCTGCTCCTCTTTTTCTACCAACAGCATCAATCTCATCTATAAATATTATAGCTGGAGAATTTTTCTTTGCTTGTTCAAATAAGTCTCTAACTCTAGATGCACCTACACCTACAAACATTTCAACAAAATCAGAACCACTTATACTAAAAAATGGTACTCCTGCCTCTCCTGCTACTGCTCTTGATAAATAAGTTTTACCAGTACCTGGAGGACCAACCATTAAAATACCTTTTGGAATTCTAGCTCCTAAATCAATGTACTTCTGAGGATTTTTTAAAAAGTCAACAACCTCTTGTAAGTCTTCTTTTTCTTCATTAAGACCGGCAACATCTTTAAATGTTACTCTAGTTTTTTCATCATCTTTATGAACTTTTGCTCTTGATTTACCAAAGTTCATAACTTTTCCGCCTCCACCTTGAGACTGATTCATAAATACAAACCATAAAACTCCCATAAATAAAACAAGCATTATAGTTGGAAGCATCTCTACAAACCAAGGTGTAGAAGGTTTTGGCTCTCCACCAAAACTTAATTCTCCATTCTCTGCTTTCTCTAAGACTTCTTTAGAAAAAGTATCACCTACAACCTCATCAGGAATATATGACCTAAACTTTTTATTAGTATCTTTTATAACTCCTTCAACTGCGGTATCATTTATGAAGTATAATTCTGATATATTTCCATCTGTTAATTCTTGATATACTTTAGAAAACTTCATATTTTCTACTCTTTGAGCAGGTTCTCCAGTAAACTCAACCATTGCTACTATAATCAAAAATATTATTAAGTAAAAACCCCATCCTTTGAAAATTTTATTCAAAAGAAGCCCTCCTTTCGTTGTTTTATTCTAAAGTTTATTAAAGGTAACCTTTAAAACCTCTTTTGTTTTTGGGTTAATTTTATAGTTTTCACTAATTCTTAAAGTTGAAACTGACATAACTTCACTTTCATCTTTTATAATCGGAATCCTGCATCTTTGTTCTTTAGGTATTTTAAGGTCTATAAACATATCTTTAATTTTTTTTGTTCCATTTGATAGCTTAATCTTATCGCCTTGTTCTCTACTAGAAATAGTTAATTTACCTTTTATTTTTTCTAGGTCAAAAGCAATTGAGTCATTATCTTTTTTCATACCCTTAAACTTTTCAATACTTACAATTTGAGTAGTTATCGATGAATCTATTTCTCTTATATTTATAAACCCTTCCTTAGGTACATTATAACAGAACTTAATCTCATCAATTAGTATTTCTTTATTAGTTATGACTATTTCAGTACTTGTTCTATAAACAAATATACTTCTAGGTAAATTTAGCATTTTATTTATTTTAGAATCATCTTCAAGTTCTAATATATCATAAATATGCTTTTTATCTATAGATTTAGTATCCCCTAATATTTTTTTTATACTAAGTCTTAATACTCTTAATTTGATAGCACTATGTAGTCCTTTATAAGATTGTATGTTTATATCAATTCTATCTTGACTAATATTTGCTACTTGATTGAATATTTTTATCGATTCTTCTTCCATATAACTATTATCTAAATCTAAACTAGAACTCATTCTAACTATTGAGTTAACTATATTTGAGTTGAAGTTTTCACTAAGATATGGTATCAACTCAAGCCTTATTTTATTTCTAGTATATATAGTTTCTAAATTACTTTCATCTATACGTGGATTTAAATTATGCTCTTTACAATAATTTTCTATTTCGTCTCTTTTTATCTCAAGAAGAGGTCTTATAACACCATCATCTCTTTTTATCTCAATACCTTTTAATCCTTGAAGTCCAGTTCCTCTTAATATTCTCATCAAAACTGTTTCTGCTTGGTCATTAAGGTTATGACCTACTGCAATTTTGTTTGATTTTGTTTTTAGTCTAACTTCATCAAACATCTCATACCTTAGTTTTCTAGCTCCTTCTTCAATAGATAAACCATTTTCTTTGCAGTAAGTAGATACATCTTCAGATTTAACGAAACAAGTTATTCCCATTTCGTCACAAAACCTTGTAACAAAAAACGCATCTTCTTGAGAATTAATACCTCTTAGTTGATGATTTAAATGAGCTGCATAAACTTGTATATTAATGTTTTTTCTTAATCTATTTAGTATATGAAGTAAAGTAATAGAATCAGGCCCTCCAGAAATACCAACTACTATCCTATCTCCATCTTCAATTAGATTGTGTTTTTGTATACTGCTAAGTACCTTATCAAAAATCATTGAAAATACCCTTTCATTATTTTTGTATATGTAAAAATATCTAGTAAAACTAATATATTTTACAATATAAATACTATAATACCAAATAAATCAAATAAAAGGTAGTCTTTAAACCACCTTTATTATTAAAATTCACTTTTTTTTATTTCTATATCTAATACATTTCTACCTTTAAATAAGTCCTTTATATCTATATCATAACAAATATTTATAAGTAGTTTATTACTATCTTCTTGTATATTTATGTTAGTTGTATAAATAGACATATCAAATAAACCATAGGAAGTATTGTATTTTACAAAATCAATCTTTTCTTTACAAAAGTTCATGCTTGATTTAGTTTTTCCAAACTTTTTTAGATTTATTTCTTTATTATCGTTATTTATTATTATAGTGTTTGTGGTATCTTCTTCTTTATACATTATACACTTTTTGTTATTTTTTTCATAAAGTTCTCCAATAACATCTAATGATATTATATCTTCATTATTTTTTTCGTCATATTGTTTTGTAGTTATTTTTATATCTATTTTCAAAATTTTTCTCCTAAGTTAATAATTTTGTATATCAACTTTTTCTATATCTTCTATTTTAATACCTAAAAATTTATTTGCTATACTTTCAAATTTATCGTCTATATGAGATACAAGATACTTATAACTAGACTTAGTCTTTGAAGTATTTAATAAATTATTCTCTGTTAAAATATTTTTTAAGTCATTTGCAGTTTCTTTTGCAGGGTTTACTAAATTTATATTATCACCAACTACTTTTTTTATAGTTTCCTCAAGTATTGGGTAATGAGTACATCCTAAAATCAGAGAATCTATATTATTATTAATTAAATCTTTTAAATAGTTTTTTGCTACTAGATAAGATTCTTCTTTATTAGAAAAACCATTCTCAACTAATGGAACAAATAAAGGACACGATTTTTCAAATACTATTATATTTTCATCTAATTTTCTTAATTCTTTATTATATTTTTTTGAGTTAATAGTTGCCTCAGTACCAATTACACCAACAACTTTATTTTTGGTAATATTTAAACACTCTCTAGCACCAGCTTCTATTACACCTATTATTGGTAAATCATATTTATCTAAACATTTTGAAAGTGCTAATGCAGTTGCTGTATTACAAGCTATTACGATAGCTTTTACATTTTTGGATAATAATAAATTAATAGCTTGAAAAGTGTATTTAATTATTATTTCTTCAGACATTGAACCATATGGAACTCTTTTAGTGTCTCCAAAATAAATTATATTTTCATTCGGAAGTATATTAATAATTTCTTTTAAAACTGTAAGCCCACCAAGTCCAGAGTCAAAAACTCCAATAGGTCTATCCATAAAAAACACCTTTTATTTTTTAGCATCAAATGCTAAATCTATAAGCTTACTTATTAAATCTTTATACTCAATACCACTATATTCCCACATCTTAGGATACATACTTATATCAGTAAACCCTGGTAAAGTATTTATTTCATTTATATAAATTTCACCATCTTTTTTATCTATAAAAAAATCTACTCTAGCAAGGCCTTTTCCATCAATCCCTTGAAATGCTTTAATTGCCATACTTCTTATTTTTTCCATAGTTAAATCATCAATATTTGCTGGTATTTCACAAGTAGATTTTCCATCTAAATATTTATCTTCGTAAGTGTAAAATTCTTTGGCAGGTTTTATTTCTCCACATATAGAAGCTTCAATACAATTATTTCCTAAAACTGATACTTCTATTTCACGTGCATCTATTCCTTTTTCTAAAACTATTCTAGTATCATATTTTAGTGCTTCATTTATCCCATCTACTAATTCTTCTTTATTTTTGACTTTTGATATACCAACACTTGAACCCATATTAGCAGGTTTTACAAATATAGGATAATTTAGTTTTTCCTCTATTTTACTTATTTCTAAATCTTTATTATTTTCAAAATCTATTTTAGTAGTAAAAGTATAATCAACTTGAGAAAGTCCCATTTGAGAAAATAAGTTCTTACAAATTAATTTATCCATACCAACGCTAGAAGCTAAAACTTTACACCCAACATAAGGTATTTCACTTAACTCAAATAAACCTTGAATAGTTCCATCCTCTCCATAAGGTCCATGAAGTACTGGAAATATTACATCTATTTTTTTAATAGTTCCATCTTCAAACTTTATTCCAACTTCTCTATTTCCATTTTTAATTAAATTTATTTCAACATTTTTATTAGATAGTTCTTCCCAACTTCCATTTCTTATATTATCTATATCTTTATCAAAGTAAAGCCACTCACCACTTTTTGTTATACCAACTGTTAATATATTATACTTTTCTCTATCTATATTGCTTAGTATAGAAAAAGCGGATGAAATTGAAACATCATGCTCTCCAGACTTTCCACCAAATATTACCAACACATTTATTTTATTCATAAAATACACCTTCCTACTCACAATAATAAATAATATATGTATTTATTTTTATATTTGATAATTATAGAGTATTTTTAAAAAAAAATAAAGAAGCAAAGCTTCTTTATTTAGCAAAAACATGATTTCCTATTCTCATATATGGACTTAATTTTTTTATCCAGTTACAAGTTGCAATATCTGGATTCCAAAAATAAATTGCATCATTTGTTGGGTCTTTTCCATAAAGTGCTTCTTGTGCTGCCTTTATTGATGACTCTGTAGGATTAATATTTATTTGACCATTTTTTACTACTGAAAATGCATTTTTTTGGTATATAACATCTTTTATATTGTTTGGAAATCTCTCATCCTTTACACGATTTATAACTACTGCAGCTACTGCAAGTTGACCCTCATAACTTTCTCCTCTAGCTTCTCCTGCAATAAGTCTTGAAAGAAGTATTAATTCGTCATTAGTTATATTTACAACCTGTTTTTCTTTTAATTCTTGTTTTTGTTTATATATTGTATTTTTGTTTTGTTCATTTTTATCTGCATAAGATTTTGGTGATATCGCCAAAAAAAGTGCTAAAGATAAAATTAAAGTCTTATAAAAAACTTTCATCATTAACTCTCCTTACTAAATAAGTTATCCATAATTTCAGCTATTTTAAATTTAACTTTAACTCTAGTTAGGTCTTTATCATTATCATAAGTTATAAAATCATATTCTTCTTCTGTTAAAATCATTTTTAGTTTTTCATCAGTTTTATCATCAATATAAGCTTTTTCATCTACAAAACAAAGTGGAGGAAACATAACACACCACCAGTTTTGTCCTTTACCTTCTCCTATAATAACTTTTAACGCTTTATATTTTCCTGCAGGTAAGACTACATTAGAATATTGTCTTGTTGGAAAATCGCTATAATCTAATTTAACCGAAATATCATAATTATATCCATTTTCTTTTATAACTTTCTTAGCAACTTCCTTTATTTCTTGATATTTACTTTCTATTATTTTTTCGCTTTCACTTATATTTTTAGACTTTTCAAGTTCTGGTCTTAAATATTCAACTACTGCATCCCTTACTTCTAGTTTTAAATCTTGGTCGCTTTTTGAATCACTATTTGCCAAAACATGAAATCTTATTAATTTTTCTTTGTAATTATAAGAATTATTTTTTATTTTGTTTATTTCTCCATTTATAGTAACAGTCATTAAAGATAGTGTAGATATCAAAGAAATTACAGCTAAATATAATTTAAATTTTCTCATATTTTAAACCCCCAAATGTTTTTATATAAGTATTATGTACAAAATAATTTTATCTATACAAAAAAAGGAAATTAATCCTATATTTTAGGTTAATTTCCTTTTAATTATCTATTATTTACCATAGTTTTATTAATCATAAATTGCTCTGCTTTTTCTATATGTTCTTTTGCATATTTTTCTGCAAGGTAACTGTCTCTATTTTTTATAGCTTTAAGAATTAACTTGTGTTCATTTATTATATTATCAATTGATTCTTCATCTGAAATATAACTTACTCTAAATCTATATACTTGCTCCCATAAAGAGTTTATGAGTTGATGAAGTCTTTTGTTATTTGTTGCTTTAAATATATATTCGTGAAATTCAACATCTTTTTTCAAAAATTCATCTACACTAGAATTTTTCTTTATTTGCTTTGATATTTTTTCTAGGTTTTTTATATCATCATTAGTCATTCTCTCTGTTGCAAGATAAGCTGCAAGACCCTCTAGACTTGCTCTTATTTCTAATACTTCAACAATATCTTTTATAGACATATCAGCAACATAAGCACCTTTTCTTGGAATCATAACAACAAGACCTTCAAGCTCTAGTTTTCTTATGGCTTCTCTTACAGGAGTCCTACTTACACCTAAAGTCTCTGCCAATTGAACTTCCATAAGTCTTTGGCCTGGTGTTAAATTTCCACTCAGTATAGCTTCTCTTAAATTTTCAAAAACAATATCTCTAAGAGGTTTGTATTCATCT
This sequence comes from uncultured Peptostreptococcaceae bacterium, assembly GCA_944383455.1. Taxonomy (GTDB): domain Bacteria; phylum Bacillota; class Clostridia; order Peptostreptococcales; family Peptostreptococcaceae; genus JAGHEK01. Next base: position 13,830 of record CALWPP010000012.1, read on the forward strand.
ATATTTATTTTGGATAAATTATCCATCTATTATCTCAACTCCTTTTAAGCTACTCTTTGTAATATATACTTGATTATATTTTTTTAAAAGCTCATTCTTTGCACTTAAAATATTTTCCTCTGAGTCATAAATACCAAATACTGTTGGACCACTCCCACTCATAATAGTTCCAAGCGAATTAGTGCTCATTATATTTTTTATTTCATTTATTTCTTTGTGCATTTTAGTAGTTACATTTTCAAGAACATTTTTCATATTTCTTGATAAATTTAAGGTATCCTTATTTTTTAAACATTCGATTAAATATTTATTATTAGGTCTATTTTCTAGATTATTTATGTCAATATTACTATATACATCTTTTGTTGATACAAATAAATCTGGCTTACAAACTAATATATAGACATTATCTTCAAGACTTGGTAAATCTTTTAATTTTTCGCCTATATTAGTAGCAAGTTTTGTTCCTCCTTCTATACAAAAAGGTACATCAGCACCTAATTTAAGTCCTATCTCTTTTAATTTATCTTTTGTTAAATTTAAATTCCACATCTTATTAAGCCCAACTAAAACACCCGCACAATTAGTACTACCTCCTGCTAAGCCTCCTGCTACTGGAATATTTTTTTCAATATAGACTTCTACTCCTTTATTTATATTATAAGTTTTTTTTATAAGTTTCACAGCCTTATAAACTATATTAGATTCATCAACAGGTATTTCCACACTATCAGTTTTTATTATTATCTTATCATAATCAATCTCTTTTATATATAAAATGTCATATAAATCTATACTTTGCATAATCATTTCAACCAAATGATAACCATCTTCTCTTTTTCCAACTATATCAATAGATAAATTTATTTTTGCTCTAGTCTTTAGTTTCATAAACCCTCCAAAAAAGTAATAAATAAATTATACTACAAAAACAAAATAATAGGGGAATAAATCCCCTATTAATCAAATAATGAAACTTTCTTTTCTAAAATTAAACATTTACCCTTAGGAAGTGGCTCATCAAGTTTTAGTTCATTTATATCCGCTATTTCCTCCTCAGTAGTATTATATCTTTTTGCAACATCCCAAAGAGTATCACCTTCTTTACATAAATAAACTATTAAACTTGGTGCTTTTGATAAATCATAATCTCCTAAGTCCTCACCCTTTATTATAAATCTTTCTGATTTTTTTATTACAGCTTCTGTATGTCTTTTTATTTTTATAGTTACATCTATTTCATCTCTACTTAAATCAACATCTAGCTTTTCTATTGAGACACTATTAAATACCCTACAATTATCATCAAGATTATTTATAGTCATATCGTGTTCAAAAGGTATTTCTTCACTTATTTTATAAATTGGTTCAATTCCTTCAACAGGAGTGTATAATATATCTATTTTAACTATACCTTGTATTACACTTTTTTCATTTTCTATATAACTATTTTCAATAGAAATATTAGCACAAGCACTAACTATACTTTTTATTTGTATATTATTACTATTTTTTATACTTTCTCTTATATTAAAGTTTTCTACGTCTGAACTTAATAATTTATTTACATCTACTGACTTATGCTCAAATTTAAGTACTTTCTGTGGTGAATAAGCATCTTTTAGTATTTCTCTATTTACCTCATCTAAAACTTTAACAACAGAACAAACAGTACAATCTATCTCAAGATTTCCACTATTTCCTTCTAAAGACTTAAAATTATAGTTAAAATCTCCTAAAGATATTAAGACTTCTTCTCTCATTCCCTCGAAAGCACCAGGCATTTCTATAAATTGAGTAAAGTCTATTCCTATTTTATCAAGCTCAACTACTTCAGATTCATAAGTAGTTGCAAGTGGATTAATCTCAACACATCCACCAATTATGACTTTATTATCAGTTACTCTACTGTCTTTTATTTTAACACAAGGATTTAAACTTACTATAGAATCTATTTCATCTGTATTTATACTTATATTATCCTTTACTGCACTTTCTCCTCTTTCTATTCCTACTATATCTAAATAAGTTCTTTCTTTTCTTGACTTTTGTACATCATCAACTTGTGTCACATCTTTTACTATTTCTAGTCTTTCTTTATTAAATAAACTACCTCTTAAATTCATTAATGAACCTACTTTTATTTTTCTTTCATTCATTATAGAAGCATCTATATGCTCAACCTCAGCAAATAACATACATTCCATTCCTTGATTTATACTATCTCGCTCAAAAACTTCATTTATATCTATTTTTCCATCTATATTTGATATAGTTTTTTTGTCCATTGCTAAGTATATTATGTTATAACTAAAGTGTCCCCTACAAGTAACCTTAGAATCCCCTAATTCTATTTTTTTTATAGATATGTATCCTTCTGATTTTATTATTTCATAAACATCTGCTTTTTTATCTGGTACAACAATTTCTGACTCTATAAAAGTTTGTAACTTTCCAAAATCAATTCTATCATCAATTTTTATTGTATCTTTAACTAACTCCATTTTATCCCCCTCTAAAATATAAATATCATACTATATTTATATTTTAAAAACGAAAAAAAATTACACCTATTTTTATAGGTATAATTTTTTAGGTTATACTCAAATTATTTTTTTTGTAAACTTTAAGTTTTACAGTTGATGTCAATAAATCTGAGTAACTATATGATACTCTTAAAAAACCTGATGGTTCATTATCTAGTCTTACAACAAAAATACTAGGATAAACCTTCTCAAGAACCCCTTTTTTGGTTACTATTTGCTTTCTTCCTTTGTCAGCACTTAGAAGTATTGTTTTTCCTAAGTGATTTTCTAAACTACTTCTTATTTGGTTTAGAGTGTTTATAGTTGCCATTTGACCACCCTCTTAAAAATTTAAGTATGTTTACATAATATCATACTATTTTTTTTGTGTCAAACGACGAACTAAATATTTTATATATTTTTTATACAAAAGTCAATACTTTTTATAAAGTTAATATAAAAATTTAGGCATAGCCCATCTAAATTTTCCTTTTGTTTCAAATCCACCAACACCATCAACTCCTGTTACAGTCTGTTCTAATATTTCTGATAATGGAACCACTGTATCTATCCTTGAACAAGCAATTTTTTCTACAATAAAAACAGGGTCTAGAGCATGTATTTTTATTCTTGCAGGAGAAGATGCATAATTTGCTCCAGCTTTTATAAGTTGTTCATAATTTGATTGGCAAGCACCAGCAAAAATTACTAGATTATCCTTGTTTGGCTCCCACTTTCTAGCTTGTTTTACGGACTTTATAAAATTTATAGAATTTCTATAGTTTGATAAATCCGAAATATTTCCATTTTTTACAGTTAATGAATCGTGACCTGTTACAACCAAAATATCTGGATTATGCTTTTGTAAAAGTCTAATAACTTCTTTGTGTTGGTTTTGCTCTGGAACTGCAACACCAACTGCAGGTATTCCAAGTTCTGAATAAACATCAAGACAAATTTTTAAAAACTCTTTATCTCCATCAAGCTGTAAAACCTTTCCTGGCATTCCATATATCTTTTCACTTTTTTGTACTTTTTCAACATTTCTAAATGGACTTTTATTAAGTGATTTTATATTTCTAATACTTAATAAATCCAAAACATTATTATCTATAACTATATTTTTTAAATCTTTATTATTAACAAACTCCAAATCATCTATATTAGAGTCTGCAATTAATCTAAATGCAATTCCTTTTAAAATTACAGTTTCATTTCCCTTTTTATCTTTTCTTATATCTATTATTTTAAATACTGTGTCGTGATTATATGATTTTCGAGTAACTATATCTCCTATTTTCATAATGTCCTCCCTAATAATGTCTTTATTTATATTATGCTTGTCAAGTTATTCAGTTACTCTAAGTAAAAAAATCCTCTGAAAAATTCAGAGGATTTTTAAATTATTTTCCACAACATTTTTTGTACTTTTTACCACTACCACAAGTACAAGGGTCATTTCTTCCTATTTTAACTTCTTTTACAACAGTTTTTGTTGATTTATAAGATTTTTCAATTTCTTTTCTCTTTGATTTATCTAATATATTATCCCATCCTGGTAAGTTGTATAACCAATGAGCTTCAACAGCTACCATATTATAGTATAATTTTTCCCAATCTATGTCTATTGTAATGTCAGTATCTTCTTCTATCTCATCTAAATTTATATCCTTTTTTAAGCTCTCTGAAATTCCATCGATAAACCCCATAAAAAATTCATTTGAAGTATTATATTTTTTGGCTAATTCACTTACATTTCCTTTTACTACTTCTTCTTTATTATTTAATATTTCATTGTATATAGAAGCTTCTACCTTTAAGTACTCTTCCCAAAACTTAACTTCTTTTTCTTGACTTTCGTGATTATCACTTAAGTTTCTCCACTTAGTATATAAGCTCATCTTTGGCCTCCTAATTATATAATTTATCTTATTATATCATAATTAAATATTTCTTTTAATACTTTTATTGCATAATCCTGATTTATAAAGTAAGGACTTGTAGCAATTGTTATAGTTTTTGATTTATTTATTAAACTTCTTATTTTGTCAACTTTTTTATTGTATGGTATATAATCCATATCTCTTGAGAATATATCAAGGTCTATATCAAGCACAAATTCTTCATCAGTATCAAAATTAAATCCATAAGAACTATCAATTATTACCACATCTTTAAATATTTTTTTATTAAGTGCAGGTTTTATAAAACTTCCAACATTTAAAACTTCGTTTGTGTATCTAAATACATCATTTATATCATCTATATCAACTTCATAATTGTTAGGCTCTCTAGTGTCTTTATGTTGATCTATATGGACTAACAAACATCCTTTATTAAAATAGTTTTCTTTTAAACTTTTTATCCAAAAATAAAATGCGTGATTATGATTATCAAAAATATAGATATCTTTGTTGTTTAATTTATATCTTACTAAATTTTTAATACCTTTTGCTCTTACTTCAACACCTTCATCTATTTCATTAAATACTATTTCATCACCAACAAAAACATCATCTAAATTTCCATTTATTAATTTTGGTACAAATATTTCTTTGTTTTCTCTTTCATAAAACGAAAAAATATTATTTCCAACTGGTCTTTTAATATAAAAACCTTTATAATTCTCCAAAATTACTCCTTAAATAAATTCCACGGATAAGTATTTGGTACTTCTGAAATAAACACTAATTTTTCTTTTGTTGTTGGATGAATTATTTCCAACTTACTAGACCAAAGAGCTATTTGCTCCCCTATTTTACTTTTTCCATATCTCTGGTCTCCATAAAGTGGATGATTTCTACTTGAAAATTGTACTCTTATTTGATGAGGTCTTCCAGTTTTTAAATCAATTTCAACTAGGCTAAATTCTTTATTTTTATTTATAGTTTTATAACTTAGTATAGCCTCTTTAGCTTCTTTATAATTTTTAGATACAACCGATACTGTGTTAGTTTTTTTATCCTTATATAAGTAGTCTTTTAATGTATCTTCTTTTTTATCCATAACTTTATGTATAACTGCTTTATAAGTTTTTTTCATAGTTTTATTTCTAACTTGCTCTGATAGTCTTGATGCACATTTTGAAGTTTTTGCAAAAACCATAACTCCACCAACAGGTCTATCAAGCCGATGAATAAGACCAATAAATACATTTCCAGGTTTATTGTATTTTTCTTTTAGGTATTTTTTTAAAATACTTACCATATCAATATCATTTGTATTATCTGCTTGAGACAAAATATTTATAGGTTTTTCAACAATTAATAAATGATTATCCTCGTATATAACTTTAACCATTAGTTGACTCCCATCTTCCAAAAATACCACAAGGTAATACTTTTTTATCTTTTGATGCTTTAAGACCTACTTCTCCAGCATAAACCTTACCACTTTTTGCATACTTTTTAACAGTTGTATCAAGTATATGTTCAAGTATTATTGGTGAAATACCTGTTGTGTATGAATTTATTAAAAAGAATAGTGGCTTATCACTTAAAACTTTTACGCAAAGTTCAACTAATCCAAATAATTTTTCTTCTATTTGCCAAACCTCTCCCTTTGGTCCTCTACCATAAGAAGGTGGGTCCATAATTATAGCATCATATTTATTTCCTCTTCTAATTTCTCTTTCAACAAATTTTACAACATCATCAACTATAAACCTTACCTTCCTATCTCCTAGACCTGAAGTATGTAAATTTTCTTTTGCCCAAGTTACCATACCTTTAGATGCATCAACGTGACAAACCTCAGCCCCAGCATAAGCACAAGCAACAGTTGCTCCTCCAGTATAGGCAAAAAGATTTAATACTTTTATAGGTCTATTTGCTTTTTTTATCATATCAATTGACCAATCCCAATTTACTGCTTGCTCTGGAAAAAGTCCTGTGTGCTTAAATCCAGTTGGACTTATATTAAATTTTAAATCCTTATAATTTATAGTCCACTTTTCATCATACTTTTTCTTATGCTCCCAATGACCTCCACCTTTTGTACTTCTGTGGTAATGTCCGTGAGGATTTTTCCAACGATTATCCTCTTTTTCTATTGGCCACATAATTTGAGGGTCTGGTCTTCTAAGTATAATATTTCCCCAACGCTCTAATTTTTCTCCACTTCCCATATCTATAAGTTCATAATCTTTCCATTTATCTGATAATAATAACATTTTATCCTCCTATTTTTAGTGATTGATATATTATAACATAAATTAAATATAATTATCTTTATTAGATGTTATTATGAAAGTTTATTAAGCATATTATATTATATCTTAATATTTAGGGGGTTTTTATGTTTAATAATAATTCTACAAGCTGTAATTATAATTCTATTTTTACAAAATTTAATGAAATAGTAGATTATAAGAAAAACTTTTATAGTAATATAAAGTATCCTAGTTTTCATAATCTTAAAAATTGTAACTCAAACATATCTACTAATATTTTAAATAATTTAAATAATACTATAAAACTAGAGATTGATACTTTTAGAACTGGAATGGAAGAAGAAGAAAAGGAAATCAACAAAGTAGATCAAGAACAAAAACAACCATTAGTTAGATACAAATTGATTTCTGACTATATGGTTACTTTTAATAAATCATTTGTACTTAGTAATATAATAAACTTAATGACATTTGTAGATACTATAAGTAGTAATACAAACAATAATATAAGTAGCAACACTAATAATACAAATATAAAATATAACGAATTATATAACTATAATATTGATTTGACAACTGGAAAAACTATTTTTTTAAAAGATGTATTTATACCTAATATTGATTATAAAACAGTTATTACAAATTATATAAAATACAAAATGAATCAGAATAAACAAATGTTTTTTGAAAATACTTTTATTGAAATAGTAGATGACCAAGCATTTTATTTAACTGATGAAGCTTTAGTTATTTATTTTGAAGCTGGTACACTAGCACCTGAAAATTTTGGAACAATTAAATTTAGAATGGAGTATAAAAAATTCTTACCTTATATAAGACCAAAATTTTATTGTACTCCACAAAATTTAGTTATGTAAATAAAAACTTCGCTAATATTTAGCGAAGTTTTTTATTTATAATTAATTTGTAACAACTGTTATGTTAAATTCTTTTCCATTTTCACCAACTAAAGTTTGTAAATTTTCTTTAGTTAATGTAACAGTTATTATAGCACCATTTTCAAGTGTTTTTGGTAACTCAACTTCTTTACCATTTATTATAATCTTATTAACTTTTTTATCTTTAGCTGTTTCTACTCTTAAAGTAAATCCATCAGTATTATTTAAATCAAAATTTTGTCCATTAGCATCTTTATCATTAAGTAATACTTTCGTAGTATCTCCTGTAGTTGTACCAGAAGTTGTAACATCTAACTTAATTGTTTCATCTGTTGTTACAGTAGAATTAGTAGTTATTGATGAAACAATTATAGTTGATGATGTAGTTATTGGAGTTGAAGGCTCTATTGGAGTTGCTGGAATTGTTAATCTCCAAGTTCCATTTGTACCACCAATATAGTTTTCGTTATTTTTTCCTTCTTTATATGACTTACCTTCTCCATCAAATAATAATGCTACCTCATTAATATTATTAGTTTTATTTATTAAGTTAAGTTTAGCATTTTCGCTTCCTGATTTGGCAACTATACTTCTATAAGAATCATTATATGTTAATTCACCATTAACTATCATATAATGAGTTTTTTCTGAGCCAATTACTGCTCCAAACTCAAATGATAATGTTCCACTATTTAGTGTTAAAGCAGACTTTTCTTTTGCATTTAATATCCAGTTATCTTTTTTACCAATTGATAGTTTTGAATTTACAGTTACATTATCTATTTTAGCTTGAACTTCAGCTAAATTTGAAACATACATAGTACCATTTCCAAGTGTTATAACACCATTTCCAGTTATCTTAGCATCATTATTTCTTATATCTTTTGTAAATTTAGATACTCCTTCAGATAAAGTACTTAAAGTACCACCATTTTCTAATGACATAGTACCATTTAACTCCATATCACCTTTACCTAAATCAACAGTAGCATTTGATTCTACATTTATTGTAGCATCTTTATCTAATGTTACTTTAGAACCTTCAGTAACTTTTAAAGTTCCTTCTAATTTAGCAGTACCTGATATTGATGAGTTACCAGATAAAACTAAAGTTTTACCTGCTGGTACAACTGCACCGTCTTCTAATTTAACATCTTCTAATTTAACTTCATCTTTACCATTAAATTCATTTTTTAAATCTTCAGAAGTAACAGGTTTTTGTTCTGGATTAGGTGTTGGATAAACAGGATAGTATCCGTTATCTGAGTTTGAATTCTTATAATCTCTACTTTCTGCTGTTAATCTAACACTTTCTGCTCTTGTAGCGTTATCTTTTGGTTTAAAAGTTTTATCTGTGTATCCTTCTATTATTCCTTTTTCAGCTAATCCGTCAACATATTTTTTAGCCCAAGGAGCTATTTTAGAATCATCTAAGAAGTCAGTTTTTCCATCTCCACTAACATTTAAAACCATTCCTAATATTTTAGCCATTTGCTCTCTAGTTATTTCTTCGTTCGGTCTAAATGTATTATCTTCAAATCCGTTTATATATCCTTTTTTAACTGCTATTTGTATATCTTCTGTATACCAAGCATCTTTTTTAACATCTTTGAAAGATTGATCTCCTTTAGTATTAAATCCAAAAGCTCTATTTACTATTCTAACAAACTCTGCTCTTGTTATTTTATTGCTTGGTCTAAAAGTTTTGTCTGGGTATCCTTGTAGTATTCCTTCTTTTATAAAAGCATCTATTTGCTTTTTAGCCCAGTGATTATCAGCTACGTCAGTTACTACAGTAGTCGATATTGCTTGTTGATTTGCAAATACTTTAACTGTTGGTGCTGTTATTCCTAAAACAACTGTAACAGCAAGTCCAGTTAAAAGCATTCTTTTTCTGAATTGCTTCATTTTTTAATTCCCCCTATTATAAATTTTTAATTTTTCATTACACAAGTATTATAGCAATCATTAAAATGATTGTAAATACTTATATAAAAAGTATTACGATATAAAAAATACGACAAATAAAAAATAAATTTATTCACTAATATTTATGTTAAATATTTTTCCATTCTTATGTCATTATGCCATTTATTATTATAATAAGTAAAATCTTTTAATATTTTCACCTCATTATATCCCAATTTTTTGTATAATTTATATGCTCTCTCATTAAATGCAAATATACCTACTTCTATTCTATCTATTTTAAGTTTTTTAACTTTCCTTTCAAGAAGTTTTACAACTTGTTCTCCAATACCTTTTCCTCTGTAATCTTTTTTACCAATACATAAACTAATCCAAGCAGTTTTTTCTTGTCTACTAAGAAATAAAAAATCAACATCAATAGTAGCATAACCTATTAATTTATTATCATATTCAATCATATATGCATATTTACTCTTTTTTAAAACTTTTTGTAATTCTTTAATACTTAAATCTTTTAATTCACACTCTGAGAAATTTGGTCTTAGAAAATGTCTTATTTCATATTCATTATCCCAAACTCTTACAGCTTTTAAGTACTCTAAATTACTCTTTTCTAGTTTTATCAATCTCATAAATTTACTCCTTTTTGACTTTATAAATCAATTATAACACCATTTTATATAAAATTTTAAAAAATATAACAAAAAATAAAGTATAGATTAATATTATAATTAATCTATAAATTTTACTAAAAAATATTAATTTCAATAATTTTTATATATTTGTATTTTTTATTTATTTTGTATTAAAATATAAATAAAAAATTTAAGGAGAACTAGTATGAGTTTTGAAAAAAATTTAGATAAATATGCACACCTTGCAGTTGAGATTGGTGTAAATATTCAGCCAAACGAAACTTTAGTTGTAAGAAGTCCTATTCAATGTGCAGATTTTGTTAGAAAAGTAGTTAAAAAAGCTTATAATTTAGGTGCAAAAAAAGTTCACGTGGAATGGTCAGATGAAGAGTGTTCTTTAATAGAGTACTTAAATGCTCCTGATGAAACTTTTAATTCATTTCCAAAATGGACTGCCCAAAAATATACAGATATAGCTAAAGAAGGAGGAGCATTTTTAACTATTTATGCACAAAACCCTGAACTACTTAAAGATGTTGATCCTCAAAGAGTAGCAAATTTTCAAAAAGCTTCTGCTACTGCTCTTAAAGAGTGGAGGTCTTTAACTTCTTCTGATAAATGTAAGTGGAGTATCATATCAATTCCAACAGAGTCTTGGGCTACTAAAGTCTTCCCTAATATATCAAAGGAAGAAGCTATGGATAAACTTTGGGAAGCAATATTTAAGTGTACAAGAGTAGATAATGATGACCCTATACTAGCTTGGAAAAAACACAACAAAAACTTAAAATCTAAAATGGATTTTCTAAACGACAGAAATTTTAAGTCTCTTCATTTCAAATCTAAAAAAACTGATTTAACTATGGAACTTCCTAAGGGTCATATATGGCAAAGTGGAGCAAGCTTAGACCCAAAAGGAGTTAATTTTAATGCTAATATGCCAACTGAAGAAGTATTTTCTATGCCCCATAAATTTAAGGTTAATGGGATAGTACATAGTACAAAACCATTAGTTTACGGAGGAAATACTATTGATAATTTTTCTTTAACTTTTAAAGACGGAAAAATAGTTGAATTTACTGCTGAAAAAGGATACGAAACATTAAAAAAATTAATAGAAACTGATGAGGGTTCTCATTACTTAGGTGAGGTTGCTTTAGTTCCATTTAATTCACCTATTTCAAATACTAATATAATTTTTTATAATACTTTATTTGATGAAAATGCATCTTGTCATTTTGCTATTGGTTCAGCTTATAAAGGTTGTATAAAAAATGGTGATACATATAAAGATGAAGAACTTGATAAATACGGAATAAACGATAGTTTAACTCACGTTGATTTTATGATAGGTTCTGATGATATGGATATCATTGGTACTACTTATAATGATGAAAAAGTACAAATATTTAAAAATGGTAACTGGGCATTTTAAATAAAAAAGAGAGGTTTTTACCTCTCCTTTTTGTTGACGATAAATTTTATTAATTAACCATTAAAGGATTAATTTCTCATTCCTTATTATACACAATTTATACAGCTAAATCAAACCTATATTAAAATATAATTATGTAGAGTAATGTCAAAGTTTCTCATATAAATAAAATACTTTTTATAGTATCACTTCCTAAAAACATAACTAAAAAACAAGCTACAGAAATAAAAGGTCCAAAAGGTATAACTGAGTTAAAATCTAACTTTTTTATCTTACAATAAATAAAAAGTATAATCCCAAATATAGCTCCTATATGAATACTCATTATAATAGTCAATATTCCACCTTCAGTTCCTAAAAATAAGCCTATCATAAAAAATAGTTTTAAATCTCCTCCTCCAATAACTTCTTTTTTAGTTATATTGCTAAAGATATAAGCTACTAAATAAGGTATTAAAAAACATAATACACCACTTAAAATATTTCTGTTTTTGTAAAAAATATTAACTAAAATACTAACTACACTACCAAAAATAATTAACTCATCAGGTATAATAAAGTTATCTATATCTATAAATGTTATTATTATTAAAATTGAAGTTAATAAAATAAAGTAAAAAGTCTTAATTGAAAAACTATACCTATAATAAATGCTCATAAATACTATTGTGGTTGTTATAGTTATTAGTAATTTTTTCGTTATTGTTTTGTTGTATTTAAAATATTTACTTGATATTTTTTCTACTAGATAATTTAATAATAAACCTGCAAAAACACTACTTAAAATTAAACTTAAGCCCATCTTTCAATCCTTATCATATTTTCAACAAATTCAATATCATTACAATTTTCTATTAAAGTTTCTTTAGATATAGTTTTTTCTCTGTATAATCTGACTAAATCTTGGTCTAAAGTTTTCATATTATTTTTTGAGCTTGTTTGGATTATATTTTGAATTTGATAAGTTTTATTTTCTCTTATTAAATTTCTAATAGCAGGAGTTACAATCATAACTTCAGCTACTAAAACTCTTTTTCCATAATTAGTCTTTACTAACTTCTGACAAATTATAGCTTGAAGTACAGTTGAAAGTTGCATTCTTATTTGATTTTGTCTACTAGATTCAAAACTATCTATAATTCTATCAATACTTTTTGATGCACCCATAGTATGAAGAGTTGAAAAAACTAAATGACCAGTTTCTGATGCTTTAAGTGATGCTTCTATTGTATCAGTATCTCTCATTTCTCCAATTAATATGACATCTGGGTCTTGCCTTAGAATTGATTTAAGACCTGTGTTATAATTTTTTGTATCTATTTTTATTTCTCTTTGATTTATTAAAGATTTGTTACTTTTGTGAATATATTCGATTGGGTCTTCTAAAGTTATGATATGCTTTTTTTGAGTATTATTAATTTTATCTATTATACTTGATAGGGTTGTACTTTTTCCACTTCCAGTTACACCAGTTATTAATATAAGTCCACTTTGCTTTTTATAAATACTTTCTAGTACGTTTTTTAATCCAAGTTCTTCAAAGGATAGTATTTTTGAGTTAATTATTCTTATAGACAATGAATAGCTTCCTTTTTGCTTATAAGCATTTATTCTAAGTCTAGTATTATCTATTAACGTTTTTGATAAATCAACTTCATTTTCTTTTTCTAAAACTACTATATATTCTTCTCCTATTAATTCTTTTGTTAATAATTGTGTTTCATTATTATTAAGTTCATAGTCATTAAAATTTAATAAGTCACCATTAATTCTAAATTTTATTTTACTATTTGAACTTATATGAATGTCTGAAGCTAAAAGTTTTATAGCTTCATTTAATACATCAAATATACTCATATTATCACCTTATTTATTTTTCTGTAATTATATCCAATTATATTAAATTTTATACATAAAGTTAGATTTTAATTAAAACCACTCTATGTATAATTAAATATTTAAACGATATTTCTTATAATAAATATTATTTTATAGAACTTTTTCTTATATGATCAGCTACTTTAACGTCTTCTTTTTTTATGTGATTTATTATCCAAACAGCAACTTTACTATTTATTTGTCCAATTAAAGCAATACTTGGCCCTTCTGATAGAAGCTTCTTTTGTATATCTAAAACAGTATCAACAAATTGTTTATGATACTTTTTATGATTAATATAATCAGGATACTTATATTTCATCTGTAAAATTTCTTCACGAGAAAAATGAGTTCTTGTATATGAAACTAAAAAATTAACAGTTTTTGCAATCTCATTTCTACCTTTTCCTTTGCTACAAGCATCTAATAGATCATTTATAGCATCTATTAATTCTTTATGCTCTTTGTCAATCTGAGCATTTCCAGTTAATAAGTCCTTAGACCATTGATATTTCATATTATATCCTCCAATAAAACCATATTAATTGTATAAATTTTCTAAATATAACTATTTTCTTATTATATTCTAAAAAAACATATTGACAACTAAATATACTGTATATACTATTATTAAATATTAAAATAACCGGAGGTTTTTTATGAAAAAGTTAAATGGTAAAATTGCGCTAGTAACATCTGCAACAAGAGGAATAGGACTAGCATCTGCTAAAAAATTAGCTCAAAATGGCTGTATAGTTTATATGGGTGTTAGAAGACTTGAGGTAACACAAGAAATATGTGATGAGTGTGCTAAAGAAGGTTTAATTATGAAACCAGTATTTTTTGATGCTTATGATATAGATAGTTATAAAAAAATGGTTGATACTGTTATTGAAAATGAAGGTAAAATAGATATATTAGTTAATAATTTTGGAACAGGAAGACCAGAAAAAGATTTAGATTTAGTAAATGGTGATGAGGATACTTTTTTTGAATTATTTGAATATAATGTAGGAAGTGTTTATAGAATATCTAAATTAGTTGTTCCTCATATGATAAAAAATGGTGGTGGTAGCATAGTTAATATTTCTTCTATCGGAGGAACAGTTCCTGATATATCAAGAATAGGGTATGGAGTATCAAAGTCTGGAGTTAATAATATAACTCAACAAATAGCTATGCAATACGCTAAAAATAACATAAGATGTAATGCTGTACTTCCAGGACTTACAGAAACAGATGCTGCTATGAATTCTATGCCAGAAGAATTTAGAAAGTCATTTTTATCTCACGTTCCTTTAAATAGAATGGGTACTCCTGAAGATATGGCAAATGCTGTGTTATTTTTTGCAAGTGATGACTCATCTTACATAACAGGTTCTATACTTGAAGTTTCTGGAGGTTATCATTTAGGTACTCCTCAATACGCAGATTTTGTTGGACGTAAAATGCAAGATTAAAATTAAAAAAATGATGTGAAAATTCACATCATTTTTTATTGATGAAAACAATAGATATAACAAATTAAATCTATCCTAATATACTCTCCTAGATAGTTATTAATTGTATATTTTCCATTTTTTATTTGTAGTGTTGTAAGATAATGAAACTCCATTAAGTGTCTTTCTATATTTATCTAACTTTTCGTGGGCATCATCTACTAATTTAACTTCTCCAACACTATAAATACGAACACTATTAAAAGATAAATTTTCAAAATCTATAATAATTCCTATTTTACATAAATCATAAATGTAGTCAAGTATTTCATTTGGTAAATTTTCTATATATCTTTTTCTACCTTTAAACTCCTTTAGTATCTTTTTATTTATTACATTTTTGTAAGTATTTATATCTTTCATATAAATATTTGCTATATAATCATCATCGTGGGATAGATATACATAATTATTGTTTAAAGATTTGAATATAAATTCGTCAAATGGTTCTTTTATATGATTTATATATAATATTTTTGCTAATTCTAATTTATCTATATTGTCTAAATCACTTTCTTTATCAAAATCTATCCAATTAAAGTCTCCAAAACTATACACATCTTCATTATAGAAATTTTCTAAATTATTATTTTCAATATAATCAAAATTTATATTCATATTTCTAATACTAAATATAGAATCTCCTGATAAAATAAGTATATTTTTAGGCTTTTTATCTATACCGTCAATAAATTCTTTAAACTTTATTCCTGAAGATTTTACTTTATTTTTATCTTCATAGATTTTTATATATGTAAACCATTTATTATTCAAAAATTTCTCCTCCTAATATAACTTATTGTATTTACTAATCTTTTATATGCTCTATTCTATATCCAATTTCTTTATTTGCTATTTTATATGATTTATTTATCATTTCTTCTTTTGAAATTTCATTCCCAATTAAACTATCTATTGTTATTTGATTTCTACTTGAAAAATATTTATCAAGTATTCTTTCTTCTATATATCTTTGGTCTTTTATACTGTAATCATCAATTATATGATTAATTTTAAAGTCATACTTTTCAAGTTCTCGTCCAATTAAAATTGCTCTATGACATCTAATAGGGTCTTGCATTGCTCCTAAAAGAACTATTTTATAACCCTTGCTTAATCCATTTTTTAATCTAGTCACTCCATTTATAAAGTCAATTTCTTTTACAACTTTTTCAAAATCTGAGTAACCTTCTTTATTATATGATACTTTATTTTCTCTTTTTGCTGCAAACTCTTTTGCCATATAAATATATGTAAATCCTAATTTAGTCAAAGTACTTTTTATTGTTTCTTTATTATATTGAACATTATATTTTGAGTAAGGAGTTCCCCGAACATCTACTACACAATTTATTTTATGAAAATTGAGCATATCTATAAATCTTTCAATTTTATAATTAGAATGACCAATCGTGTATATTTCCATAAATTTGCCTCCTATAAATTTTAGTATATATGACTTACAATAAATTTAGATATATACTTATTCTAATTTGGTTTAGTAAATTTTTAAAGGGTATAATAAATAAGCACTAATAATATTTAAAAAGGAGATTAATATTTAATGATTAGCATTTTAGGATTAATTTTTTCATTAATATTAATAATGTATCTTGCTTATAAAGGATACTCAACAATAATAACAGCACCTTTGGTTGCTTTATTAACTTTAATAATCACTACTGGGTTTGACAGTCATTTAATGGCTAATTATACTGAAGTTTATATGGTTGGATTTTCTAATTTTATTAAGAACTACTTCCCACTTTTTATGACTGGGGCAATATTTGCAAAACTTATGGAAGATGTTGGATATGCAAAATCAATAGCGTACTACATAACTAAAAAACTTGGTAAAGAAAAATCAGTTCTTGCAGTAGTTTTATCTGGTGCACTTTTAACTTATGGAGGAGTATCTCTTTTTGTAGTTGCTTTCATACTTTATCCAATTGCATCTACTCTTTTTAAAGAAGCTGACATTCCAAAAAGACTAATACCTGGAACTATTGCACTTGGAGCTTTTACATTTACAATGACTGCTACACCTGGTTCTCCAGAGATACAAAACGTTATACCAATGAAATATTTTGGTACAGATACTTTTGCTGCACCTTTAATAGGTATATTTGCAAGTATTTTAATGTTTACTCTTGGTATGATATGGCTTATGAGTCGTGTAAAATCTGCAAAAAATAGTAATGAAGGATACGGAAATCACAATGATTCTATAATTCAAGAAGATTACTCTAATGTACCAAATTTATTTAGTGCAGTTTTACCAATAATTATTATTTTTATTAGTAATTTATTTTTATCAAAAGTTTACTATGCTAATGTAGACGGTAGTTATTTAAGTGATTTTAATACTACATTAGATAGTGTATCTGGAACTTGGAGTGTAATTATTGCTATAGTTTTAGCAGACTTATTTATAATAGTTACAAACTTTAAAAAAATCAAAAATCTAAAATCAGTACTAGACACTGGAGTTAGTAATTCATTTAGACCATTACTTAATTCAAGTGCAATAGTTGGATATGGAAGTGTAATAAAATCACTTGAAGTTTTTACATTAATACAAACTTTTATATTTGGAATATCTAAAAATCCAATAATATCTGAAGCATTATCTGTAAATTTAATTTGTGGTATAACAGCTTCAGCATCTGGTGGTCTTGGAATTTCACTTGATGCACTAGCTTCTACTTATTTACAAATGGCTAATGAATTAAATATATCGCCAGAAATTCTTCACAGAATTGCATCACTTTCATCAGGTGGGCTAGATACTTTGCCTCATAATGGTGCAGTAATTACAACTCTTGCTATTTGTGGACTAACTCATAAAGAAGCTTATAAAGATATTTTTGTAACTTCTGTTATTATTCCTATATTTACAACTTTTGTTGTAGTGATACTCACTTCATTTTTACTTGTATAATAAATTATAAGTTTCAAATAATAATATCATTATTTAAACAAAAAAAGTTAGGCTTTATGCCTAACTTTTTAGTTTCCTAAATTATAAACATCTAAATTAGAGTTAGTTATTTCTTTTTTCTTAACATCAACTAAAGCTCTTAAAGTATCAAGAGAAGTCATAACTTCTGTAGAAAACTCCGTTGCAGTTCTTCTTATTTTAAATCCGTCTCTTGTTGAGTCATTTCCTTTAGTTGGAGTATTTATTACTATATCAACTTCTTTATTTCTTATAACATCTAATATATTTGGTCTTGCTTCTTCAACTCTATTTACTACTTTTGCATTTATTCCGTTTTCTTCTAAAGTTTTAGCAGTTCCACTTGTAGCTATAAAAGTATATCCTAAATCGCTCATATCTTTAGCTATTTGTATAAATTCTTCTTTATCGTAATTATTTATAGTAGCTAATACGACTTTTCTATCATACTTCATAGTTTTTCCAGCACCTAAGAACCCTTTGTATAAAGCTTCTTCTAAAGTTTCCCCAACACCTAAAACTTCTCCAGTTGATTTCATCTCAGGACCTAAACTAACATCAACTTTAGCTAGTTTTGACATCGAGAAAACTGGTACTTTAACTGATATAAGTTTTGGTTCTTTATAAACTCCTGTTCCATATCCTAAGTTTTCTAATTTTTCACCTAACATACATCTAGTAGCCAAATCAACTATTGGTACATTACTTACCTTACTTATATAAGGAACTGTTCTACTTGCTCTTGGATTAACCTCTATTACATAAAGTTCATTTTTAAACTCTATAAACTGAATATTTACCATTCCAAGGACATTAAGTTCAAGTGCTATCTTTTTAGTATAGTCAAGTATCTTTGCCTTTATATCTTTACTTATATTTTGAGAAGGATACATTGTTATACTATCCCCAGAGTGAACTCCTGCTCTTTCTAAGTGTTCCATTATTCCTGGAATTAATATATTTTCCCCATCACAAATTGCATCAACTTCTATTTCTCTACCAGTTAAATATTTATCTATTAGTACTGGATTTTTGCTATCTCTTAAAAATGCATTTTCTAAGTATCTTGATAATTTAATCTCATCATAAGTTATTTCCATTCCTTGTCCACCAAGAACGTAAGAAGGTCTAACTAACACAGGATATCCAAGCTTATTAGCTTCTTCAATTCCCTCTCCTACAGACCATATAGCTTTTCCTTTTGGTCTATTTATATCAAGCTTTTCAAGAAGTTCCTCAAACTTTTCTCTATCTTCTGCCGCATCTATATCTTTAAAGTCAGTTCCAAGTATTTTTATATTTTTCTCATTTAAGAACTTAGCTAATTTTATAGCAGTTTGTCCACCAAATTGAAGTATAACTCCATCTGGATTTTCTTTTTCTATTATATTTAAAACTTCTTCTTCTGTTAGTGGCTCAAAGTATAACTTATCAGAAGTATCAAAATCTGTACTTACAGTTTCTGGGTTATTGTTTACTATTATAGTTTCAATTCCCATTTTTCTAAGTGATTTAACACAATGAACAGAACAATAGTCAAACTCTATACCTTGACCTATTCTTATTGGACCAGAACCTAATACAACAACTTTTTTCCTATCACTAACTAATACTTCATCAAACTGTTCGTAAGTTGAATAATAGTATGGAGAAATAGCATCAAATTCTCCTCCACAAGTATCAACCATTTTGTATGAAGGGAATATATTATAAAGTTTTCTAAGCTCTAAAAGTCTTTCTGGATTTATTCTCATTAAATCTGCAATACCCTTATCTGAGAAACCTTTTTTCTTAAGTAAAAGTAAATAGTCTTTAGTTAAATCTTCTATTTTCATTCCCTTTAATTTTTCTTCTTGATCTACTATCCACTTAAACTTATTTATAAACCACTTATCAACTCCAGTGATTTTTTGAATCATTTCTATATTATAGCCTCTTCTTATCATCTCGGCTAAGTCAAATAATCTCTCATCATCTGGCACAACAACACTTCTCTTTAATTCTTCTAAAGATTTTTCCTCAGATGGTGTGTGAACTAAAGAGTATTTTCCAATTTCAAGTGACCTTATACCTTTTAGCATAGCAGATTCAAAGTTACTTCCTATACTCATTATTTCTCCAGTTGCCATCATTTTAGTTCCAAGTTTTCTATTTGCATCTTTGAATTTATCAAAAGGCCACTTTGGAATTTTAACAACTACATAATCTAATGTTGGCTCAAAACAAGCGTAAGTTTTTTTAGTAACAGAGTTTTCTATTTCATCTAAAGTATAACCTAAAGCTATTTTTGTAGCTACTTTTGCTATAGGGTAACCCGTAGCTTTTGATGCAAGGGCTGATGATCTACTTACTCTTGGATTTATTTCAATTATTGCATATTCTAAACTATTAGGATTTAATGCTATTTGAACATTACATCCACCTTCAACTTCGATAGCATTTATTATATCAATAGATGCTTTTCTTAGCATTTGGTATTCTCTATCACTTAGAGTCTGACTAGGTGCAACAACTATACTGTCTCCCGTATGAACACCAACAGGGTCTATATTTTCCATATTACAAACTGTTATACAGTTTCCATTTGAATCTCTTATTACTTCGTATTCTATTTCCTTCCAACCTTTTATACTCTTTTCAAGTAAAACTTGTCCAACTGGACTTAATCGAAGACCTTGAGTTAATATTTCAGTTAATTCTTCAACATTCTCTGCAATTCCCCCACCAGTTCCACCTAAAGTATAAGCAGGTCTTACTACTACTGGATATCCAATTTTTCCTGCAAAATCAAGACCACTTTGTAAATCAGTAACTATATCACTAACTACAACTGGTTGATTTATTTGTCTCATAACTTCTCTAAATGTATCTCTATCTTCACCCTTTTTTATTGACTCAACAGAAGTTCCTATTATTTTTACTCCGTGCTTTTTAAGTATTCCTTTATCACTAAGTTCAACTGCTAAATTAAGTGCAGTTTGCCCACCCATTCCAGCAAGTAAGCTATCTGGTTTTTCTTTTTCTATTACTTTTTCTATAAACTCAACTGTAAGAGGCTCTATATAAATTTTATCTGCAATTTCTTTATCAGTCATTATAGTTGCAGGGTTACTATTTATTAAAACAACTTCTATACCTTCTTCCTTTAATGCTTGACAAGCTTGCGTTCCTGAATAATCAAATTCTGCAGCTTGACCTATTATTATAGGTCCTGAACCTAATACTAATGTCTTTTTTATACTATCTATTTTAGGCATAAAACTTCCTCCTTATATTAATTCTAAAAACTTATCAAAAATATAATCGTTGTCTTTTGGTCCTGGACAAGCTTCTGGGTGATACTGAACACTATAAATAGGTAAAGTTTTGTGTCTCATTCCCTCAACAGTATTATCATTTAAATTTATATGAGTAACTTCCATATTTTCTGGCATCTTAGAAACATAATATCCATGATTTTGACTAGTTATAAATACTTTTTCTTCTTCTAAGTCTTTAACTGGGTGATTTCCTCCTCTATGACCAAACTTAAGTTTAGAAGTTTCTCCTCCTAAAGTAAGTGCTAGTAATTGATGACCTAAGCAAATTCCAGCTATTGGCTTTTTACCAACTAACTCTTTAATATTTTCAATAACATCTTCTAAATCTTCAGGGTCTCCTGGTCCATTAGATAAAAATATTAAATCAGGATTTATACTAAGTATTTCACTAGGTTTAGTAGTAGAAGGGAAAATTGTTATATCGCAATTTCTTTCTTTAAAAGATCTTAGTATATTTTCTTTTACTCCAAAGTCCATTACTGCTATCTTTTTTCCGCTTCCTTTTATATGTTCAATTTCTTTTCTAGTAACAGTTTTAACAGCTTTTGTGTTGTCAAACTCATCTAACTTATTTTGAACTTCATCAATAGTATTATTTTCTAAAGTTATAATGCCTTTCATAGTACCATTATTTCTAAGTATTTTAGTTAAAGCTCTAGTATCAATTCCTTCAATACCTATAACTTTATTTTGCTTTAAGTAAGTGTCTATATCCATTTCACATCTAAAGTTATTTGGAGTATCACTTTTTTCTCTAACTATAAGTCCTTTAACAAAAACACCTCTTGATTCAACATCTTCTAAATTTATACCATAATTCCCTATAAGAGGATAAGTCATAGTTACTATTTGACCAAAATACGAAGGGTCAGTTAGTATTTCTCCATATCCTGTCATTGACGTATTAAAGACTACTTCTCCAACACTATCCTTTAAATATCCAAATGCCTTTCCTTCAAAAACCGTTCCATCTTGTAAAATTAGTCTAGCTTTCATAACTTACCTCCTTAAGCATTTTCTATTTCTTTAACTATATCAATTGCTGCTTGTTTTGGATTAGTAGCTTTAGTTATTGGTCTACCAACAACTAAATAACTAGCTCCATTTCTTATTGCATCAGCTGGAGTTACAACTCTTTTTTGGTCTCCTACTTCTTTATTTAATGGTCTTATACCTGGACAAACTTTTACAAAATCTTCTCCACAAGCATCTACTATTTTACTAACTTCCATTGCTGAACAAACTATTCCATCTATACCAGCTTCTTTTGCTAATTTTGCTCTTTTTACTGCTAATTCTTCTGTAGTTAAATCACAACCAATGTCTTTTAAGTCATCATTACTAAGTGAAGTTAAAACAGTAACTCCAACTATTATCGGCTTATCTATTCCTAACTTTTCAGCTTCTTCTTTTGCAGCCTTTGCACACTCTTTCATACCATTAATATCAGAAACGTGAATAGTCATTAACCAAACTCTATCTCTAACGGCCGCTCTTACTGCACTTTGCATTGTATTTGGTATATCGTGAAACTTTAAGTCTAAAAATATCTTCTTACCCTTTTCGTGTAAGTAATCTATAGTTTTACCTCTTGTAGCAACGTATTGCTCAAGTCCAACCTTAAATATATCAACGCTATCTTCTAAAGTATCAATTAAATTTTTAGCTTTATCAAATTCATCAGTATCAATTGCAACTATTAATTTTTCTTTTCCATTTATCATAAAATTCTCCTTTTTAATAAAGCCTAACAAAAAATCCCTACACCAAAAGAGGTGTAAGGACTTTATCTATATCAAGATATCTTTCCCAGCCTCTCTGGACTAGTTTAAAAGACTTTATTATTTTTTTATTAAAAATTTAAAAACTTAATATCCTCACAGGGATAAATTAAAGTAATCTTTATTATATAATTAAAACATTTTTATCTATTTATGTCAACATCATTATTAATAATTGCACTAATACAATAATTTTTTCTCAGTCTTTTTTTTGCATTAATATTTTGATAAATAACTGATTTTTTATTTTCTTTAATAGCTAAATCAAAATGCTTAATAAATGCTCCTATACTAAGTTCTATTAATTCATTTTTTATTTTACTTTGTTTTTCAGAGTAAATATTAAAAGTATTTCTTTCATTGTACATAACCCACGGTTGACAATTTTTATAAGAAGGAGCTAATTGTATTGGTTCTAATAAAAACTCATAATTTTTATTTATATTTTTACAAATATTTTTAAAAGGCTTTCTATATAATTTTTCGTTCTTATCTCTAAACATATAATCTTTTGTTGAATATCCAAAAGCTATTAAAATTCTTGGTTTTATATTTTTTTCAATTTCATCTTCACATTCTTTAGTATTATCAACTACTTTTTCATCTTCTTTAGTTATAAGTTCTTTAATATCATCATAACTAAAATTTACTTCTATATATGAAGTAGCAACTCCAAGTATAGTAAGTTTTAATACTAAATCTTCACAAGCAAATCCAACATCAATTAAAGAGTCATTTTCTTCTGAAGTAATAAGTATATAATGAGGAGCTTTTATACATTTTTTATCTGTTAGTAATTGAATTAGATGACCTCTATCAATCAAATGTGCTTTTATATTATTGTTATTATCTATAAAATCTAAATTTAAACAAATATTTTCTATCTCCTTTAACAGCTCATTTTTTACTCTAGTAGTTGAAAATTCTTGAGTGGTTTTTCTGTAAAAAATAGCATCGTATAAGTTCATATTTAACCCTCCTAATAAAGTAACAATACAATATATATTATAAATACTTAATAATATATTTTTCTATAAATTTTTTATTTTTCAAAATAAAAAGCTATGAAATAAAGAATAAACTTTAATTCATAGCTTAGTTTAATCAACTTGAGATAAAACTCTTTTTGTAATATCAAAAAGCTTTAGTTCGCCAAGTTCAAAATGACTTATGCACACAACAGATTTTATAGTATTATCAGAATTATCCCATTTATATGCCCTTGTTGATATTATAGCATCATCATTTTTTATATAATCTAAAATATCTAGTGATAATTCGTCACACAATTTCATATATTCATCAAATAAACTTTCTTCATCTAAATCAATTAAATTATAGTGTTCTTTTAATATATTGTTTAATATATTAGTATCAATACTAATCTTATAAGCTAATGTATCTTCTCTTTTAGTTGATTTTGTTAAGTCTTTTTCAACAGTAAAATCAGTATTTTCATTTATAGTATCTAAAATATCTTGACTATCTAATATCTCATCACCAAAAACTACGTACAAAAATAATCATCTCCCTTTAGCTATTTAGCCATTAATTCAATCAAAGGCTCCTTTAATGACCTTTTTATTCCTTTTTCTTTTGCTAGTCTTAATAAATATGCATATCTTGATTTTTTAGCTTCCAAATCATATATAGCAACATCTACAAGTTCCGGCTCACTAACTACTTGAAAAAATGATTCAGCAGTCAAAACATCTAAGTATGCCCTATCTATATCTTTTATTATTTTTTCTCTTTCAATGTTTTCTTTTTTATCTAAAATCTTATTTCTAAACAATTAATATTCCTCCTAAATTTTACTATTTGAATTCTTTACAATAAAATCAAGAAATATACAATATATAGAAATAAAATCAAAAAATCTCTAGCGAACTTCACTAGAGATGAATAACTGGTGCGCCCAAAGGGACTCGAACCCCTAACCTTCTGATTCGTAGTCAGACACTCTATCCAGTTGAGCTATAGGCGCATATTGGAGGCGACACCCAGATTCGAACTGGGGATCAAGGAGTTGCAGTCCACTGCCTTACCACTTGGCTATGTCGCCCTATAATGGGGTGGATAATGAGATTCGAACTCACGGCCTCCAGAGCCACAATCTGGCGCTCTAACCAACTGAGCTATACCCAC
>CALWPP010000013.1 GCA_944383455.1 uncultured Peptostreptococcaceae bacterium
TTTTTTAGATTTTTTCGTATCTCTTAAGGACAGGTATTAATATACTACATAAAAAAAATTAAGTCAACACTTTTTTATTTATTTTTTATAATTTTTTCTTTTTGAATAATTTATAATTTTAATTCAAATAATAAATTCAAATATAAGATAGTAAAAAAGGAGGCATTAGTTTTATGTCTGACTTTAACTTTATAAAAAATCTGTATGAAGATGGATATAGATGTATTTACTATGATACTTCTCAAAATAATCCTAAAATATATCTAAAAAACTTTGATAGTGAACATTCTAGGGTTGTAGAACTTAGTGATGAGAATCAGTTTTCAGAGTTTAAAAATTATATTGATGAACTAAAATAAAAATAGGAGACTATCTCCTATTTTTATTTGCTTATTATGACTTTTTTTATAAGTTCTAAAAGTTCTTTTCTATCTAATATGTTATTTTCTTTATTCTTTTTTTCTCTATATTCCGTCAAGTTAACAACTTTTGTTTTAGATTTTTCCATAAAATCACTTCCTCATTTTATTAACTTATTTTCTTTATTAACTATAATTCTACAAATTTTATTATTTACCTTCTAAAAATTGTAGTTTTTGTCGTTTTTTAGTTTATTTGTTTTTTTATCCAGTCAATAGCTACACCTAATTGTTTATTTTCATCAGTTTCTTCTATTGTAGGCTTTATCCCTTTCTCATTTATATAATTTCCACTAGGAGTATAGTATTGAGATGTTGTTAATTTGTATCCTGTTCCATCTTTTAGTTCTCGAAGACTTTGCACAAGTCCCTTACCAAAAGTCGTTGTTCCAACAGATATACCTGCTTTATTATCAACTATTGCTCCTGTTAATATTTCTGATGCTGATGCACTTGATTCGTTAGTTAAAACTGCTATTGGTACATTTATTTTATTTTTATCTGATTTTAAGTACTCAGTATTTCCTTTGTTATCTTTAGTATAAACAATAGTTCCTTCTCCTATAAGTGTATCTACTATATTTTTACAAACATCTAAAAGACCACCTGGATTGTCTCTAACATCTATTATAAGTCCACTTATATTTGATAAGTCATTTAGTGCTATTTTAAAGTCATCATAAGTATTTTCGTTAAAAGATGTTATTTTTATGTACCCTATATTGTCTTCTAATTTTTCGTGACTAACTGTATGAGTTACTATTTCTTCTCTTGAAACTTTAACATCAATTATTTCTTCGCCTCTTTTTATAGTTAATTCTACTTTTGTACCTTCTTTACCTTTTATCATACTTATAGCTTTATCTACATCTTTTGCAGAAACTACAGTTCCATTAACTTTTAGTATCTTGTCTCCCGCTAAAATTCCTGCTTTTTGAGCTGGAGACTCTTCAATTGGCGAAATAACTGTTATTTCATCATTTTCATTTGGACTCAAATAAACTCCAATACCAACAAATGCACCAGTGGTTTGCTCTTTTATTTTAGTAAATTCCTCTTTTGTATAATATTGTGAGTATGGGTCATCAAGACCATAAAACATCCCCTTTATGGCTCCATCCACTAAACTTTCATCTGATACATCTTTATAAAAATCTTCTTTCACTAACTGTTCAAGACCTAACATTTTGTTATATTTTTTATAGATTTCGTATGTATCTTTAGATATTACAACTTTATTTCCAAGTGCTATTTGAAGTGTTGATGTTAAGATTGCTGTACCAATTACTAAGACTACTCCATATGCTACTGCTCTTTTTTTTGATATCATAAATTTCTCCTTTTTATTATCCTTAGTTATATTATATGGTTTTATATGTATTTTATTACAATTTGTCCATTTATTATATTATATCATAAGTAAAATTACATAAAAAATGATTCCTGAAAAACTTCAGAAATCACTTAATCATTTAAATTGTAATTATCTTTTTTAAAATCTTTAATTAAAAATAATAAAACTATAATCATAGATAGAAAATCTGCTGTTGGTTGAGATGCCCAAACACCAGTTAATCCAAATACTCTTGGTAAAGTTAAAATAAATGGTATAAATATTATAACTTGTCTTAGTAAACTAAGTATCATCGATAATTTAGCACGCCCAATTGACTGAAAGTAAACTGTTCCTAAAACTGATATTCCTATAGTTGGGAGCATTGATAAATAAATTGATATTCCATTACTAGATATACTTTGTAGATTTTTATCTTTTGTAAATACTTCAATTAATTGACTCTTAAATAAAAGTATAAATACTAGTCCAAAACCTAACAAAATACTTGAATATACCATAGCCATAAACAATGTTTTTCTTGAACGATTGTAAAGTTTTGCTCCATAATTATAAGCAATTATAGTTTGCATACCTTGACTTATTCCATATACAGGCATTAAAAATAATAAACTTACAGAGGTTATAACAGTCATTGCACCTATAGTTAAATCTCCACCATAACTTTTTAGGATATTATTAGTTAATAAATGTATAAAACCTGATGCAAGTTCCATAAAAAACGGAGTTAAAGCTATTAGTGTGATAGCTTTTAAGATTTTAAACTCAACTTTTATATTCTTAAGTTTTAGCTTTATGTTTGATTTTCCTAATGTAAAATAGTGTAAAGACCAAGCAAACACTATAAATTGACATATAATAGTTCCAAGTGCTGCTCCTTTTATTCCCATATTAAACCCAAAAATTAATATAGGGTCTAGTATAATATTTAAAATACAACATATTATCATCATATTTCCTGCAAATTTTGGATTACCTTGAGCTCTTATTGCATTGTTCATAGCAAACCCCGGTAAATTATAAATCGCACCCATTACTATTATATTTATATAATCTAACGAATAACTTATAGTATTTTTACTTGCTCCAAATAAATATAATATATCCTCTATAAAAAAGAAACAAACAATATAAAGAATAAGTGCTACTATTATTTCAAGTAACATAGTAGTTCCTAATACTTTTTCAGCTTCTTCTTTATTATTTTCTCCAAGTTTTATAGCTATATTGGTACTTCCTCCAACTGCTATTGCAACACAAAATGCACCAAGTATAGTCATAAATGGCATTGTAACTCCTATTCCAGATATTGCTAATGGACCAACATCTTTTATGGACCCTACAAATATTCTATCCACAGTATTATAAAGTGATGTTATCATCATAGCAAGTATTGAAGGTATAGAATACTTTATTAATAAATATCCAATACTTTTTTCTTTTAATTCATTCTGACCACTCATAAATGTCCTCAAGTCTAAAGTACCATATCATAAGTTATACATACAGGTTTATTGTGTCTTGGGTCTTTTGTTATTTCTGCGTCTATATTAAAAAGTTCTTTTAAATTTTCTTTAGTCATAACTTCTTCTGCACTCCCTTGACATACTAATTTTCCTTTTTTTATTCCTATCATATTATCTGCAAATCTAGCTGCATTATTAAGTTCGTGTATAACCATAACTATTGTGGTACCTTGTTTTTTATTAAGTTCTTCAAGTAAATTAAGTACTTCTAATTGATGTGCTAAATCTAAATAAGTTGTAGGCTCATCAAGTATAAGTATTTCAGTTTGTTGTGCTAGTGCCATTGCTATCCAAGCCCTTTGTCTTTGACCTCCAGATAAAGCTTCTATTGGTCTTTCTCTAAACTCTTCTATACAAGTTGATTTTAACGCCCAAGTAACAACATCTTTATCTTTGTCAGTTAGTTTTGCAAATCCCTTTTGATGAGGAAATCTTCCATAAGATATTAATTCCTCAACTGTAAGTCCTGATGGTGCCTGAGGGCTTTGAGGTAAAACCGCCATAGATTTTGCTAAATCTTTTGTATTTTGTTCTTTTATATTTTTGTCATTTATATATATATCACCACTTTTTGGCTCTATAATTCTTGCAATAGTTTTTAGTATTGTAGATTTACCACAACCATTAGAACCTATTATTGTAGTTATTTTCCCCTTTGGTATATCTAAATTTAAATCCTTTACTATATCTAAGTTTCCATAAGAAATATTTAAATTTCTAACACTTATACAATTCATAAATTTAAGCTCCTTTTATATTTTAATATTTACTCTGATAAAATTAAGTAAATAAAATATGGAACACCTATTACCGAAATAACTATACCAACAGGAATTTCCATAGGTGCTATTAAATTTCTAGCTATAGTATCTCCAATAAGTAATATTAAAGCACCAACAAGAGCAGAAGTTGGTATTAATCTTTTATGTTCAGGTCCTACTAACTTTCTTGCTATATGAGGAGCAATAAGACCTAAAAATGCTATACTACCTGCAAATGCGGTTGATACTCCTGCTAATATAACAGAATATGTTAACAATTTTCTTCTTTCTCTTTCAACATTAACCCCAAGTCCTATTGAAAGTTCATCTCCAAGATTTAATACATCTAAGTACCTATGATTATAAATCAATAAAAAGACTAACACAACTACAAATGGTAATAAAGCTAAAACGTGCTTCCAACTAGAACCCCATATACTACCATTAGTCCAAGCCATTACTCTATTAAACTCTTGTGTTGTAAATTTTAGTTGAAATATTATAAGTAAAGATGTAAATGCTATATTTATACCTATACCTATTAATAAAAGTCTTGACGAGTTTATACCATTTTTATAAGAAAGTAAATAAATTAAAAATGCACCAAATATAGCCCCACTAAGTGCTACTAGTGGCATTGTAAATATAGTTAAATCACTTATCCCCTCATATACATTACCATTCATCAAAAATATATAAACAACAACAAATAACGCAGAACCAGAATTTATACCTAATATACCAGAATCTACTAAATCATTTCTAGTTACACCTTGAAGTATAGCTCCTGATATAGCTAATGACACTCCTACTAATATACCCACCAAAATTCTTGGTAATCTTAAATCAAATATTGCTATTTCGTGACTTTTTGAGCCTTGTCCTAGTAATGTATTTATAACGTCAACTGGACTTATGGCTAAAGAACCTGTATTTAAACTTATCAAAAATGTAGCAAATATCA
The DNA here is from genome assembly GCA_944383455.1 of uncultured Peptostreptococcaceae bacterium. Classification (GTDB taxonomy): domain Bacteria; phylum Bacillota; class Clostridia; order Peptostreptococcales; family Peptostreptococcaceae; genus JAGHEK01. The sequence goes on from CALWPP010000013.1 coordinate 5,025, forward strand.
TTAATACTAACATACTTGTTACTACAAAAAACTTTTTATTTTTGTCTATTTTTATCATATAGTCTTATCCTTTCTTACAAGGTATACAAATATAGGAACTCCTAAAAGTGCTGTTAAAGAACCTATTGGCGTTTCGTATGGAGGATTAATCATTCTAGCTAAAATATCACTATAAATGAGTAAAATAGAACCCAGTATCATAGAACAAGGTATTATATATCTATAATCAGACCCAACTATTCTTCTAACTATTTGTGGTACTATAAGACCTACAAATAATATATTTCCAGATACTGAAACTGACGAACCAGTTAAAAGTATAACTATAAGTATACTAAAAAATCTTACTGAATTGGTTTTTTCTCCAAGCCCTATAGCAACTTCTTCTCCCAGACTTAAAATAGTTATTTTAGGTGCTATAATCATAGAAAAAATTAGAGCAATCCCTCCAACAAAAAATAATAACTTAACTCCTTCCCATTTAACGCCTAAAAGTCCTCCAGAAATCCAAAAAGTTAATTGTTGAGATAAATTAAAATACATAGCTATACCCATAGCTAAAGATATAAGTAATGTTCCAAGTGCCGTTCCTGAAAGTGCTAATTTAACAGTATCAAGCCTTTTTATCGACCTTGAACTTACAAAATAAACTAAAAGTCCACTTATACTAGCACCAAAAAAAGCAAACATCATAAGACTAAAACTATCTATAACTAAACCTTCAAATACTCTTTGAAGTACAAAAGAAACAGCTATCATAAATGTAGCACCTTGAGTTATACCCATTACAGATGGTTCTGCAATAGGATTTCTAGTAATCCCTTGCATTATAGCTCCTGATACTGCCAAAAATCCACCAACAAGCGCTGCACTTATTGCTCTTGGAATTCTAACATCTCTTATAATTTTACTATCTACATCACTACTTTCTGAAAATATACTATGAATTATAAAAGAAAAATCTATATCCTTTGCTCCAAGTGACACAGATAACAATATACCAAATATTGTTATTATAATTCCGATTGTCATAAAAATATAAACCGAGCTTTTTCTATTTAAAGTGTTCATTGTCCCTCCTTATATTATTTTTTAAATTAAAAAGTAGGTAATAAAGATTATATCTAATACCACCTACTTTTCTAATATAATACACTATATATTACTTTACAAGTTCATTTTTTAAAGAATCAAGTATTAATTCTCTACCAATTGGATTATAAGCTTGGCTAAAGTATGGACTTGCATCAAGTATTACTGCATTTCCTTCTTTTACAGCTCTCATTTCTTTCCATACAGAGTTGTTTTCTAAATCTTTTTTATCTGATTCAGTAGCTATAACAAGTATATTGTCTGCATCTATTTCAGTTAATCCTTCTATAGTTACAGTTGGTAAAGTTATACTATCTTGCTTTGGCATATTTTCTGGTTGAGGTAGTCCCATATCATCTCTTAATACAGTTCCTATACCACCTTCTGTAAATACCATAAATTGACCAGCAGAAGCTAAAACAGTTAAGTAAGTTTCATCTTCTCCATTAGCTTTTTTTATTTCATCACCAATTTGTTTTGCTTTATCATAATAACTATCTAACCACTTTTTAACCTCTTCTTCTTGACCAAATAAGCTAGCAACATCATTTAACTTAGCTTCCCAGTCATTAGAATTATCTTCTAGCATAACAACTGGTGCTATTTCTTTTAATTGGTCATATATTTTTTCTTGTCTTGGAGCCATTAATATTAAATCTGGCTCAAGAGAAAGTATAGCTTCTATATCCATAGTATCCATCATTGAGTGACCTACTATTTTTGATTCACCTAGTTTATCTTCTATATATGAAGGTACTTTGTCAGTTTCGTAAGAATCAACATTTGCAGTTCCTACTGGAGTATGCCCAAGAAGTACTAACTCCTCACTACTTCCAGATATATCAACTATTCTTTGAGGATCTGCTGGTATTTCAACTTCTCCTTTTACTGATTGAACTACTTTAGTCTCAACAGTTGCTTCTTCTTTAGTATCAGAACTACTACACCCTGTAACCATTCCAAGTGTAAGTATTGTAAGCCCTAATATACTTAATGTCTTTAATCTTTTCACGTAATTTCCTCCCATTTATATAAAACAAATATTTATTTCTAATTAATATTAATTATTATATAATATATATACTTATATAGTCAATATTTTTAAATAATTCTTGTTATAAAAATAAAAAGTATGGATATTTTCCATACTTTTTATAAAATATATTTAACTAATGAACAAAAATAAATTTAATTACAAATAAAATAGAAAGTAGTATTAATGATAAATTAATCTCAGATTTTTTGTTAGTTACAAGCTTTAATACTGTAAACGAAACTATACCAAATATAATCCCATCAGCTATACTATAAGCAAATGGCATCATTACAAAAGTTAAAAATGCTGGTATTGCATTAGTAAAATCTGAAAAATCTATCTCATTTAATGAACTTGCCATCATAACACCAACTATTATTAAAACTGGAGCTGTTGCTTGAGTTGGTATAGCAGTAAATAATGGTGCAAAAAATAATGATACTAAAAATAATATTCCTGTAGTAACTGCTGTTAATCCAGTTCTTCCACCTTCTCCAATTCCTGCGGCGCTTTCCACATATGAAGTTACAGTTGATGTTCCAAGTAATGCTCCCAATGTTGTTGCTATTGCATCAGCAAATAAAGCTTTTTTAGCTCTAGGTAGTTTTCCATCTTTATCTAATAAATTACCTTTTGATGCAACCCCTATTAAACAACCAACAGTATCAAATAAATCTACAAATAAAAAAGTAAATACAACTACTACCATTTCTAAACTAAATATTTCATCTAAAGGAACTTTAACAGCTTCTAAAAATAAAGGTTTTATTGAAGGAGCACTTGATACTATCCCATTAGGAAGTGCTACAAGTCCAAGAGCCATACCTAAAGCAGAAATTAAAATCATTGATACTAAAAATGCACCTTTTACATTTTTAGATAATAGTATTCCTGCAAGAAGTATTCCAAATATAGTTAATAATACTAAAGGGTCTTGTAGGTTTCCAAGTGCCAGTATTGTATCCCCATTTACTACTATCCCAGCATTTGAAAGTCCAATAAAAGCTATAAAAAGTCCAATTCCAGCAGTTACTGAATGTTTTAGTACTGGTGGAATACATTCAATTATTTTTTCTCTAACATTTGTTATTGTAAGTACTATAAATATAATTCCTTCTATTAAAACTGCACAAAGAGCAAATTGCCAACTATGCCCCATACTAAGTACAACGGTATAGGCAAAAAACGCATTAAGTCCCATACCCGGAGCTAGTGCTATTGGGTAATTAGCTAAAACTCCCATAACCATACTTCCTATAAAAGCAGATATTGCAGTTGCTGCAAAAACTGCATTTTTGTCCATTCCCGTTTCTGATAATATAGAAGAATTCACAACCAATATGTAAGCCATAGTCATAAAAGTTGTTATACCCGCTAAAATTTCTGTTTTTACATTAGTATTATTTGCCGATAAATTAAAAACTCTTTCCAAGATAGTATCATTATTTTGTACTAAATTTACCTTTTGCATAATTCCTCCAAATAATTATTTTTATACTATTGATTTTAATTATAGAATAATTATAATATTATTCTATTTATATTTCAATATATTTCGTCTATTTTTTTATTATTTTACATTTAATATTCGTGTATTTATTGATAAAAAAATGAGATAAAACTATAAATAGTATTTATCTCATCTTTCTAATATATTATTCCCACTCAATAGTTCCTGGAGGCTTACTAGTTATATCGTATACAACTCTATTTGCTCCATCAACTTCATTTACTATTCTATTAGATATTTTTTCTAAAACATCATAAGGCATTTTGTACCAATCAGAAGTCATTCCATCAGAAGAAGTTACTGCTCTTATACCTACTAAGTAAGCATAAGTTCTCTCATCCCCCATAACTCCAACAGTTTTAACATCTGGTAAAGTTGCAAATGCTTGCCATATATCTTTGTATAAATTATGCTCTTTTAAGACTTCCATATAAATAGCATCAGCTTCTCTTAATATATCGCACTTTTCTTTTGTAACTTCACCTATAACTCTTATTCCAAGTCCTGGACCTGGGAATGGATGTCTAAATATTAAATCTTCATCTATCCCAAGTTCTAATCCTATTTTTCTAACCTCATCTTTAAATAGTTCTCTTAAAGGTTCAACTATTTCAAATTCAATATCTTCTGGTATTCCACCAACATTATGATGAGATTTTATAGTTGCTGCTTCTCCGTGACCACTTTCAACAACATCAGGATAAATAGTACCTTGAACTAAAAAGTCCATTTTACCAAGTTTATTAGACTCTTCTTCAAAAACTCTTATAAACTCCTCACCTATTATTTTTCTTTTAGCTTCTGGTTCTGTTATTCCTTTTAATTTTGATAAAAACCTATCCTCACAATTAACTCTTATTAAGTTCATATCAAATTTATCTCTGAAAATTCTTTCAACATCATTTCCTTCATTTTTTCTAAGAAGTCCGTGGTCAACAAACACACAAGTTAAATTATCTCCAATAGCTTTATGAACTAAAACGGCAGCAACAGAGCTATCTACTCCACCACTTAAAGCACATAAAACTTTTTTATCTCCTATTATTTCTTTTAATTCTTTAACTTTATCAGTTATAAATGAATCTGTTGTCCAATCTCCACTCACTTTACAAACATTATATAAGAAGTTTCTTAAAACTTTATCTCCTTCTTTACAATGTTCAACTTCTGGGTGAAATTGTACTCCATATAAATTTTTTTCAGAATTTTGCATTGCAGCGACTGGGCAATCTTTAGTATGAGCAACTGATATAAACCCTTCTGGTAATACATCTATTAAATCAGTATGACTCATCCAAACTGTATTTGTAGTTATCCCTTCAAATAAAGGAGATTTTTCGTAAGTTATTGAAGTTTTTCCGTACTCTTTTTCGCTATTATTTCCTTTTCTTACATTTCCACCTAATATATGTGCCATAACTTGAATTCCATAGCATATCCCAAGTATTGGTACACCTATTTCAAAAATTTCTTTTGCTATTTTTGGAGAGTCGCTTAAATAAGCACTATTTGGACCACCAGTAAAAATTATACCTTTTGGATTTTTAGCTTTTATAGTTTCTATATCAGTAGTATATGGAATTATTTCGCAGTATACATTGTTTTCTCTTACTCTTCTTGCTATTAATTGGTTATATTGTCCTCCAAAATCAACAACTAAGACTAATTCGTGCTTCATATTACATATCTCCTTGTACGCTGTAATTTGGTGCTTCTTTTGTTATTGTTATGTCGTGTGGATGACTTTCTTTAAGTGATGCTGCACTAATTTTTACAAACTGAGCATTATCCATTAAATCTTTTATAGTCTTACTTCCACAATATCCCATTCCAGCTCTTAAACCACCAAGCATCTGAAATATTATGTCTTCTACTTTCCCTTTATAAGCAACCATTCCTTCTACGCCTTCTGGAACAAGTTTTTTAGCATCATTTTGGAAATATCTATCTTTTGAACCTTTTTCCATAGCTCCAATAGAACCCATTCCTCTATAAGATTTATAGCTTCTTCCTCTGTATAAAATAGTTTCCCCTGGACTTTCTTCAGTTCCTGCAAAAAGTGAACCCATCATACAAACTGATGCACCTGATGCTAATGCCTTAACAACATCTCCTGAAAACTTTATACCTCCATCAGCTATAACTGGTATATTGTATTTATGACCAACTTCAGCACAATCCATTATAGCAGTAACTTGAGGTACTCCTATTCCTGCAACAACTCTAGTTGTACAAATAGAACCAGGACCTATACCAACTTTAACACAATCAGCCCCTGCTTTTATTAAATCTTCAGTAGCTTCAGGAGTTGCAACATTTCCTGCTATTACCTGAAGAGTTGGGTATTTTTCTTTTACTTTTTTTAATGCATCTATTACTCCCTTTGAATGACCGTGTGCACTATCTAGTACTATAACATCAACGTTAGCTTTATAAAGCGCATCAACTCTATCCATTAAATCAGAACTTATTCCAACTGCTGCTCCACAAAGAAGTCTTCCTTTAGAATCTTTTGCTGAATTTGGATATTGTATTTTCTTTTCTATATCTTTTATAGTTATAAGACCTTTTAAAACTCCATTATCATCAACTATTGGTAATTTTTCTATTTTATTTTTCTTTAAAATTTGCTGAGCTTTAATTAAATCTATACCCTCTTTAGCAGTTATTAAATTTTCCTTAGTCATAACACTATCAATAGATTTAGTAAAATCATCTTCAAACTTTATATCTCTATTAGTTATTATTCCTATTAATTTTTTATTTTCATCAACTATTGGAACTCCAGATATTTTGTATCTTGCCATTATATCGTCAGCATCTTTTATTGTCTTTTCTTTAGTTAAAAAAAATGGGTCAACTATTACTCCACTTTCACTTCTTTTTACTTTATCAACTTCTAAAGCTTGTTCCTCTATAGACATATTTTTGTGTATTATACCTATTCCACCTTGTCTTGCCATAGATATAGCCATTTTAGATTCTGTAACCGTATCCATTCCTGCACTCATAAAAGGTATATTAAGTTTTATAGTTTTAGTTAAATTGGTCTGTGTATTAACAGCATTAGGTAATATTTCAGATTTTTGTGGTATTAATAAAACATCATCAAAAGTTAATCCTTCTTTTAATATCTTTGCCATATAAAATTCCCCTCATCTATCATATTTTAAGTTAAATTTATCCGAATAATAAAATAACCTGTATAACAATTTCTAAAAGTGAAATTACTATACAGGTTGCTTCAAACACATCGATTATAGCCAACGTATAGGGAACTAATTATCAGCCTATACATTTACTTAAGTGTTTCATAATAATTTCACCCATAGTCAAAATATTTACGGTATTTCGGTAGAAACTTCCAGACCATATCTCTGGTTATATACAAGTGATTTTTTATATTGTTTTTAATGCGTGAGTATAATTTATCAAAATTATTTATAAGTGTCAATAATATTTTAAATAAAATATATAAACTAATTTAGGAAATCGTATTTATTTTTGTAGATATGTAAATTATTTTGTCAAAGTATGTTTTTTATAAAAATATATAAATGATAAAAAAAGAGAATTAGAAAACCTAATTCTCTTTTTAACTACATCATTCCTGGCATTCCTCCACCCATTGGCATTGGTGCTTCTTCTTGTGGTAAATCAGCTACAGCAGCTTCAGTAGTTAAAAATACTCCTGCAATTGATGCTGCATTTTGAAGAGCACTTCTAGTAACCTTAGTAGGGTCAACTATACCTGCTTCTATCATATTAACATATTTTTCGTTTAAAGCATCAAATCCAACTTCTTTGTCTTCCTTCATAACCTTATCAACTATAACAGCACCTTCAAGTCCAGCATTTATTGCTATTTGTCTAAGTGGTTCTTCTAATGATTTTCTAACTATTTTAGCACCTAGTTCTATTTCACCTTCTAATGTTTCTATTAATTTATCAAGTGTTGGTATAACGCTTACTAAAGCAGTTCCTCCACCTGCAACTATTCCTTCTTCAACTGCTGCTCTAGTTGCATTTAATGCATCTTCTATTCTTAATTTTCTTTCTTTCATTTCAACTTCAGTTGCAGCTCCAACTCTTATAACAGCAACTCCACCTGCAAGTTTTGCAAGTCTTTCCATTAATTTCTCTTTATCAAATTCAGAAGTAGTTTCTTCTATTTGTATCTTTAATTGATTTACTCTTGAAGCTATTTCATCAGAATTTCCAGCTCCATCAACTATTGTAGTAGTTTCTTTAGTAACTTTTATAGATGATGCTCTTCCTAACATATCTAAAGTAGCTTCTTTTAAATCGTATCCTAATTCTTCAGATATAACTGTTCCTCCAGTAAGTATTGCTATATCTTCAAGCATAGCTTTTCTTCTATCTCCAAATCCTGGAGCTTTAACTGCAACAACTTCAAAAGTTCCTCTTAATTTATTAACAACTAAAGTAGCTAAAGCTTCTCCTTCAACATCTTCTGCTATTATTAATAATTTTTTACCTTGTTGTACTATTTGTTCTAAAACTGGTAATATTTCTTGTATGTTTCCTATTTTTTTATCAGTTATTAATATGTATGGATCATTAAGTACAGCTTCCATTTTATCAACATCAGTTGCCATATATGGAGAAACAAATCCTCTATCAAATTGCATACCTTCAACTGCATCAAGTTCAGTATGCATAGTTTTTGATTCTTCAACAGTTATAACTCCATCTTTTCCTACTTTTTCCATAGCTTCTGCTATTAAGTTTCCAACTTCTTCATCTCCTGCAGAAATAGAAGCAACTTGAGATATAGACTCTTTAGTTTCTATTGTTCTTGATTGAGCTTTTAACTCCTCAACACAAATATCAACTGCTTTTTGAATTCCTTTTCTTATAAGTACTGGATTTGCTCCTGCTGTAACATTTTTAAGACCTTCTCTTATTATAGCTTGAGCTAATACTGTTGCAGTAGTAGTCCCATCTCCTGCTATATCATTAGTCTTAGTAGCAACTTCTTTAACAAGTTGTGCTCCCATATTTTCAAATCTATCTTCAAGTTCAATTTCTTTTGCTATAGTAACACCATCATTAGTTATTAAAGGTGAACCAAATTTTTTATCAAGTATAACATTTCTTCCTTTAGGTCCTAATGTAACTTTAACAGTGTCAGCTAATTTATTAACACCATTTTCTAAAGCTTTTCTTGAATCTTGTGCAAATCTTATTTCTTTAGCCATTTTATTTACCCTCCCTTTAATTATTCAACTACTGCTAATATATCACTTTGTCTAAGTATTGTATATTCTATTCCATCTATTTTAACTTCAGTACCTGCATATTTTTGGAATATTACTTTGTCGTTTACTTTAACTTCCATTTTTATTTCTTTTCCATCAACAACTCCACCAGGACCAACTTCAACAACTTCTGCCATTTGAGGTTGCTCTTTAGCACTCCCTGGTAAAACTATTCCACTTGCAGTTTTTTCTTCTGCTTCAATTTTCTTGATTACAACTCTATCAGCTAATGGTTTTATTTTCATAAAACTTTCCTCCCAAAACTAATTTTATGTAGAAAAAAATAGTATATTATCGTTTTTTATCACTCTAATATTAAGAGTGCTAACAAGATTAATAATATACTATTTTGGTTTGATTTTCAATAGTTTTTTATAAAATTGGTGAAAATAGTCTTGATACAGACTCTTTAAATTTTATAAGCTTACTTCTTTGACTAAAATCTTTTAATTTTAATTCTTCACATTCTTTTAAATCGTTATAAAAATCATTTATAAAAATATTTACAACTTCTTTATCATATATAAAAGAATTTATCTCAAAATTAACCATAAAACTTCTAATATCCATATTGCAAGAACCAGTTGAAACTACTTCATCATCTATTATTATTAACTTCGAGTGAATAAATCCATTTTTATAAAGAAATACTCTACCACCACATCTTAAAATATCATCAAAATATGAGTAAGATGCAGTATTTACTACTTTATGGTCTGGTATTTTTGGAAAAATAATTTTTACATCAACTCCACTTAATAAAGCACTTTTTAAAGCTTTCAAAATACTATCATCCGGAATAAAATATGGAGTTTCTATGTAAATACTTTTTTTAGCCTTAGAAATCAACATAAAATAAGCGTAATAAATAGACTCAAAATCACTATCTGGTCCACTTGAAACTATCTGTATTCTAGAACTTCCTACGTTATTTATTTTTGGAAAATACTTTTTAGAAAGTAATACTTCTTTAGTTGAGTAGTACCAATCAGTTGAAAACACCATCTGAAGCATATAAGATGACGTACCTTCAATTTTTATGTGGGTATCTCTCCAATACCCAAATTTTTTACTTTTTCCTAAGTACTCATCTCCAATATTTATACCACCCATATAACTTATTTTTCCATCTATTACTACTATTTTTCTATGATTTCTATAATTTATCCTTCCAAAAAATATAGGAAATTTATCAGGATAAAAAGCTTTTACTGTGATATTATTGTTTTTCATTTCTTTAAAGTAATTTCTCTTAAATAAGAATCTCCAACAACCAACATTGTCGTATAATACTTTTATCTCAAGTCCTTCATTTGCTTTTTTAATTAAAGCTTCTTTTAATTTATTTCCAATTTCACATTCCTTTATAATAAAGTATTCTAGATGAATATAGTCTTTTGCATTTTCTATATCTTTTAGTAAGTCTTTAAACTTTTCATTTCCATCTTTATATACTTTAATTTTATTATTTGACGTAAATGGGAATTTACCTGTATTAAGAAGTAAATTTATTAATCTTTTTTCTATAAAACTTTCATTTATTTTATTTAATTCTTTTTTTTCTATATTTATTATTTCAGTTATTTCATCAGAGTTTTCAAAAAGTGTTTTTATATTATCTGATAGCTTTTTTGTTTTTAGAAGTTTTCGTCTTCTTAAATTCCTCCCAAAAATGGCATAAATAATAACTCCCCCAACTGGAAACAATATAAAAATAAGTAACCAAATAATAGTTTTTATAGGGTCTCTATTTTCTAAAATTATTTTTAGTAAAATATAAGCTCCTATTAAGTAAGATATTATTAATCCTAAAAATAATATATTTTTAGTGTCCATTTTTGTCTCCTTTTTATTATTTTCCTATTCCAAGTTCTCTTGCATAGTAAAATAAATATTGTTGTGCATATCCTGATAAGTCTTCAAACTTTTCTACTGCATATTTTCTTATTTTAGGAAGTGATAAATCCTCATCAACGTAAAATTCTTGCATAACTCTTTTTACCCAAACATCAACTGGGAAAGTGTCAAACTTTTGCATTCCAAAAAGAGCTATACAATCTCCTACTTTTGCACCTACTCCATTAAATTTTAAAAGTTCTTTTAAGCATTCTTCAGTCGATAAATTTCTATAATTACTAACATCATCATTTTCATTTATTATTCTTTCAACTGTAGTTTTTATGTACTTATCCCTAAATCCAGTTTGACAAGCTCTTATTTCTTCAGTAGTAGCTTTATTTAAATCTTTTGCTGTTGGGAATGAATAGTACTCTTTACCATTATATTCTCCTATAAACTCTCCATAAGTTCTTGATAAATTATTTATAGCTCTTTGTATCATAGGTATTCTATTGTTTGATGATATTATAAAAGAAATTAACATCTCAAAACTATCTTGCTTTAAAATTCTAATTCCATATCCAAATTCAGTAGCTTTTTCAAGATGCTCGTCCATATTTCTTAACTTTTCTTTTATAGCTTTGTAATCAGTTTTTAAATCAAAATAATCATACCAAATATTATTAAAGTCTTCTAAGTTAGTATTATTTAGATAAACTAAATTCCCTTCTTTTTTAACGTTTAATATTTTACCTTCAACAACTCCTGTGTATGAGTCGTCTTCCTCTTTTATCCATCTAAAACATTGACCACACTCAAATATGTGTTTTGGTTCAAAATCTTCTATATCCTCAAGTATAACACTATTTCCTTTTTCATAAACTTTCATAAATATTTTCTCCTTATTATTTGTTTATAATTCTAATTTTACCCATTTTGATATATAAAAATCAATCATAAAAATAAAAAACCACTCATCTAAAAATTTAGAAAAGTGGTTTTGATTTTAAAACTAATTAAAAATAAAACTTAAATTACTTATTAAAGTTTATTAATACCTTAAATAAATCTCCATCTAAAACTATTTCAAAAGTACCATTTTGTAAAGTAACAAAACTTTTTGCAATGGATAATCCTAGCCCACTTCCCTCAGTAGTTCTTGATTTATCTCCTCTTACAAATCTTTCTTCTATTTCATCAACTGTAAAATTAATCTCATCTTTTGATATGTTTTTAAAACTTATACTAACACTATCAAAATTATTAAAAACATCAATATAAACTCTTGAGTTTTCTAAAGAATATTTAGTAATATTTATAATTAAGTTTTCAAAAACTCTAAAGGTTCTTTGACTATCAAGTTTTAGTATTACTTTATCATCTGGCATATTAGTTTTTATTATAAGTGATTTTTCTTTTATTTTGTCATCAAGTTCAAATATAGTCTGCTTAATAAGAGATACAACGTCAACATCTACTAGATTTAAGTTTATGTTTCCACTATTTGCCCTACTTACTTCAAACAAGTCCTCTATTAACACTTTTAATCTTTGTGATTTTTTATCTAATATTTCAATATATTCTTGTTGCTTTTCTTTTCCTAAATTTTCATCTTTAAGCAAATCTGTATAAGTTATTATAGAAGTTAGTGGAGTTTTTAAATCGTGACTAACGTTTGATATAAGTTCAGTTTTCATTTTTTCACTTTTTACTTCTTTATCAACTGCCTTTTTAAACCCTGATTTTATATCAAGTAAATTACTCTTTATCGAATTAAATACACCTAAGTCTTTATCTAAAGATATATTTAAGTTTCCATTTGACATTTCTTCTGTAATATTTAAAAGTTCTTTGTATTCATTTTGTATTTTATCATAATTTTTCTTTATAATTACAAAAAGTCCTATTGTATAAGCTATTGCAAAAAATACTCCTAACCACCACATAATACACATAATAACTACTACAAAATAATTTATAATTAGAATAATTACTAATTTTTTGTTATTTGTGTCTTTAAGGTCGAAATTTATTAAATAGTTATAAGCTAACTTTGATTTATTATATAAATATTTAAAAAATTTAACTATTAAAGAATTTGATTTTATATAGTCTAAAATCCCTACACTAAATATCTGCTTAACTAAAACAATTCCTAAATATAAAATACAATAATTTATAAACCAATATATAAAGTTTATTATATAATCTAAGGTTTTATGTTCTGTTAAATTATTTTCAAGTGTTTGTCTTATTATAATTTCTCCTGAACTAATAATAAATACAAGAGAAAATCCAACTAGAACTAATAATATTTCAAATGGTATCTTTGAGAATTTTTTAAATAAATTTGATTCATTTTGAAATTTATATGGTATAAAAAATGCTACTAAACAAAAAACTACAAAAAAAGGTATTAAAATTTCTTGTGAAGCATAATTATACGCATTATAATTTTCGTAGTAGTAAATATTATAAATTGGGTCTTCAAAATTTAGTTGTTTAGGTATTGCATAAATATATTTCATATTTTTTATAGGTTTTGACTCTAATATATCTGAATAGTAAGCTGTTTTTGCAGGATATATATGGTTTATAACATTACCTTTGGTTGCTCCATGTATTCTTTCTATTGTTAAATTTCCATAATTATCAAAATCCATAACTATATAAAAACTATAATAATTTTTTATATCTTCTATATTGCTATTATTATTTAAAAGTAATGTTAAATCTTTTGAGCTTCTTTTCTTAAAAATATTATTTTCTTTATTTAAAACATAGTAATCTAAACCCATGTAACTGCCTTCTAAAAGATACTTCTTGTCAATTATATTATCATTAAAATTATTTTTTTCATTTTGTAAATCTTCTTGTGAATATTCACCTTGTTTAATATCAATTATAATATCTGAAGGCTTAATGTTTTTATCTTCATTACTTAAAATATCATAATATAAATAATAACTAATTTTGCCTAAATCATTTAATAAGTTTTCATCTTCATAAATATTTCCCTTATAATTATTACTTAATTTTTGTATTTTAGTATAAGACAAAATTATCCCTAAAGATAAAATAGTAACTATTAAAATACATATTATACTAGATGTTTTATTGTTTTTCGATTTTGTAACCAACGCCCCACACCACCTTTAAATATTTTGGATTTTTTGGATTAAATTCAATCTTTTCTCGTATATTTCTTATATGTACCATTATCGTATCAGTATTTACTGCTCTTTCCCTCCAAACATTCTCATAAATTTCTTCTGATGAAAAAACTCTTCCAGCATTTTTCATAAGTAAACTAAGTATTTTAAATTCTATTGGAGTTAGTTTTACTAAATTATCATCAACTGTAACTTCCTTTGTATCTAAGTTTAACTCAATCCCTCCTACTGTAAATATAGAATCATTGATATTATCTTTTTCTTTAATAGTTAAATACTTTTTATACCTTCTTAAATGTGAATTAACTCTTGCTAATAATTCAAGTGGATTAAAAGGCTTTGTAACATAATCATCTCCTCCGATATTAAGTCCATTTATTTTATCTATTTCTTCTGATTTTGCAGATAAAAATATTATAGGAAAATCATAATCACTTCTAGCTTTCATTGTGAATTCGTGCCCATTTAATTTTGGCATCATAATATCTACTATTGCTAAATGTATATCTTGAGTTTTAATTATATCAAGCCCTTCCAACCCATTATTTGCAATAAAAACATTATATCCTTGATTTAATAAATATACTTTTATTCCATTAGCAATATCATAATCATCTTCTACTATTAAAACATTGTATAAATTCATACCTTAATTTTTCTCCCTTCTTGTATAAATAATAAATTAAAAATATTAAGATAAAGCTTATATAAATCTAAAGATTTTCTAAAGATTTATTATAACCTATTTCAAAAATCAATCTATATCTATAATTAATATAAAAATTATATTTAGTTTTGTATAGTTTATATAATTTTTTTGGTTATTTTATATATACCCAGGAAAACATTTTTTTGATATTATTAGATTAAATATAAAACGTAAGGGGGATTTTAAAATGGCTGAGGTTATTTTAAAAAATATTTGTAAATCGTATGACAATGGTTTTAATGCTGTAAAAAATGTTAATATACACATGAAAGATAAAGAATTTATAGTACTTGTTGGTCCATCTGGTTGTGGTAAGTCAACTACGTTAAGAATGATAGCTGGGCTTGAAGATATTTCTTCTGGTGAACTTTATATAGGAGATAGACTTGTTAATGAGGTTGACCCTAAAGATAGAGATATCGCTATGGTTTTTCAAAACTATGCACTTTATCCACACTTAACAGTTTATGATAATATGGCTTTTGCTCTTAAGCTTAGAAAAATGCCAAAAGAAGAAATAGATAAAAAAGTAAGAGAAGCTGCAAGAATTCTTGACCTTGAAAAATTACTTGATAGAAAGCCAAAAGCCTTATCTGGAGGTCAAAGACAAAGGGTCGCTCTTGGTCGTGCAATAGTTAGAAATCCAAAAGTATTCTTAATGGATGAACCTTTAAGTAACCTTGATGCAAAACTTAGAGGTGTAATGAGAACTGAAATAACAAAACTTCACAAGTCTTTAGGTACTACTTTTATATATGTAACACACGACCAAGTTGAAGCTATGACAATGGCTGATAGAATAGTAGTTATGAAAGATGGTGTGGTTCAACAAATAGGAACACCACAAGATATTTATGAAAGACCAAATAACGTGTTTGTTGCAGGATTTATAGGTGCTCCTCAGATGAACTTTATAAATGTTACTTTAGTTGAGAGAAACGGACAAATCTATGCAGAGAATAACTCACTATCAATAGCTATAAATAAAGGTAATTATGATTCTATACAAGAAAAGTATATTGGTAAAGAAATGATACTTGGAATAAGACCAGAAGATATTCATATAGAAGATTTATTCGTTGAAAATAGTTTAGATAGTTCTTTTGAAGCAGTAGTTGAAATAAGAGAGATGATGGGTGCTGAGATATATGCTTACTTAAAATGTGGTGAAAGTAGCATAACTGCAAGACTTGATGGAAGATATAGATTAAATATAGATGATAAACTAAAACTTGCTATGGACAAAAATAGAATACATCTATTTGATAAAGAAACTGAAACTGCTGTAGTTCCTTCTTCTGAAAAAATAGCTAACGTTTAATATAAATTATGATAATATAAAAGTAAGATGAATATTCATCTTACTTTTTTGATAACAGGGGGATTTATGGATAGCTTAGCAGAATTTTTAGAAAGACAACTAAATAAAAATGTACGCATTTTTGAGTACAAAAATCAAAACATAGGAAATAATCAACATTTAATAAGTTTTAATAATAATTCATATGTAATAGAAATAATAAATAATAAATTACCTGATAATATAAACGGCTTTTGCTATTTATTTTTCCAAAATAATCTTGATTTTAATTCATTAAGCAAAATATTGTATAATTTATTTGAAAATATAGAAATATTTAAGCATGAAAATTTCTTAGTTGTTTTATCTAAAAAAAACTTATGTATAGATAAATCTACACTAGATATAGTAGAAACTGAAAGTTATCGAAGTACTAATATAATAAATCTTGGTAAGATAGATTCTTGTGATGATTTCAATCTAAAATATAAAATTGTAGATGAACTTTTTAAAAATACTTTCCTAAGAGACGAAAATATTAATAAAATAGCTACTATTAGCGATTTAAAAATATATAAATTTATAGATATTTGTAGTTCTTATATAGAATTTGAAAAACTCATAAATATAAATACTTTAAAAAGTATAGATAAAAACCTGATAAAAACTGGAGTTAATTTTATTGAAAACGACTTAAATATTTCAAAGACTTCAACCTCTCTTTTTCTTCATAGAAATACTTTAATTTATAGACTTGATAAAATAAAAGAAACACTAAATTTAGACCTTAGAAATTTTAAAGATGCTTTTATATTTTATATTAGTTCAAAATATTTTTTATATTTTAATAAATAGAGTTTTTGCAATATATAAATACTTAAAAATAAAATTATATAAATTAATAATAATTTTTTAAATATAAAAAATGGTGCTAAAAGCACCATTTTACATTCCTAATTCTTTAAATTCTCTACTTCCTGGTTTTACTAAATCTATCTTTCCTTCTTTACAAAGCGGACATTCATCAGCTTCATATACCTTTATATCAAGTTTTATCGCACTATATATTGGAAGTCCTATATCTGAACTAGTTCTATCAGCTATACAAGCAACCCCTATAACTTCCCCACCTAATTTTTCTAAAGCTTCTTTAGTTTCTATTGTAGATTTTCCAGTAGTTACAACATCTTCTGCTATTATTATTTTAGCTCCTTTTTTAACCTCAAAACCACGTCTAAGCTCCATTACTCCATCTTTTCTTTCAGTAAATACAGTTTCTTTATTTAATTGTCTTCCAAGTTCATAGGAAACTATAACTCCTCCCATAGCAGGACCAACAACTAAATCTATTTCTAAATCTTTTATTTTATCAACTACAGTACTTAAAACCTTCTCTGCATATTCTGGAAATCTTAATACTTTTGCACATTGAACGTATCTATTGCTATGCTTTCCTGATGATAATAAGAAATGTCCTTCTAAAAGTGCATCACTCTTTTTTAATATTTCAACTACATCTACCTTGCTCATCTATATCACTCCTCTTATTTCGTCTAATGTTTTTATATTATTTTCTATCATAAATTTTTCTAAATCTTTTATTATTTCTTCTCCAATTCTTGGATTTACAAAGTTTACAGTCCCTAACTGTACACAAGTAGCACCAGCCATTATAAATTCTATAACGTCATCCACATTCATTATTCCACCCATTCCTATTACTGGAATAGATACATTTTTACAAACTTCGTGAACCATTCTAAGTGCTATTGGTTTTATTGCAGGTCCTGAAAGACCAGCATAAACATTTTCAAAAACTGGCTTCCTATTTTTTATATCTATTGCCATAGCTTTAAATGTATTTACTAAAGAAATAGCATCTGCTCCTTCTTCTTCACAAACTCTAGCCATCCCAACTATATCTTCTGCATTTGGAGATAACTTTACTATAAGTGGTAAACTAACTACCCTTCTTACTTCACGAACAACTTCTCTTGCAACTTCATTTTTTATTCCAAAAGCCATTCCTCCAGCCTTAACATTTGGACAAGAAATATTAAGCTCTATCATATCTATCTCTTTATCATTTAAAAGTTTAGCTCCCTCAACATAATCTTCTATAGTTGCTCCACCTAAGTTAGCAATTTTTACAGTATCTAAACTTTTAAAATATTCTAATTCATTTTCTATAAATCCTTTTACTCCAGGATTTTCAAGACCAACACTATTCATCATTCCAGATGGAGTTTCAAATACTCTCATTCCATTATTTCCATCTCTTTTATAAAGTGTAAGACCTTTACTACTTATACCACCTAATTTATTTATATCATAAATTTCTCCATACTCTTTTCCAAATCCAAAAGTACCAGATGCCATTATTATAGGGTTTTTAAAAGTAATATCTCCTATTTTACATTCTAAATTAATCATTAAAAATCACTTCCTCTCCCCAAAATACTGGTCCATCTTTACAAGTCTTTTTGTTTCCTGAGTTAGTCTTACAAGTACAAACAAGGCAAGCTCCTACCCCACAAGCCATATGATTTTCAAGTGAAACCATTATTTTTGTGTTTGTATTTTCAGTCATTTTTACTAAAGACTTCATCATAGGAGTTGGTCCACAAGTAAGTATGTAATCATATTTGTTAACATCAAGATATTTAGTTACAAAATCATTATTAGTTGCAACAAATACCTCATTACAAACTTCTTTGAATTCATCAACTAAAACAGATTCGTTTCTAAATCCTAAGTAAGCATCACAATTTTTTATATTTTTAGCTACTAAATAAAGTGGTGCAACACCTATTCCCCCACCAACTAATGCAACTTTTCCTTCAACTTTTTTATAACCATTTCCATAAGGTCCTTCAAGGTTTATTTTATCTCCTACTTTTAATTTAGAAAATATTTTAGTTCCCTCTCCAAAAACTTTATATAAAAAAGTTATACTATTTTCATCTATATCACAAATACTTATTGGTCTTGATAAAAGTGGATAATTACTTTCAGTCCTTAACATATAAAACTGACCCATCTCACCTTTAAGATTACCTTCTACTTTCATAAGGTACATATCATCAGCTAAGTATCTATTTTCGATTATATTATACATTTTATCCTCACCTACTTTTCTAATTCTAAAAGCTTAATAATTAAAGCCATTCTAACAAACATTCCATATCTTGCTTGTTTAAAATAAACTGCTCTTTCATCATCATCAACTTCTTCATCTATTTCATTAACTCTTGGAAGTGGATGCATAATAATCATATCATTTTTAGCTTTTTTCAGCTTTTTTAAGTCTAATATATAAAAATCTTTTAATCTTTCATACTCATCTAAATCATTAAATCTTTCTCTTTGAACTCTTGTCATATATAAAATATCAAGCTTATCTATAACTTCATCTAAACTTTCAGTTTCTATATAGGTATGATTTTTACTAGTTAATTCTTCTTTTATATATGAAGGCATTTTTAGTTCTTTTGGTGATATAAAAATAAACTTCATTCCACTATATCTTGACATAGCTTTTACTAATGAATGAACAGTTCTACCATTTTCTAAATCTCCACAAATACCAATTGTATGATTATTTAAATCTCCCTTTAAAGATTTTATAGTTAATAAATCTGTTAATGTTTGAGTTGGATGTTGATTTTTGCCATCTCCTGCATTTATAAAAGGAACACTTGTATACTTACAAGCTTCACTTGCAGACCCTTCTAAAGGATGTCTCATAGCTATTATATCTGCATAACAAGAAACAGTTTTTATAGTATCTTTTAAACTCTCTCCTTTTGAAACTGATGAAGAATTAGGCTCAGAAAATCCTATAACATTTCCTCCAAGTCTTTTCATTGCAGATTCAAAACTTAATCTTGTTCTTGTTGATGGTTCAAAAAAAAGAGTAGCAAGTAATTTACCTTCACATACTTTAGAATATTTTGAAGGATTACTCATTATATCTTGAGATAACGAAAGTATTTCGTTAATTTGTTCTATAGAAAAGTCTTCTGGTTGGACTAAATTCATAAACTTCCTCCTTTTTTAGCCTCTCTGGACTAAATTTAAAAGTATTTTATCTTTTAGTTAGATTATCATTTTTTTTATCTAAAGTCAATAATTATATAATAGTAAAAAGGTATTTTGATAAGATATCAAAATACCTTTTTTATTAAAATTCTAATTTATCTATTAAATACTTACATTCATATTCTATATCTTCTATATAATCATGAATATATATACTATTACCACATGCAAATATATTTTCTCTTGAAGTCATAAAGTTTTTATCAACTTCTGCTCCAGTAGTTTTTGGATTTAATTTTATATTACTTCTCATAGCCAAAAGTCCGTCTGATAACATACTTCTAGCAAAAATTACAGTATCACAATCTATATTTTTTTCTTCTTTTCCATTTGAAATTCTAACTAATTCTACTCTGCTATTTCCTTCAATAGAAGTTATATTATAATTATAATATATTTTATCAGTTAATCCATAAGTTTTACAATTTTTATCATCAGAAATAATATTTATTTTTATATTATGTTTTTTTAACTCTTTTTCTATCATATAAAGAGTTTGTCCACCTTCAATAAGTATATTTTTTCCTGGAATAATTCCCATACTAAAAATTTTCTTTGCCATACCTACTGTTAAAACTCCTGCACATCTATCTCCTAACATACTAAGAGATTTTCTATATCCTTCTTTAGCTCCATTTGCTATTATTATTTTTTTACCTTTTATTTTTTCTATTCCATTAGTTTTACTTGTGCAAATAATTTCATTATTTTCTTCTATTTTAAGTGCCATAGTATCTAATTTTTTTTCTACATTAAAATTTTTCATGTCATTTAATAATTTTTCTTTGTATTCTATTCCAGTTATACTATTTTTACCTATACTATAATCTGAAAGATTTAACGCTCCACCAAGTACAGAATCCTTTTCTATAAGTAATACATTATTAATTCCTTTTTTAGAAGCTTCTATAGCACATAAAATTCCAGATGCCCCTCCTCCTATAATTATTAAATCATAATCTTTCATATTAGTCCTCCTTAAATCCAACTACTGTTGAAGATAAATTGTTCTTTTTAACTTCAGTTATATCTACCCCAAGCTCTTTACTTAATATAATACTTATTGGTAACATGCAACCACTTCCTTGACAGCCACCCATCATAGCTCTAGTTCTTCTTTTTATTCCATCTAAAGTTTTTGCTCCTAGAGGTCTTTTTATTGAATCTATAATTTCACCCTCTGTTACAAATTCACATTTACATATCATTTTACCATATGATGGATTTTTAGATATTAATTCATTTTTTTCATCTATACTTAATTCTGACATTCTAACCATTTTTTCTCTAATCGGATTAAAATTATCTTTTTTAACTAATTCTATATTTTTTGATATTATTTTGGTAACATATTCTGCTATTGCTGGAGCCGCTGTAAGCCCTGGTGAATCTATTCCAATTACATTTATAAAATTTTTTAAATTTTTAGCTTCTTCAATTATAAAATCTTCGCTGTCTAATTTTGGTCTTATACCACTAAAAGTATTTAAAACTCTTTCAAATGGTAAATTTTTAATAGTTTTATTACTTTTAGACATAATTTCATCTATACCTTCTCTAGAAGTTCTTATAGTATCATCAGATTTAGCATTTGGTCCTAATAATAAATTACCATCAACAGTAGGAGTTACCAAAATACCTTTGCTTAACTTGCTAGGTACTTGAAATAAAGTCCTTGTACATAAAGTACCTGCTACTTTATCAAATAAACAGTATTCTCCTTTTACAGGTTTTATTTCATATTTTTCTTCATTTATTAAATTATTTAAGTATGCTCCACTAAGTCCTGACGCATTTATAACTACTTTAGTTTTAATAGTACTGTTATCTTTCATAACTAATATGTATATATCATCTTCTTTTTTTATATCAATAACTTCTTTTCCAAGTAAAAACTCAACACCATTTTCTACTGCATTCTCTCCAAGTGCCAAAGTCATCTCATAAGGACTAACTATTGCAGATGTTTTTACTAATAAAGCCTTTAACACATCAGGATTTATATTTTTTTCAAGATATAAAACTTCTTCTTTATCTATTATTTCAAGACCTTTTACTCCTAATTTTTCTCCATTTTCTTTTAGATATTCTAATCTACTTACTTCATATTCATCAAAAGCCAAAATAAGAGCTTCATTTCTTTTAAATGAAAACTGTAATTCTTTAGCTAAATTATCCATCATTTCATTCCCTTTTATATTTAATTTAGCTTTTAGTGTTCCTTCTTTTTCATTATACCCAGCATGTATAATACCACTATTTCCTTTTGATATACCTTCTGATACATCAAAATTTTTATCTAAAACCTTTATTTTTAAATTATATCTTGATAATTCTCTTGCTATTGAACAACCTACAACTCCTGCACCTATAATTACAATATCGTTCATATTGTTCATCTCCTTAAAATAGTTTTTAATAATATTATATACATACTTATATATTAATAAAAGTGTATATCAAAAAAGACTACCAAAAGGCAGTCTTTTTTATTATAAAACTCTCTTTGCGTTTACAAATCTTGCACTGTAATAAGAAGAGTTTATACTTGCTATACTAACACTCTTACCAGAAGATGGTGAATGTATCATATTTCCATTTCCTATGTATATACCAACATGACTTACTTCACTTCCACTAGTATTGAAGAAAACTAAGTCTCCTGGTTGTAAATTTGATCTACTTACAGTAGTACCATAATTTGATTGAGCACTTGAAGTTCTTGGTAAGTTTATACCTACTGCATTTTTAAAAACATAAGATGTAAATCCTGAACAGTCAAAACTATTAGGACCTTCTGCACCCCAAACGTATGGTGAACCTTGCTTTGAGTAAGCTAAATTAAGAACTGATTGCACAGCAGTACTACTTGATACTGGTACATCTTGAGTATCTTCGCTTAAAGATGTATCTTCAGACTCTTCTTGTTCATTTGAAGGTTCTTCTTCTCTATCGTCTTCATTTGTTTGTACATGATTATTAGGTCTAGAAGAAGTATTACTTTGTGTAGATGGTCTTTGAGGTTGAGTTGACTC
This sequence comes from uncultured Peptostreptococcaceae bacterium, assembly GCA_944383455.1. Taxonomy (GTDB): domain Bacteria; phylum Bacillota; class Clostridia; order Peptostreptococcales; family Peptostreptococcaceae; genus JAGHEK01. The sequence continues at coordinate 28,102 of CALWPP010000013.1, forward strand.
ATTAGACTTATCTTCATTTGAGTTATTTTCTTCTAATAAATCATCTTCTGTAGTTTCTTCTAAAACTTCTTCCTCTTCTTCTATAATAGGAGCTTCTTCAGATAAGTAATTTGCATTTACAAACCCTTCTTTATCTCCACTTTTAACCTTTATCCATTCATCTTGAACTTCTAAAACCTGTAAATCTTTTCCTATTTCTAATTCTTCTATTATATCAGATTCTACACTACTATCAGTTCTAAAATTAACTTTTTCTGCTGTTATGTAACCTTCAGTTTGTTCTATATCTATGTATCTAGATGGAACCCATCCTTCACATTCTTCATCAATATAAACCTTAGTCCATTCTCCTTGAGTAGCTAAAACTTTAAAACTCTCTCCCGAGTAAGCTACTTTTTTAACATCTCCATTTTCTCTTATCTTTACTGCTACACCATCTTTTATAGTAGCTTTTTTATATTGTTCTTCTTTATATTCATCTAAAGCTATCGCTTTATTATCATTTTCAGTTTTTTCAGTTGTTGCTTCTAAATTATCTGCATTTGAAACTGTATTCATAGATAATGCAACTGCCGATGCAAACATTGGTACTAATATTTTTCTTTTCACAATATTTCTCCCTTCAAATTTCACTATAATTATAGTGTTGATTCAATACTTTATTTAGTTAAGATAACATACTAATACACAATATATAAATATTAATCTCATTATGTAATCAATTATCTTGCTTTATATCAAATTTATTATTATATACATTATTTTCATCAAATATACAATATTGATTATATTATACAATATTTTTTTTTGCTTGTAAAGTTTTTGTAACTTTTTTTGTTACTTTTTTTAATTTGTACTTTTTAATTATTTCTGATATAATATTAGCAATTATTAATAAGGAGGATTTAGTTATGGCTTATTTTATAAATGATGCTTGCATAAGCTGTGGTGCTTGTGAAGCTGAATGTCCTGTTAGCTGTATATCTGCAGGAGATGACAAATATGTAATAAATGCTGATTTATGTATAGAATGTGGTTCTTGCAACGCAGTTTGTCCTGTTGATGCTCCTCAACCAGAATAATTACATAAATGATTAAATAAAAAAGTTACCTAAACATTAGGTAACTTTTTAAATATTTTCTTTCATTAAATATGATAAAGTTAATAAACTATCTGTTATACTAACATTTTCTACTGTAATACCTTCTGGAACTTCTAAATCTATAGATGCAAAATTCCAAATACCTTTTATTCCAGCTTTAACAAGTTCATTTACAGTTTCTTGTGCACTATTTTTAGGAGTACAAATAATAGCTATATCAATATTATTTTCTTTTATAAATTTTGATAAATTACAAACATCTAAAACCTCAAAATTATTTATATTCGTACCTATTATATTTGGATTAATATCAAATAATGCTTTAATACAAAATGGTGAATGATTAAATCCAGGATAATTCACTATAGCCTGACCCAAGTTCCCAGTTCCTATTAATACTGCATTATAATATTTATCAATACCTAATATTTTCCCTATCTCCTCATAAAGTTCACCTACATTATAACCGTACCCTTGTTGTCCAAATCCACCAAAGTTATTTAAGTCTTGTCTTATTTGAGATGCAGTAAATCCAATTATCTCACTTAACTCTTTTGATGAAATTCTTTTTATATCTTTATTTAATAGCTCTCCCAAATATCTATGATACTTAGGAAGCCTTCTTATAACTGCCATTGATATATTTTTTTCAGCCATAAAAACCTCCATTTATGGATTTTATATATTCTTGATTATATTATATCAAAATATTATAATTTTAGATAGTCAAGGAGGTACAAATTTATGATTGTTTTGTCTTGTAATAATTTAAATAAAAGTTTTGGAATAGATAAAATACTAGAAAATATTAATTTTACAATTAATGAACACGATAAAGTTGGAATAATTGGAGTTAATGGAACTGGTAAAACTACTCTTTTTAAGATAATATCTGGTATTTATGGATATGATAGTGGTGAGATTTACAAATCAAAAGACTGTGAAATAGGATATTTAGAACAAAATACTAACTTTAGTTCAGAAAATACTATACTAGACGAAGTTTTAGATGTTTTTTCTGATTTAATAAAAATAAAAGATAATCTTAGAAATTTAGAAAATGAAATAGCTAATCAGAGTAATAATCCTAAGATTTTAGAAAAACTTATGAGTGAATACTCCGTTTGTCTTGAGAAATTTTCTAATTTAAATGGTTATAGTTATGAATCAGAGGCAAAAGGAGTTTTAAGAGGACTTGGGTTTAGTGAAGAAGAATTTCAAAAACCTATAAAAATATTATCAGGTGGAGAAAAAACTAGAATTTTACTTAGCAAATTACTTCTTAAAAAACCAACTCTACTTTTACTTGATGAGCCTACAAATCATCTTGATTCAGAGGCTACAGAATGGCTTGAACTTTTCTTAAAACAATATAAAGGTACTGTTATTTTAATTTCTCACGATAGATACTTTTTAGACCAAGTAGTAAATAAAGTTTTTGAAATTAATAATAAAAAATTAAAAACTTATAACGGTAATTACTCAGACTTTTTAAAACTTTCAAAAATCGAAAAAGAAATAGAAAAGAAAAATTACGAAAATCAACAAAAAGAAATTAAAAAACAAGAAGAATCAATTCAAAGACTAAAAGCATTTGGTAGAGAAAAACATATCAAAAGAGCAAGAAGTAAAGAAAAAATGTTAGATAAAATAGAAATACTTGATGCTCCTGATAAGGAAAGAAAAAAAGCTAAGATAAATTTTTCTACATCTATAAGTAGTGGGAATGATGTTTTGCAAGTTAAAAATATTTCTATGGGATATGAAGATAAAAATTTATTTAAAAATACTACGTTTAATATATATAGAGGAGAAAAAGTAGCATTAATTGGACCTAATGGCATAGGAAAGTCCACACTATTTAAAATAATAATGAATGAAATAACACCTACTAATGGTGATATAAAATTTGGTACTAATGTTAATATTTCATACTTTCATCAAGAGCAAAAAACATTAAATTTAAAAAATACTATAATAGATGAGATTTGGAATGATAATAAGAATTTAACCCAAACTGAGGTTAGAAACTTACTTGGCTCATTTTTATTTGAGGGTGAAGAAGTTTTTAAAAATATCTCTATGTTAAGTGGAGGAGAAAGAGCAAGGGTTGCTATTTTAAAATTAATTCTTTCAAATTCTAACTTTTTACTCCTTGATGAGCCTACAAACCACTTAGATATAGATTCAAAAGAGGTTTTAGAAGATGCTCTTTTAAGTTATGATGGAACTGTTTTTATTATTTCACACGATAGATATTTTTTAAATACTGTTGTTGATAAGATTTTAGTTCTCGATGAAAATGGCGTAACTGAATATCTTGGAAATTATGACTATTATATAGAAAAGAAAAAACAACTAAAAGAAACTAAGGAATTAAAAGAGCTTAGTGATAAGGAAAATAAAACTAAAACTCAATTAAAAGAAGAAAAGAAAAAAGAAAGAGAAATAAGAGAGCTTCAGAAAAAAAACAGAAATAAAATACAAAATATAGAAAAGGAAATCGAAGAAATAGAAAGTAAAATTAATCAACTTAACTTAAAATTATGTGAAGAAGAAGTTTATTCAAATCCGGAAAAATCAAAAGAAATTCACAGTGAAAAAGTAGTTTTAGAAGAAAGGCTATCTAATCTTTATGTTGAGTGGGAAGAATTATTAATTTAGAGTTAAAAATATTTTAATAATAGTTTTTTGAAAGGAGTGATTTTTTGTTATCGTTAAATGATGAAAATAAAACATTTTTTAAACTATTATTGTCTCTTTGTATTCCAATTATTATTCAACAATTAATATCAACATCTGTAAATATAATAGATACAGTAATGATAAGTAGTTTGGGAGAAATATCTATTGCATCTATTGGAATTGCAAATCAATTTTTCTTTTTATTTAATATGTCTATTGGTGGTATCTCTGGTGGTGCAGTAATATTTATATCACAGTTTTTTGGTAAAAATGACGATATAAGTATCAAAAAGGTAATAGGTTTTTCTTGTATATTAGGATTATTTATAAGTTTAATATTTAGCTTTTTTGCATTATTTTCACCAGAAACAATTATAAATATATTTTCAAATGATGAGAGTGTTGTAAATTATACTAAAGAATATTTCAGTATAATAGGATTTTCATATCCTATTATCGCTATAAGTACTATATTTAGTATGAGTTCAAGAGCTATAAGAAATCCAAAACTAGGTATGATTTGTAGCTTAATAGCTCTTTTTGTAAATATTATTCTTAATTACTTATTGATATTTGGAAAATTTGGATTCCCTCAAATGGGAGTAAAAGGAGCTTCTCTTGCTACTTTAATAGCAAGAATAGTCGAGTTTACTCTTATAATATCTTATGTGTATTTTTATAAGAAAGATTATTTACTAAAGTTTAATATAAATCATATAAAAATGTTAGATTTTGAGTTTATAAAAAGCTTCTTATCAAGAAGTCTACCAGTATTTATAAATGATACTAGTTGGGCGATTGGCACAGTTTTATATTCTGTTGCATACTCAAAAGCTGGAACTTCAGCAATAGCTGCAAGTCAAATAGCATCAAGTACTGGAAACTTCTTTATAGTAACTGCCGTTTGTATTGCAATTGGTTCATCAATTATGCTTGGAAATGAACTTGGTGCAAATAAAATAGAAACTGCTATTAGTTATGCTAAAAAGTTTTCTTTATTAGTAATTCTAGTTGGAATTATATTAGGTGTATTACTTATTTTAAATATACCTCTTTTAATTAAGATGTTTAGTGTTGAGGGATATTTAGTAGATGATATAACTAAAATATTTACTATAATGGGTATACTTTTAGCATTTAGAGCATTTAATACTTTTATAATAATTGGAGTATTAAGAAGTGGTGGAGATACTAAATATTCTTTACTACTTGAACTTAGTTGTATGTGGTTTGTATCTCTTCCGTTAACTTTTTTTGCTGCATATAATGGAGCTCCTATTTATATTTTAGTTTTACTAAGTTATACAGAAGATTTAGTTAAATTTATATTTGGTGTTCCAAGAGCATTATCAAAAAAATGGGCTACAAATATTGTAAATGAAATATAACAATTATAAAAAACCTATAATATAGAAAATATCTATACTATAGGTTTTTTTATAAATCTATTACTTGTTTATATACAACATCTTTTGTTAGTTTTCTCTCTTTACAAACTATTTTTATTGCATCTTTTTTATTTATTCCACTATTTATAAGCTCAATTACATATTCTCTATCACTTAAATCGCTATAATTATTATTTATAGTTTTTTCTCCACTAAATCCTTCAACTATTAATACAAATTCACCTTTAGCTTCTTTTTTTTCAAATATTTCTACTAAGTTTTCTAAATCATCTCTTATCGTTTCTTGATATTTTTTTGTTAATTCTCTACTTATAGATAATCTCCTATTTCCAAATATTTTAAGCATTTCTTTTAGTGTTTCTTTTAATCTATGAGGTGATTCATAAAAAATTATAGTTCTATCTTCCTCTTTTAGTTCTTCAAGCCTTTTTCTTTTTGATTTTTTATCTCTATCTAAAAACCCTTCAAACACAAATTTTGATGTACTAATACCAGAACCAACAAGTGCTGTTATTGATGCTGTAGCTCCAGGAAGTACTTCAATTTCTATATTATTTTTTATAGCTTCTTTTATAATATCTTCACCTGGGTCTGATATTCCAGGCATACCAGCATCACTTATTAATGCAATATTTTCTCCATCTAAAAGCTTATTTATTAAGTAATTTCCTTTTGAGTCTTTGTTGTGTTCGTGATAACTAGTTAGTGGCTTTGATATTTCAAAGTGATTTAAAAGTTTTATACTATGTCTTGTATCCTCTGCTGCTATTAAATCGACTCCTCTTAAAACTTTTAAAGTTCTATACGTTATATCATCTAAATTTCCTATTGGAGTTGGACATATATATAATTTTCCAATCATAATTTTCTCCTAAATCTATTTTATAAGCATACCTTTATTTTGATATATGCCCTTCATTTCTTCGCTATGTTCTCCATTTTCTAAATATACATAAAGCGGGTCAAGTATTTTAAGCTCAGGTTTTCCACCTTTTATAAATTCTATTAATACTAAATTCGGCGCTTTATTTGGCTTAGGATGAACAAACCTAATTTTTTTAGGCTCTAAATCGTACTTTCTAGATAAAATAAAAATATCAACAAGTCTTATAGGTCTATGAATCATAAAGAATTTACCTTTTGGCATAACAAGTCGTGATGCACTCTTTAATACATCTTCTAAGGTACATTTTATTTCGTGTCTTGATATTGCTTTTTTATCACTTATATTTTTTATCCCATCAATATGAGTATATGGAGGATTTGAAGTTACAATGTGAAATCCATTAACTTCAAGAATTTTATCTATTTCTTTTAAATCCTCATTTATAATTTCAACTCTATCTTCTAAATCATTCATTTTTACAGATCTTTTTGCCATTTCATATACTTCTTTTTGTATTTCTACACCAATTATTTTTTTTGCTTCAGTCTTTCCAGCAATTAATGTAGGTATTATTCCCGTTCCAGTACCTAAATCAACAACCAAATTATCCTTTTTTACCTTAGCAAAATTTGCAAGTAAAACAGCATCTATACCAAAACAAAATCCATCTGTATTTTGAATTATTTTAAGACCATTTAACTGTAAATCGTCAATTCTCTCATTATCTTTTAATTTAACGTCCATAAGTTTCCTCTTAATCTTCTAGTTTTTTAAGTTCTCTTAAAGTTGCTTCATCTATGTCATTATTGCCAGAACATCCACAACATCTTTTAGGTGATTTTATAACTTTTAATTGATCTTTATGATAAACTTTAAATAAATTTTCACCTAGTTCCACTTTAACTTGTTCAAGTAGTGCATTAACTTCAACAATAGTACCCTTTTTCTTATCATCAGTCTTAACTAATGCTCCAACAAGAGGCATAGTTTCTAAAGTTTCTGCATAAAAATCGTGTTCATATTTTAAGCAACAAAAAAGTCTTCCACAAATTCCTGAAATTTTTGTTGGATTTAATGATAAACTTTGGTCTTTGGCCATTTTTATAGAAACAGGGTGAAAATCACCAAGCCAAGAAGAACAACATAACTTTCTTCCACAAGGGCCAAGACCTCCTATTGATTTTGCCTCATCCCTTACACCAATTTGTCTTAATTCTATTCTAGTTTTAAAAATCGATGCTAAATCTTTTACAAGATCTCTAAAATCAATTCTTCCTTCTGCAGTAAAATAAAATATTAACTTATTTCTATCAAATGTGTACTCACAATCTATCAAAAACATATTTAAATTATGCTCTTTTATTTTTTCTTGACAAATAGCAAAAGTCTCTTTTGATTTTTCTATATTTTCATTATATATTTGTTTATCTTCATCAGTAGCAATTCTTATAATTGGTTTTAGGGGAGATGTTAATTCATTCTCATCTATTTTTTTTGGATATACAACAACGGTTCCAAGCTCAACACCTCTAGCCGTTTCTACTATAACATTCAAATTTTTTTCTATATTAAAATCAAGTGGATCAAAATAATATATTTTACCAGCATTTACAAATCTAACTCCTACAACTTCTATCATTTTATCACCTCGTATATATTAAAAAACATAACGCTAATAGTTATATTAAAATTACAATTACATTTAAGTTTCTTTTTTGTAATTTCTATTATATCAATAATTTTAGTCATTTGAGAATACGAAATTTTTTTGCTAATATTTCTTATAAAGGTAAGTTTATCTACATTAACAATAATACTTTTGTCTATGTTTTCTTTTAAAGTCATAGAGTCTACAAAATAACTCAAAAAAATATCTAAAAAATCATATATACTGTTTTTATAACTTAAAATATCATCAATTATAGAAGATATATTAAATAAATCTTTTTCAAATAATACATCTATATATTCTTTAGTTTTTTCTCTTAAATCATAAAAACTAATCTCATTTTTATTTGTTTGTTCATTTAGAAACTCTAATGCTTTTTTTATACTTCCTTTTGAAAAAGAAATTGCTATATCTATTTTTTCTTCATTAAAATTCATATTTTCAAAATAAGTCTTCATATCTCGTGGTGAAATTGATAAAAATTTTATTAATTCACATCTTGATTTTATAGTGTCTAAAATTTTTTCTTTGTTACTAGTTATAAGTATAAAAACTATATAACTAGGAGGTTCTTCTAAAGTTTTTAAAAGAGCATTTTGAGCTTGTTCTGTTAATTTATCTGCTTCATCAATTAAATAAATCTTATAATTACTATGAGGCTTTACTATTATATCTTTTTGTAAATCTCTAATTTTTTCTATTTTTATACTTGAATTTTCATTCGAAGAAATATCAATATAATCAGGACTATATTCTAAATTATTAGTATTTATTAGTATCTTTGATAATTCTCTTGCAAATAGTTTTTTACCAATACCATCAATACCTTCAAAAATATATGCATGATTTATTCTGTTTTTTGAAATTGAGTTTAAAAAGTATCTTTTAGCAAAGTTTTGACCAACTATATTTTTAAAATACATAACTATTCCTCAATTATTTTTTTAACATTTTCATAAATTTCATCATTTATATCTTCAATACTTCTTAAATTATTGTTTATAACACAATTTATTTTTATCCAATCATACTTATTAGCAATATAAATAGAGTTATTATACGATTTTTTCAAATATTTAATATCACTTTCATGAATATCTTTTTTACTATCACCATTAATTTTATTTTTTCTATTTTTCATAAGTTCTTGGCTAATCTCAACTGGTACATCTAAAAAAATAACACCATTTGGTTTTGGTATTTTATAAAAATTATACTCATAGTCAAAAAGCCAATCAAGATACTTATCCCTATCTTTTTCATCCATTTTAGATGCTTGATGAACCATATTTGATGTTGTATATCTATCAGCTAAAATTATTCCTCCATTTTTATAAAACTCTTCCCATTCAGTTTTATAACTTGCATATCTATCAACTGCATAAAAAGTAGATGCTATATATGGGTCAACATCAGTTGCATTTTTACCAAAATCGCCATTTAAATACATTTTTACTAAAGCTGATGAATTAGATTCATAATTAGGATACTCTACTTTTTTTACATTATATCCTTCATTAATTAGCCTTTCGTAAAGTATTTTAGTTTGTGTGGCCTTTCCACTAGCATCAGAGCCACTCTCTATTATAATTAACTTTCCACTCATCTTCTCCTCCAAATTAAATATCAACAATCTGTATAAACTCTAGTTTAGGGTCTTTCATACCAGTTATATTTAAATTATTTTCTCTATAAAAAATAATTTTATTAATAATTTCTTCGTTTATAATTTCTCCTGGAGAAATTATACTAATACCTGGTGGATATGGTATAACATGTTCTCCACATATTTTACCTAAACTATTTTCTATTTTAACACTTTTTTTATCACTATAAAATGCTTGTTTATGAGATATTTTCTGATTTGGAATATTGTTTTGTAAGATAATTTTTTTATAATAAATTTCATCACTCAAATTAACATTTTGTTGATTGCTATTTACTATATCAATTAGTGAATTTTTTAAATGTATAAAATCTTTCTTATTATTTCCAATGCTACAAACTAATAAAACTCCTTTATAGTTTGAGAGTTCAACTTGAATGTTATATTTATATCTTAATTTTTCTTCTAAATCATATCCTTTTATATAGTCAACTGATATAAAAATTTTAGTTTTATCAAAATTATTAGTTATTTTTATTCTATCAAAACTTTTTAGTTCTTCTTTTAAAAAACTAATATTATTTAATAATTCATTCATTAAATTTTTTCCGTATTTTTCATATATATCAACAGCTATCTCTAAAGAACTCATTAGAATATAGGACGGGCTTGAAGATTGAAATGTACTTAAATAACTTTCAAGTTTTTCTTTATTAATTCTATTTCCTTTTATATGTAACATCGATGATTGAGTAAAAGAAGGTAGTGTTTTATGTGTACTTTGTATAATTAAATCAGCTCCTAATTTTATAGAACTTTTTGGTAAATCATTACTTAGCTCTAAATGAGCACCATGAGCTTCATCAACTATTGCTACCATATTTTTACTATGAGCATAATCAATAATTTTTTTTATATTATAAGTAGTTCCATAATATGTTGGATATGTTAGAAAAACTGCCTTTGCATCTAAGTTTTTATTTATCTTTTCTATAAAATCATCTACACAAACAACAGTCGATAAATTATTTAAAGTTTTAGTTTTAACATATACTAAATTAATTCCATAAAGAGTTGAAATATTAATAACTGACTTATGACAATCTCTATTTACTATTAGTTTATCATTCTCACCGCAAACACTCATTATTGATGCATAAATTCCACATGTACTTCCATTAACTAAAAAGTATGTATTATCACTATTAAAAATATTTGATGCTTTCTCTTGGGAATTTTTTATTATCCCTTCAGGACAGTGAAGATTATCAGTTCCTATTATTTCAGTTGAATCTAAATTATATATTTTATCAAGTATCTCTTTATACCCTAACTTATTATACAATTTTCCATTTTTATGACCTGGAACATGAAAAGATATTAGGTCACTTTCATAATTTTGTGTTAATTCATTTATTATATACATATTATACCCCTAAATATTTTTTTGCACAAAAAAAGATTACGTGGCTATGACATAATCTCCCAGGCAGTTTCCCACCAAGTACCTTCTGCGCTAAAGAGCT
>CALWPP010000014.1 GCA_944383455.1 uncultured Peptostreptococcaceae bacterium
TATTTTGTTCTTTTTTTATTATCTCAAGAACAAGTAATAATATACTCTATAAATATACATAAGTCAATAGTTTTTTATTATTATTTTCAAAAAATATATTAATTTAATATTTAAATATTAAATTATAGTTTATAGATATAAAGTATTAAATATGGTATTATTTGATATAATTAAAAATATTTTGTTATTTTGTAATTAAAATACTCAATAAATATTTTTAATTATATCTCTAAATAAGGAGGTTTTATATGAAAAAAGTATTAATAATGTCTGCATCTACTGGTGGCGGGCATAATAAAGCTGCTAATGCTATAAAAAATACTTTAGAAAATAATAATATAGAGTGTGAAATAATAGATAGTCTTAAATTAGTCAATTCTACAATGGACAGAGTTATTTCTAAAGGTTATGAAAAATCAGCAATGTATACTCCAAAAGCTTATGGTAAAGTTTATAAGTTATCAGATATAAATTTAATATCTAGAAATGAATTTAAGGGAAATCCTTTGGCAAAAATAATGGCCTATAAATTCAAAAAACTACTAAGAAAGAAAAATCCAGATTTAATAATAGGGACTCATCCATTTCCTATGATAGCACTTAGTGATTTAAAAAAGCATAGTGTAGAAAATCGTACATCATTAGATATACCTCCCCTAATTTCACTTTTAACAGATTATACAACTCATTCTACTTGGATACAAAACGAAATAGACTATTATATAGTTGCAAATGAGTTTGTAAAAGAACTACTTATATACGAAGGTGTTAATAGTTATAAAATAAAACCATTTGGTATACCTGTTGAAAGTTCTTTTTTTGAAAATAGAGAAAAAAGTATAGTTTTTGAAGAATTAGAACTTAATCCTAATAAATTTACAATTTTATTAATGGGAGGTAGTTTTGGTGCTGGAAGTATAAAAGAAGCACTAGAAGATTTATTAGATATAGATAATGATTTTCAAATAATCGTAATAACTGGTAAAAATGAACATCTAAAAGAAAAATTACAAAAAATAAATACTTTTAATGATAAAAAGGTTTGTGTTTTAGGATATACAAACAATATGAATGATTTACTGTCACACGTTGATTTATTAATTTCAAAACCTGGTGGATTAACTATAACAGAAGCACTTATTAAAAATACTCCTATGGTAATTCCTTATTGTATTCCTGGACAAGAGGAAGAAAACTTAGATTTTTTAACTAATTCTGGTGTAGCACTTAGAACAACAAAAAAGTTTACTTTAGGAGTTGTAGTAAAGTACTTAATTAACAATCCTGATAGATTAAAGTTAATGAGAGAAAATATAAATTACATAAAAAAAGTAAATTCAACTTCTGATATCTTGTCTTTAGTTAATGAAATAATAAATCATAAATAAAAATGAATAAGCTAAAGTTTTAGCTTATTCATATCTTGGTTCATAAAAATCTTCTTCATAATCATATTGATAGTTTTTATAATTATTTCTAAAGTTAATATCTTTATCTTTTTTTATTTTTTTAGACTTACTTTTAATTACAAAGTTAATATAATCATTTATAGCTTCTTTATCTTTTTTAGTATACATTATATTTCTCTTCTTCCTTCTAATGCTTTTGATATGGTTACTTCATCAGCATACTCTAAGTCTCCTCCAACAGGAAGTCCGTGAGCTATTCTGCTTACCTTTATACCCATAGGTTTTATAAGTCTTGCTATATACATAGCAGTAGCTTCACCTTCTATTGTAGGGTTTGTTGCCATTATGACTTCTTTAACTTCTTCACTTGAAAGTCTTTTTATTAACTCTTTGATGTTTATCATATCAGGCCCAACTCCATCCATTGGAGATATAACACCATTTAAAACGTGATATTGACCTTTAAAATCTTTTATCCTCTCCATAGATGCAACATCTCTTGGATCTTCAACAACACAAATAACACTTTTATCTCTATTTGGATTTTGACAAATATTACAAGGGTTTTTGTCAGTTATATTACAACAAATTGAACAGTAAGTTATTTCTTTTTTCGCATCAATTATTGCTTTTGACAAAGCTTCAACATCATTTGAATTCATATTTATAACGTGAAAAGCAAGTCTTTGAGCAGTTTTTTTACCTATCCCTGGTAATTTCGAAAACTCCTCTATTAGCCTCGTTATTGGCATCGTGTAAGTTTGCATTTTTATCACCTACTAAAATAAACCTGGAATATTCATTCCTCCAGTTAGTTTGCTCATTTGAGAAGATTGTAATTCGTCAACACTTCTTAAAGCTTCATTAACAGCACTTAAAACTAAGTCTTCTAACATTTCAATATCATCAGGATCTACAACTTCTGGTTTTATAGATATGTTAACTATTTCTTTTTTACCATTTACTTTAACTGTTACAGCCCCTCCTCCAACTGAAGATTCTACTTCTTTTTCTTCAAGTTCAGCTTGCATTTTTTGCATATTTTCTTGCATTTTTTGAGCTTGTTTTAATATTTGGTTCATATTTCCAGGCATCATTCCACCAAAACCTTTTTTAGCCATAAAAATACCTCCTAAAATTTTTATTATTTACTATAAATATATACTATACACTATATATTTATATAGTCAATTTTATATTGAACAAAAAATTAATTAACATTATAATTATACCATACTTGATTAAATTTATATCAAACAGGGGGATAGAAAAAATTTGAAACTAGAAGTAATAAATCTAACAAAAACATTTCAAGAAAAACAAGTACTTAATAATATTTCATTTTCAGTAGAAAGTGGTCGTGCACTTGGACTACTTGGTAAAGTTGTTGCTAGTACTATTATAAGTATTCTTCAAGTAAGTATTATTATGATATGTGGATTTATTTCTTATAATATAAACAAAGACGCTTGGAATAATTCTTTAGACAAAATATTTGATATACCACAAAATATATTAATAACTTTTATAGTTTTTGGAGGATTTGGATATTTATTTTATGCACTAGTATTTGCAGTTTTAGGTGCTTTAGTTTCAAAGACAGAAGAATTAAGTCAAAGCTTAACTCCAATATCAATTATATTTATAATAGCATTTTTTGTTAGTATTTCTGGTTTAAATAGTAACAGTTCTTTATTAAAAATTGCATCTTTTGTTCCATTTAGTTCTCCTATGGCTATGATAACACGTCAAGCTGTAGAAACTATTCCTATGATTGAGGTAATAATTTTATTTTCAATACTACTAATAAGTATTTTTGTTGCAGGAATTATTGGAGCAAAAATTTATAGGTTAAGTACACCAATTTATGGTAACCCTATAAATTTAAAAGATGCATTTAAGTTAACCTATTGTGCTAGTTAAAGTTTAATTACCAAATAAAGTAAATTGTTTATAATAAAACAAAGTACCTCTAAGAGTTGGCTTATGGATAAATTATCCAAATACTAACTCTTTAATTTTAGATAAGGATTCATGCTTACCCATAGCTTTATTTATAAAAAATGAAATATTATGGGCTAATACTTTTATTCTAATTCTAGTTATAAAGCCTAATATAGATTTACTTTTTACTTTATTTATATTCAGTTAATCTGATAATTGAGAGAAACTAGTTTCTATTCTTCTTCTAACTTTGAATATTAACTGCCTTATCTCCTTAGGGTAGTTATCTTTACTATTTCCTCTTTTTAAAAATAGTAAATTTATATCTCTTTCAGATTTCAACTCAGGCGTTAGCCTTTTGTTCACATATCCTTTATCTCCTATTATATAAAGAAACCTGTATTTATCACACAAATCCCAAATAGCATTTCTATCATCTACATTAGCAGGAGTTATTACAAAATCAGTTATAAAACCTTCTACTTTAGATGCACATTTACCAAAAGAGGCTTCGCCTTTAAAACACTTGCTAAAATGAGCTCTTCCAAATTTACACACTGGAATAGGCATACTCTCAACAATTCGTATATTATTGGTAGAAGACTGTATAAATTGTGAAATATATTCTCTTATACTTGATATAACAGAATGTAAATTTCTTTTAGTTCTATTAAATCTAGTCCTATCACCTAATTGAGGGAATAAGGACGTATATTCCCTTTTTAATAAACTATAAAATGATTTTTCTGAATCAATACCTAAAAGTTCACCAACTATACTAATTGAAATTATTTCACTATCAGAAAGTTTGCTCTCACCTATATTTCTTCTATTTTTAATACTATCAGGTATTATTTCATTATAAATATCATCAATAATTGTAAAAGTAATTGTAAATAAATCGGTTAAATTTTCTACTTTTTTGATATAATAATTATTAAGCTCCAACATAATAGTGTCCTCCTTTAAATTATTTGTTATTAACTTTAGGATACTATATTTGTTGGAGTTTTATTATTGTAAAAATTAACTAGCACAACGAGTTAAGTTAATAAAAAAATAAAAGACTCAACTGAGTCTTTTATTTAACATCTCTTTTAAAATCAAGATATCTAGTACCTTGAAATTTTAAAACACCTATATCGCCTTCAGCAATCATTCCAAACTCTTTCCCAGAAACTTTAAGTTCCATTCTATCAGTGCTTTCAAACTCAAACGTAACATAATACATTGTATTTGAACTTCCACTATGATGAATACCATTTGCATCAGTATGACCAGAACTTTTTGTAAAATTAGTTCTTTTAGAAACCACTCTACATCTTATATCTAATACAGGTTGCTTATTATTATATGACCACTGTTTTATTTCCATAATAATATTAAATATAAACATACCTAAAATAATAAGAAATGCTATATTGAATAATAAATAAAACCCCATTATATTATAATCCCCCTATTTTATATGTATTTATAATAAATACTATCATCTAAAATATTAATATACAATATAAAATATGAAACCATTAAATACATTACAAAGTTAATTAGACTATAAGCTTTTATATAAAATATTTATTAATAATTTATAGTTTTGTATATTATCTACATACTTTCTACTATACTTTTTAAAGCATCAATAGTAATATCTATTTCTTCTTTAGCATTAAAATATCCTATGCTAAATCTAACTGCTCCTTGTTTTAAGCTTCCTATCGTTTTATGAGCTAGTGGAGAACAATGAATTCCTGGTCTTGTTGCTATGTCGTATTCACTATCTAGTAAAAATGAAATCTCTCCAGAGTCTAAATCTCCTATATTAATAGCAATAACTGGTGCTCTTTTTTTACTATCCATTATTCCATATATTTTTATATCTTTTATTTCCTTTAATCTATTTAACATATAATCACAAAGTTCTTCTTCTTTTTCTCTGATATTTTTAGTGCTAGTTTCTAATATGAATTTAACTCCTTCATTTAACCCCGCTATGGCTTGTGTATTTGGAGTTCCTGATTCATATTTATCTGGAAAAACATCTGGTTGATAAAGTTCTAGTGATGAGCTTCCTGTTCCACCTTCTTTTATAGAGTTTAATTTTAACCCTTCTTTTATGTATAAAATTCCAATCCCTTGAGGGCCAAACAAAGACTTATGTCCAGCACAAGCTATCATATCAACGTTAAAACTCTTTACGTCTATATCATAAACTCCAGCCGTTTGAGATGCATCAACTAAATAAAAAATATTATTTTTCTTTGCTATTTCAGAAACTTTTTTTATATCAATTAAAGTTCCACAAACATTAGATGCGTGAGTTGTTACTATTAATTTTGTATTTTCTTTTATTTCTTTTTCTAATTTTTTGACATCTAAAGTACCATCTTCCTCACAGCTTACTATAGTGTTTAAAACTCCATACTTCTCAAGTGCTTTTATAGGTCTTATAACAGAGTTATGCTCCATACTTGTAGTTATTATATGGTCTCCTTCTTTTACGATACCTTTTATAGCAAGGTTTAATGATTCTGTTGCTCCACTTGTAAAAATTATATTCATAGGATTATCTATATTAAAAAGTTTAGCTATATTTTCACGAGTTTCATATATTTTTCTGCTTGCTTTCATAGCCAGCTTATGAGAACCTCTACCAGGATTTGCACCATAATTTTTCATACAGTCAATAACAGCATCATAAACTGAATCTGGCTTTTTTAAAGTCGTTGCTGCGTTATCTAGATAAATCATAAAATTTCCTTTCTAATTTTCATTAAGTAATATTGAAACTATATTATTTAAATCATCTTCATTATAATACTCTATTTCTATTTTACCCTTTTTAGCTCCACTTGATATATTGACTTTAGTTTTAAATATGCTAGTTAATTTTTCCTCAACATCAATTATAAATATATCTTTCTTTATTTTAATTACTTTTTTATCATTATTACTACTTTTTAATTTATTAATTAAAGCTTCACTTTGTCTTACATTTAATTCTTCTTTTACAATTTTTCTTGCTACTTCAATTTGATTATCTTTTTCTTCTAATCCTAATATCAGTTTACCGTGGCTTATTGTTAATTTTTTATTGTCTATAAAATCAATTACTTCTCTTGGTAAACTTAATAGTCTTATCATATTAGCTATATGCGGTCTACTCTTTCCAACTAAATAAGATATTTCATCTTGAGTTTTACTATAATTATCAATTAAATTTTTATATGCTAATGCTTCTTCTGTAAAGCTTAAATCTTCTCTTTGTAAATTTTCAATTAAAGCTAATTCCATTATTTCTTTGTCTGAAATATCTTTTATTATTGCTGGTATTTCTTTTAAATTTGCAAGTAATGAAGCTTTATATCTTCTCTCACCTGCTATTATCATAAATCTTTTATGTTCATCTTCTTTTACTATTATTGGTTGTAATACACCATATTTTTTTATCGATTCACTTAAAAGTTTTAAACTATCCTCATCAAAATTTTTTCTGGGTTGGTTTTTATTTGGATAAATACTTTTTATATTTATAAAATTAACTTCTCTTTCATCAACTTCCTCGTCAGAAATTAAAGCACGAAGCCCTCTTCCTAATCCGTTTTTTCTTTTTTGTTCCATTTTCTACTCCTTAAGCTTTTGCCAATTCTTCTTCTATTTCCAAAAATTCCTCTGCAAGTTCTAAATAAGCTTCAGTACCTCTACATTTTGAGTCATAATAAATGACAGGTTTTCCATAACTTGGAGCTTCTGCAAGTCTTACATTTCTTGGAATTAAAGTAGTATATACACTTCCCTTAAAATAATTTTTTACTTCATCAACTACTTGAATAGATAAATTTGCCCTCCCATCAAACATACTAAGAACAACACCTTGAATTTTTAAACCTTTATTTAACTTATTTCTTACTAATTTTATAGTATCCATTAATTGGCTAACTCCTTCAAGTGCATAATACTCGCATTGAATAGGTATTAAAACACTATCAACAGCAGTTAAAGAGTTTATAGTAAGCATTCCAAGAGAAGGAGGACAATCTATAAAAATATAGTCATACTCTTTTTTAATATAATCTATTGCATTTTTTAGGCAATACTCTCTTTTTTTCTTTGTTGAAAGTTCAATCTCTGCTCCCGATAAATCAACTGACGAAGGAACTATATCAACATTTTCAAAATTAGTATTAATTATAGCTTTTTTTATATCAAAATTATCGATAAGTACATCATAAATAGTATAGTCAACATAATTTTTATCAATCCCATAACCACTTGTAGTGTTTCCTTGAGGGTCTAAATCTAAAACTAAAATCTTTTGTCCTAAAGTACCAAGACAAGCAGATAAGTTTACATTAGTAGTAGTTTTTCCTACTCCTCCCTTTTGATTAAATATAGAAATAACTTTTCCCATATGTCCCCCTTTTTTTCTAAAAAAAAGATTACTGTAAACAGTAACCATTTTTAATATCCTTTATTATAAAAAGATAATTCTTCATAATATGCTTTTTTCCCTTTTATTTTAAAGTATTACTACAATTATTTTATAGGCATTTTTGATGGTTTTCCAGCTTTTCTTGGATATTTTTCTGGAGTACTTTTAATTTTTTTAAATACTAATATATTATGATTTAAATCATATTCTGGAAGTTTTACATCTATTTTTTCAATAAATTCAACACCCAAAATTTCCATAGCATTTTTTGATTCTTCAAGTTCTAAGTTTGCATTAGGACCCTTAAGACAAATAAAATAACCTCCTACTTTAACAAACGGAATACAAAATTCCATCAAAACAGGAAGCCCTGCAACAGCACGAGCAGTAGCTATATCAAACTTTTCTCTATAATTTTCGTCTTTTCCAAAGTCCTCTGCTCTTCCATGAATAAAATCAACATCAAATATATTAATATTTTTGCATACTTCTTGCAAGAAATTTATTCTTTTATTTAATGAATCAAGTAAAGTTACATTAAGACTTTTTAATGCTATTTTTAAAGGAAGTCCTGGAAACCCTGCTCCAGTTCCTACATCAATTAAACTCATATTATCTTTTATATAATTATTTTTAATAGCTGAAACTGAATCTAAAAAATGCTTAACATAAACTTCTTTTTCTTCCTCTATTCCAGTTAAGTTCATTTTTTGGTTCCAATCAACTAATATCTCCCTATATATTTTAAAATCATTTAGCATTTTATCATCAGGATTTATTCCAAAATTTAATAAACCATCTTTTAAAATTTCTTTACTCATTTTATTTACCTCTTCTTAGTTGTTCTAAATATATAAGAAGAACCGAAATATCAGCAGGAGAAACTCCAGATATACGAGATGCTTGACCTATTGATATCGGCCTTATGCTATCTAATTTTTGTCTTGCTTCAATTCTAAGTCCATCAATAGATAAATAATCAATATTTTCAGGAAGTTTTTTATTCTCAAGCTTTTTAAAGCTATCTATTTGCTTTAATTGTTTATCTATATATCCTTCATATTTTATCATTATACTACATTGTTCTTTAACTTCACAAGAAGCTTCACTTGAGCCTTTTCCAACTAATTCTAATGTTTCATAACTTACTTCAGGTCTTTTTAAAAATTCATATAAAGAAAGTCCAACTTTAATTTCAGATGCTCCCAAATCTTCTAAAATATGATTCACCTCTTTTGGTGTAACTCTTTCAAGTTTTAATCTTTCCATTTCTTTTTCAATATCTTCTTTTTTCTTTAAATACCTTTTGTATCTATCTTCCTTAACAAGACCTATATCATACCCTTTTTGAGTAAGTCTCATATCAGCATTATCTTGTCTTAAAAATAATCTATACTCAGACCTTGAAGTCATCATTCTATAAGGCTCGTTAGTACCCTTAGTAACCAAATCATCTATCAATACTCCGATATAAGCTTCTGATCTATCAAGTATAAATGGATCTTTTCCTTCTATCTTAAGTGCAGCATTTATACCTGCTATAAGACCTTGTGCTGCAGCCTCTTCATATCCTGATGTACCATTAAATTGCCCAGCACTAAATAAGTTTTCTACACCTTTTATTTCAAGAGTTAATTTAAGCTCTGTTGGATCAATACAATCATACTCTATAGCATAAGCAGGTCTCATTATTTTCGCATTTTCAAGACCAACAACACTTTTATACATATCCATTTGTACTTCATAAGGAAGACTAGTTGAAATACCTTGGATATACATTTCTTTGGTATCAAGTCCTTCAGGCTCTATAAATATTTGATGTGATTCTTTATCACTAAACCTAACAACCTTATCTTCAATTGATGGACAATATCTTGCTCCTGTACTTTCTGCTTTTCCGCTATACATTGCCGTTCTTTGTAAATTGTTAAATATAATTTTATGGGTATCTAAGTTCGTTCTAGTTAAATAACAAGGTTCTTTATTCTCTAAGTTTTCATCAGTTAAGAATGAAAATGGAGTTATTTTTTTATCTCCTTTTTGAATTTCCATCTTAGAAAAATCTATACTATCTTTATGAATTCTTGCAGGAGTTCCTGTTTTAAATCTTCTCATAGAAAGTCCTAAATCAACTAATTTTTCAGTTAAATATCTTGAATAAGCAAGTGAGTTTGGTCCTTCGTTTAAAGTTAACTCTCCTATATAAATCTTTGAATTTAAATAAACTCCAGTAGATAATATAACTGCTTTTGAGAAATATTTACAACCAAGTTTCGTTATAACTCCTTTTACAGTCTTTTCTTCGTGAATGATATCAATAACCTCGTCCATAACTAAATCTATATTAGGCTCATTTTCTAGAGTTTTTTTCATTTCTGTATGATACTTAAATTTATCTGCCTGTCCTCTTAAAGAATGAACTGCTGGACCTTTTGCAGTGTTTAACATTCTACTTTGTATAAGAGTTTTATCAGCATTAACTCCCATTTCTCCACCTAATGCATCTATTTCTCTAACTAATTGACCTTTACCAGTCCCACCAATCGAAGGATTGCAAGGCATTAATGCTATTGAATCAAGTGACATTGTTATAACTAAAGTTTTATGACCTTTTCTTGCAGTAGCAAGTGCCGCTTCACATCCTGCATGACCTGCACCAACAACTATAACATCATAATTTCCAGCATCAAATAATTTCATAAACATCTCCTTTCTTAAAAAATGTTCCACGTGGAACATTTTATTTTCCTATACAAAAGTTAGCAAATATTGTATCTAATAAATCTTCTTTTACTGTATCTCCATTTATATAACCAAGATAATCCCAAACATTTTTAAAATCTACCTCAATAAAGTCATATGGAATAAAGTCATTAATAGCTACTATTGCATCATTTATAGCTTCTAATGATTTTGATAGAGCATCTTTATGTCTAGAGTTATTTATTATAAGATTAGATGAATTTCTAACACTACCTTTATAAACCATATCTTCTATTTTATCATAAAATTTATCTATACCAATTTCTTTAAGTGCTGATACTTCTATTATGAAATCTTCATCTACATAATCTTTTATAATTTCTAAATCTATCTTCTTATCTAAATCTATTTTGTTAAGTAAAACTATAACTTTTTTATTTTTTAACTCTTTTAATATTTCGATATCTTCATTTGATAGTTCTTTTGAATAATCAAGAACCATTACAACTAAGTCTGCACTAATAAACGATTCTTTTGATTTTTCAACACCTATTCTTTCAACGATATCATCTGTTTCTCTTATTCCTGCAGTATCAACTATTTTAAGAGGTATACCTTTTATATTAACAAATTCTTCTATTATATCTCTTGTTGTACCTTCAATGTCAGTTACTATAGCTCTATTTTCCCCAAGTATAGCATTAAGAAGAGATGATTTTCCAACATTTGGCTTACCTACTATAACAGTTTTTAATCCATCTCTTAAAATTTTTCCACTCTCTGCTGTATCATAAAGCGTTTTTATCTCTTCTTTTAATTCTATTGCTTTTTCTTTTAACGTTTTATAAGTTATTTCTTCAATATCTTCTTCTGTAAAGTCAATAGATACTTCTAAATGAGCTAAAACTTCTGTTACTTTCATTCTAAGCTCTTTTATTTTATTTGAAAGTGATCCTTGTAGTTGATTTTGAGCAACAGTATAAGAAGTTTCAGTTTTTGATTTTATAATATCAATAATAGCTTCTGCCTGTGATAGGTCTATTCTACCATTTAAAAACGCTCTTTTTGTAAACTCCCCAGCTTCTGCCATTCTAACATCTTTTGAAAGTATTAATTCAAGTATTTTTTTTACAGAAATAAATCCTCCATGACAATTTATTTCAATGACATCTTCTGCGGTATAAGAATTAGGACCTTTCATATAAGCTACTAAAACTTCATCTATTTTAACTTCATTATCATATATATTCCCATAAATTAAAGTTCTTGGATTATATTCACTTATTTTTTTATTTGATTTTGCTTTAAATATACCCTCACAAACTTCAAGTGATTTATTTCCACTAATTCTAATTATTCCTATTCCACCTTCTCCAGGTGCTGTCGCAATACCTGCTATTGTATCATCTATAAACAAGTTTTATCACCTCAATAAAAGTTTATTTTTAACTCCTAATTTGTTTATTATATATAATAAACAAAAAAATTAAAACCCCCCTATTATATAAGGGGTTCATAGGTTATTAAATTATAAACATTAATTGATAAATTACTTGACATATAAATATACATTCGATAATATACACCATAAAAATAAAGTATGATTCAAAGGACATTATACTATTGGAGTAAATTATACGAAGAACAAATTGAACAAACTGAAAATTATAAAAAGTTAAGCAGAACTGTTTGTATAAATATATTGAATTATGATTATTTAGACAATAATAGATTTCATAATGCTTATATACTAAAAGAATTAGGAACAAATGAGGAACTAACAAATATATGTGAAATACATTTTATAGAAATTCCAAAATTAAGAAAACTTAACTTAGATGACGACGCTGATATGTTAAAATTAAGTACATTTAATTTACTTCGAAGATTAAGGTCTAATTTATTAGAAATATTCACATTAGAGCAAGTATTGCATCTGTAATTTAGATAAAATTTCAAAAAAAATAAATAAAATTTAAAGTCATCGTTGTGTTCAATTTATAACCAAAATATTACTTTATTGTATTTTAAAATTAAAAAAGAGAAAAACTAGGATAGTTTTTCTCTTTTTTAATGATATTAAATTTTTATACTATATAAATTTTTCATTTATGTAACAATAAAACTAAACAGTCCTTTTTTTATAATTTAATCATTTTTTTAAGGAGGTGTTTTTTATTACAGAAAGATTATTTTTTATATATTTTTTGAAATTTATTTAAATTATTTTTGTTATCTTAACTTATTTGCCTTTTGAAGAATCTTTTAGAGATAAATATTTATTCACTTTAACATAGATATGGCAATACCTATATTTATGATAGTTTCAGGATTTAATTATACAATGTCAATGGAATATAAAAATATAGATTTTATAAAAAACTGTTTAATAAAGATAATTTTTTTATACACATCTTTAGGCTCCTTTCATTACAAAAATTATTATATCAGACTACACGAATATATGTAAATATTGATATAAAATACTATTGACTTATTAGTCAAAGTGGAATATGCTTATATTGACTAATAAGTCAAAATATAGAGGGAGGAAAATTTATGGCTTCAATAAAAATAAATAGTCTAGTAAAAGACTATAAAACATTTAAAGCACTAGATGGCATAGACCTAGAGGTAAAAAATGGAGAATTTTTTGGTTTTATAGGTCCTAATGGTTCAGGAAAATCAACTACTATAAAACTTTTACTAAACTTTATATACCAAACATCAGGTGAGGCTCAGATATTTAACCTTGATTCAAAAAAGGAAAGTCAAGCTATAAAAGATTTGATAGGTTACGTTCCAAGTGAGGTAAACTACTACAAAAATATGAAAGTTAAGGAAATTCTTGATTATTCACTAAGTTTTAAAAAGAATAAAGACCGAGAAAAACTTGATAAACTATGCGATATATTTGAAGTAAATCTAAACAAAAAAGTTTCTGATTTGTCGCTTGGAAACAAGAAAAAAATAGCAATAATTCAAGCACTTATTGGAGAACCTGAGTTACTAATACTTGATGAGCCAACTAATGGACTAGATCCTCTTATGCAAAAAAAATTATTCGAAGTTTTGGTTGAGGAAAACAAAAAAGGTACTACAATATTTTTCTCATCACATAATTTAAACGAAGTCCAAAAATTTTGTGATAGAGTTGCAATTATAAAGGATGGAAAAATAATTGATGTAAAAGAAATAAATAAAGAAAATGACTTAACAGCATCAAAAGTTATAATAAAAACTGACGATAATTTAGAAAATATCTTAAAAGAACTAAACATAACAGATTATAAAAAAGAAGAAAATGAAACTACTTTTATATATGAATCAGACATAAATTTACTTATAAAAAGTCTTCAAAATATTAGACTATACGATTTAAAAATAACAGAGCCAAGTTTTGAAGACACTTTTATAAAATACTATGAAAAGGAGAATTAGAGTATGAATATGTTTAAAGTTGAAATAAAAAATGCATTTAAGCCTTTTTTAATATGGACTGTTATACTAGCATCTATACTATCATTTTTTATGTCTATGTTTCCAAGTATGTCAACTAGCGAGATGGCTGAACTTCTTCAAGTAAAAATGGATGCCCTTCCAGAAGGAATGATTGAGGCGTTTGGTATAGATATGGTAGATTTTACTAATTTATTAGGATTTTTCTCATATTCATTTCAGTATATATTAATTGCACTTTGCGTATATTCTGGGGTTTTAGCAGGAAACTCACTTATCAAAGAAGAAAGCGAGGGTACTATAGAATTTTTATATGCCCAACCAATTTCAAGAAACAAAATAATATCAACTTAAATTATTAGCTATGTTTTTTATAACACTTTTACTAAATATAGCATTGTTTTTTGTGACAGTTGCATTTTTTGAAGCATTTAAACCTGATAATTACGATTATTTTATGGACTTAGTTATGATGTTTAAAGTAACATTTTTACTTCAACTTACGTTTTTAAGTATTGGTATGCTGGTATCTACATTAGTAAAAAAAGTTTCAACGGCAATTCTAATAATGCTTGGTGTGGTATTTTTAAATTATATAATAGGTGTGTTTTCAAACGTAATAGAAAAAATAGAATATATAGGAGAAATTTCTATCATAAATTACTTTATGCCAAGTAACGTATTAAAAAATGGTGCTGAAGTTAAACATATTGTAATATGTGTACTTGTAAGTATAATTAGTTTAGCATTTACTTACTATAGGTATAATAAAAAAGATTTTGAAATATAGTCAAAGGATAAAATATGTATAAAAAATTTGAGAAACTTAACGAAGAAAAGAAAAACTTAATAATAAAAAGTGCTATAGATGAATTTTCAAAAGGATACTATAAAGCACTTACAGACAACATTGCTATAAACTCAAATATATCAAAGGGAAGTTTATTTAATTATTTTACAAGTAAGAAATATTTGTATATCTATGTTGTAAAATATTGTATGGAATTTATGTCTAGTAAAATAAAAAGTAATTATCAGGATATAGATTCAAAAGATTTTTTTGAAATAATTAAAATGACTTCAATTTATAAGCAGAAATTATTTATAAAGTATCCAAACGAAACAAAGATTGTTATGGATACTTTAAAAAATGAAGTCGAAGAAGTAAGAGATGATATAAGAGATATAATGAAGGGTTATCATGCTGAAAATATGTATATCCTACAGGAATATGTGATTAAATATATAGATAAAAGTAGGCTAAAGGAAAATCTAAATATAGAAGATGCTTTGTTTATAACTTCTTCTATATTTGAATCTCTTTCAAAAAAGTATATAGAGTTTTTAAGATTAGAAAACAACAAATCAACACAGGATATTTTTAGTGATTTGGATAGATATGCTATAATACTTAAAGAACTTCTATACAAGTAAAAAGAGCTGTCGCTTAATTGACAGCTCTTTTTACTTTATAGTAGTCGTACTTCAAAATGAAAGTAAATAATTTATTATGTGTAGGTAAGATTAACTACAAGTTTCCTTGAAAGTGTGTCCTTCTTTTCTATATTCAATTACTCTTTATTTAAATTTTATATCATAACTCATACTAGTTTTATTGACTTTTTTGATGGATTATATACTATTATTTAAAAGTTAGGTTACTATATATTGAAATTGAAAGAAAAGAAAAATAATACTGGAGTTAGTGTTCACTCCAGTATTTTTGTTTATAGATTAAAATCGTTGTCAAATCCTTCTAATAGTTTAAATCCACTTACTAAGTCTTTTAGCAGTTGTGATTGTCCTGTTAATTCTTCACTTGCAGCTGAACTTTCTTCGGCTGTTGCTGAGTTTGTTTGTACTACCGATGATATTTGAGATATACTTTCTCTTATGTTGTCTGCTGCTTGTGCTTGTTTTTCACTTGCATCTGCTATATCTACCATCATTTGTACTGTCTTTGTTGCATCATCTACTATTTCAAGTAGTGATTTTGCTGTATCGTCCGCTATTTTCGAACCATTTTCTACTGATTCTACTGTTCCTGCTATTAATACTGCTGTATCTTTTGCAGCTTCAGCTGACTTTTGTGCTAGGTTTCTTACTTCATCTGCAACAACTGCAAACCCTTTACCAGCACTTCCTGCTCTTGCAGCCTCTACTGCAGCATTTAATGCTAATATGTTTGTTTGGAATGCTATATCGTCTATTGTTTTTATAATTTTACTTATTTCATTTGATTTATCTGATATATCGTTCATTGCAATAGTCATTTCTCTCATTTTTTCGTTACTTAAAACTATTGAATTTCCTGTTCTTTGTGCAAGTTCGTTTGCTTCTTTTGCATTATTTGCATTTTGTATTATATCTTCACTTATTACGTTTATTATATTTGATAAATCTTCTATACTTGCTGCTTGTTCTGTTGCCCCCTGCGCTAACATTTGTGCACCGCATGAAACTTGCTCTGACCCTGATGCTACTTGTTCTGATGCTAAGTTTATTTGTTCTAATGTACTTGACATTTCCTTACTAAATTTCATAAACGATTTTTCTATATTTTCAAAATCTCCAACAAATGGCTCTGTAGCTGATATATTAAAATCTCCTTTTGACATAGTCTCAAGTGCTACATCTATGTCATTTATATACATAGATAAAGTCTTCATACTTCGTCTCATACTTTCAGCCATAACTCCAACTTCATCTTCTGCTTCATATTCAATTTTAGTATCAAGTATACCTTTTGATAATTGTTCTGCTGCGTGTGAAACCTCTTGTACTGGTTTTACTATTCCATCTGTTATTTTTTTAGACATAAATATAATCAGTAATATTACTGTAAATACTGCTATGCTTAAAAATAATCTTAAATTATTAGACATATTAATAGTTCGTGACAAAATAGTATTTGATTTTTCTATTATAAATTCTTCTATTAACTTAGCTTGATTTTCTGCATCAACTATAGCAGTAATCTCTTTATTTTCTATAGCTTTTGAAGCTTGTGCCAAATCACCACTTTTTATTATACCTATGACTCCTTCGGCTTCAGCTATCCAAGCATTAATTAGCCTATTATATTCTGCTAATAAATCTTTGTCTATTGCATTATTTTGATTTAATACATTGACGTTTTCTTTTATTTCGCCAATAATTCTACTACTTTCTTGGTCTAATACAGCATATTTTTGTTGACTAGATATTACCCATTCCCTTAATATACTAGATACTACGTTTGTACTTACTCTTATACTAGATAATGTATCTTTTGCCTTTAATTCTTTGTTTACAGTTGAATTTAAACTACTACTAGTAGCTTTTATACCAAATGTAGATATAAATGATATAAATAAGATAAAAGTTAAAATTATCAAATAACTTAGTGTTAGTTTTTTCTTTACACTTAAATTTCTTAAAATACTTTTCATAAACTTCCTCCAAATCATACTAAATATATTATATAATAAACTATATTATACCATAACTCAACATTACAGTAACCTAACTTTAAAATAGTAGTAGGTTTTTGAATAAATAAAAAAATAATACATAAGTATATTTCTCAAATTAATCTTAAAATATATAAAATTTTAGTTAAATATAAAAAAAGCCCTACTTTTATCAAATAAAACTTTCATTTTATCTATCTTACATAAAACTTAATTGCTTCTTCTGGAATTTTAAACGCCTCAACAATTCGCCTTATTATAAATGCTACTGTATTTGCATTTGAGTTGATTTCTACAAATAAATCATCTTCAAGAGGATATGCTATTCTTAGGTCATTTGAGTTTCTTGAAAAGTATGATTTTTTACCTTTTATACCACGAGATATTGCTCTAAATTTATCTTTGTCTTTTTCTATAAAGTAATTACAAACCTTTATAAGTGTATCTTTCCATGAGTTTACGTATTCTATGTTACCTTCTAGTTCTATATGTATTGATGTTGTTGATGTAAAGGTTGAGTTTATATTTAAACACCTAACTTCATCACAAGATATTTCATTTTCAATTATGTTATTTTCTTTTTCCTCTAGTTCGTTAAGTGTTTCAGCAAGCTGGTAAATTAAAACCTACAACATCTGGATGTAACCACTCATTCATTCCTTTTTCAGCTTTAGCTGATTTCTCGTGAGATATAGTTAAAAAAGAAATAATAGATAAAATCTACGAAATATCTTCTTTAAAATTAAATGAGAAGTTTTGTTCCCTTTTAACCAAAGAAGAAAATATTATAAAAGAGATTTTAAAAAATGACAAAATAAAAGATACATACATAGAACTTTTTAAAGTAATACTATTTGATAAAAATAACTCTTATATCAATGAAGAAATTCTACTATCAAATGATTGTGATAAACTAAAGGATTATATAAAAAAGCTACAAGCAAAAAATCAAAACTCAAGAAAACAAATTGAATTACTAGAAAATTTACTAAGAGAAGAAAAAGATGAGGTTCAACTCTATGAAGAAAAGGAAAAACGTAGAAGTCAAGGCAAAAAACATATTAGAGGTAGTCAGGAGTTCTATGATGAAATCTTAAATGCAAATGAACTAGCTGTCATTAAAGTAAATAAAAAAGGTAAAGAGTATATTGATTATAGGTCAGTAATAAAATATGCAAAAGAAAGTAAAGCAATAATTGAGTATGCTGAAAAAAACAACCTGAGAATAAACAGAGATAATATTAAAAGCTGGAACGAGGTTGCCAAGTCTTTAAAGTTTAATATAAAATCAAAAGTTAGTGTTGGAAAAGCTAGAGATAACTAGATTTTCTAATCATAGAAATTAAATAGTTCTAAGTAAAAAAGAGCCACCCGGATCTTTTTTATATTTTTTTTATCTTTAGTATTGACTTTAGATAATACTAGCGATATTGTCAATATATAGTATTTAGCATATACTAAAATTTTAAAATAAAAATATGAAAGGAGAAAATTATGAAAACAACATTCGATGAATTTATAACACTTGCACCAACCTGTAAAAGATTTAAAGATTGTAAAGAGGCTAAATATATCTTTGAAAACATTCTTTCAAAAGATGAAAACATCATTAAGATGATTGATTTAAGCGAATTCAAAAAACCTGCTATATGTGCTTGTGTTAATGAAATTGATGATTATTTTAAAAAACAAACTAATCCAGAATTTGATTTAAATGATAACTTTACAAAACAAGCTTTAGGAATAATGGTAAAAATAGTACTAAATCAATTTGGATATAAACCTAGAAAATCATTTGGGCAAAGAGATATTCCAAGAGCTTATAAATCTAAATATATAAAAACAGGAACAGTATACGAGCTAAGTGGAACTCCTAAAATGGAAGTTTATAAAGCTATAAGAGAAGTAAAATAGTATATAAGAAATAACTTTAAATTAAAGGTATATGTGATTTTATGCTTTTTGATATGAAAAAAATCAATGAATAAATTGATATTAGAATTATACTTTATTTTTATACTTGTACTAATAGAGGTGATATTTTTGAAAATAAAAGACTTGATACTCTGTTCATTATTTTCTGCTATAACTTGTATTTTAGCACAGATATCTATTCCTTTTGTTGGTGGAGTTCCTCTTACTATGCAAACATTAGCTGTTTCACTATCTGGTATAATACTTGGCTCTAAAAAAGGATTTATATCACAATGTATATACGTCCTATTAGGAGCTATTGGTGTTCCTGTATTTGCTGAGTTTAGTGGAGGTATTCAAATTATATTTGGCCCTACAGGAGGATTTATACTAAGCTTTCCTATAATGTCATTTGTTATTGGTTATATATGCAATCAAACAAATAATAAATATATTTTCTTTTTAGCTATGATAATAGGGTCTATTGTAAATTATGCTGGTGGTGTTATACAATTTATGATAGTTACAAAATCTAATTTAATACAATCACTTAGTGCTTGTGTTATTCCATTTTTATTTACAGGCTTAGTTAAGTCATTATTAGCTACAATAATAGGTTCAAAAATTAAAGAAAGTAAATTGTTAAAGGAGTTTTAAATATATGAGATTAAGACCACATCATCTACTTTGTACACAAGGATATAGTGGAAAAGGATATAATGATGAATTTATTAAAAATATGGATTATATCACAAATATAATCAGAAAAAATAAAAATACTATTATAAATCTAATTTTCTCAACTGATGATATATGTGAGTGTTGTCCTAATATGATTAGTGAAAACTTATGTATCACTAACGAAAAAGTTAAATCAATAGATAATAAAATTACAAAATATTTTTCATTAGAAGAAAAAGAGTATGTTTATAATGAAATTGTTGATTTTATAAAAAATAATATAACAGAAAAAATTATGGATGATATTTGTTGTGAATGTGAATGGTATCCTATAAGTTCTTGCAAAAAGAAAATACTAGATAAATAAATTATATTGAATTAGTATAATACAAAAATTAATTAACATTCTATAAACTTTCTAGTGTTGCATAAATGAAAAATTTATATAGTATAAAACTTAATATTAGTAAAAAAGATAAGAACTATCTCAGTTTTTATCTTTTTTTACTTTAAAATTAATTAAAGTAATATTTTGGTTATAGATTTGAACGTAACTATACCTTCAAATTTTATTTATTTTTTTGAAATTTTATCCAAATTACTCATACAGTACTTGCTCTAATGCTAATATTTCTAATAAATTAGACTTTAATCTTCTAAGTAAATTAAATGTACTCAATTTATATTTTTGTCTATTTTTAATTATTAGTAATAATATATAAGTAATTAGAGCACAATATATCTGTATTGAGATGGCATTTAAGTTTCTTCCTAACCAATGTTTAATAGTTAAGTGTTGCTTAATCCATTTTTAGCCATAAAAAACCTACAATCTAGTTATGATTGAAGGTTTTCCAGAATTTCAAATTTTATTCATTATAATAATTAGATTAATACAACACTAAAAAAAGTAACATCTTTTTTTATTTTGACTCAGCCTTTTGAATTTTTAGTGATATATCATTTATACTTTCATATAATTTTTCAACTTCTTTTTCACTTAAAGAACTTTCCTCTATTTTAACTTTAACATTAGCATATCTATCAAATTCTTCTTCACTTAAAACACCTAGTCTTGCTACATACTTTAAATGCTCTGCTATTAACTCTCCTGACATAGATACTTCAAACTCTCCTCCTACACTATCTGATATTTTTTCGTATAAATATGCTATGCTTTTTTGTAATTCTTCTAATTCTTTTTCCTTTTGTTTTATAGCTTCTTTATCATTTAAAACGTTTATTTCATCAGATAACTCAACAATTTTTCTCTCTACATATGCAAATTGCTTCATCTCTTCATCACTTAAAATATTTAAAGATTTAACACGTTCTATATATTTATCAACAGAAAACATCTCATCAACTTTCTTACATAGCTTATTTTGTAAATTTTCCTTAGATATATTACTTTGCGTATTTATAAATACTTGACCAATTACTAATACTCCTAATACTAAAGCTATAACTCCTACACTTTTTAATTTCATATTTATACCACCTTATTTTTATATTTAAATTTATCTAAAGAGTAGTTTTATTTCTTTTATTAATTTAATTATATAATATTATAAAAGTTAGTTTTATCTTAAAACTAAAACAAATATGTAATAAAACTGTCAAAATAATTCACATATAAAAAAGAGTGTAGATAAAACTACACCCTAAAATATTATTTATGCGAAGGCTCTACATACTCAATAACTAATCTTCTATATGGATCTGTACCCTCACTATATGTATTTATTCTTTCATTGTTTTGTAAATATGAATGAATTATTCTTCTTTCATAAGGATTCATATATTCTAGTTTTTTTGTTTTTTTGTATCTTAGCACTTGACTAGATATTTTTTTTGCATAATTTTTTAGAGATTCTTCTCTTTTCTTTCTATAATCTTCTACATCAATTAAAACCCTTAAATCAGAATCCTTTCTAAATTTATTAAGAGCAAGACCTGTTAATAATTGTATAGAATCTAAGGTTTCACCCCTTTTACCAATAAGTGCTGAAACATCTTTTCCAGTTATATCAACTTTTATTAACCTATCCTCTTGAAAAATATTCAAATTAACATCTATTTTTAAATTATTAATTATTTTCTCTAAAAACTCTCTAGCTACATCAATTTCTCTTATAATAACTGAAATTTCATATGTACCTTCTTTAGAACCTATAAATCCCAAAAAACCTTTTGATGGTGATTCTATTTCTATTATTTCTAGGTCATTTTCTAAAACATTAAAATGATTAACCGCCTTTTTTATAGCTTCTTCTTTACTTTTGCTTTTTATTCTTATTTTTCTTTCCATTTTTTGCTTCCTCCTCAGAAGTAACAGCTAATTTAGCATTTGAATCAGCATTTAATTTAGCCTTTAGCGGACTCATAACTAAGTAATACTGAGCTATTGAAAATAAGTTACTAACAGTCCAATAAAGTGCAAGCCCCGCCGGGAAAGTATAACCCCATATAAAAGACATAATAGTCATAACATATGTCATAGTCTTCATAGTTTGTTGTTGCTGTGGGTCTGGTGGCATCATAACAATTTGCATAGCATAAGAACTGACCGCTGATATTATTGCCAATATTAGGTTTTCAACCATTATCTTACCAGTTAATATATCCGACATATTACCTGCCTGAGTTAGATTAGATAAAAATAAAAAACTAGTGTCAGCAGCTTCATATGCAGCTTGACTTTCAAATATACCATAAACCCATGGTTCTCTTAACACAGAGAAAAGTCCTATAAGAATTGGCATTTGAATAAGAAGTGGCAAACACCCTGCCATGGGATTTATATTAGCTTCTTTATATAAATTCATTAACTCTTGACTTTGCTTTTCTGGCTTATCTTTATATTTTAATTGAATTTCTTGAACTTTAGGCTGAATATCTTGCATAGCCTTTGTAGATTTTGTTTGCTTTATTGTAAGTGGTAATAAAAGTAGTTTAACAAATATAGTAAATAATATTATAGAAAGTCCATAACTTTGAACAAACTCAAATATTATTCTAAGTATTGAACCTAATAAGTTATTTATAATACTCACTGTGTATACTCCTTAATATATTTTTATTTAAGTGGATCATATCCTCCAGGGTTAAAAGGATGACACTTTAATATTCTTTTAATTGATAAATACATTCCCTTAAAAACACCATATTTTTTAAAAGCTTCTATGGAATATTGAGAGCAAGTTGGATAAAACCTACAAGTAGGTCCTTTCAAAGGAGATATATATTTTTGATAGATTAAAATTAGACATATAAAAATTTTAGATATAAACTTATTTATACTAAATAATAAAGTATATAATTTATCCAAATTATTTACTCCTTTACAAATAGTTATTTCAATATTTTCGACTTTTTGCACAAATTAACAACTGACTTTTCTATATCTTTATATTCACAATCACTTGATGATATTCTAGCTATAAATACTATATCATATCCTTTTTTTATATCTTTATCTACTAAAATTCTAAAAGCCTCTTTTATTCTTCTTTTTACTTTATTTCTAATAACAGCTTTTCCTACTTTTTTAGAAACTGATACACCAACTCTAGATTCATCTAAGTTATTTTTCATTATGTAAATTACTAAATATTTATTTGCAAAGGATTTACCTTGTTGATATACCTTCCTAAAATCTTTGTCTTTTTTTAATCCTTTACTTATTTTAAAGTCCATCTAACTAACCTCCTTAAAGAAAACTTGCTTAATTTTCTTTTAATGACAAAAAGGCCACTAAAGCGGCCTTTTTAAATTATTAATGAGTTAATCTATGTCTTCCCTTAGCTCTTCTTCTTTTTAAAACGTTCTTACCATTAGACGTCTTCATTCTTTTTCTAAAACCATGTTCTTTCTTTCTTTGTCTTTTCTTTGGCTGATAAGTTCTTTTCATATTTACACCGCCTTTCAAATTTATATCCGTTTTGAAATATACTTAAATATTTTAGTTAAGTAAAAATAACACATCTAATTATAATTGTTTTTAGGTTTATTGTCAATGTAGTTTTGTATTGTGATAATTAATATATCAATATTTTTTAAAAATTTTTATCCAAATTTTATTGAAAATTTAGGTAAAAAATTGTATTATTTTGTATGTTGATAACTTATTATCCACAACCTGTTGATATTGTGGATAATATTTTGTATAGGTTTACAATAATTAAAATTTAATAGAGTTATTAACAATCTGTTGATAACTTTATTAACAATTTCCACAAGTTTAATCCAACTAACTTTTTACTTCCTTTAGTAAAGAATTAATAGTTTAAATATGTGTTATATGCTATATTTTTATTTCTTGTTTAATTATATTTTTATATTTTATTTTTAGTAAATAAAAAAAGTTATTAACATTTTATCCACAAT
Organism: uncultured Peptostreptococcaceae bacterium; assembly: GCA_944383455.1. Taxonomy (GTDB): domain Bacteria; phylum Bacillota; class Clostridia; order Peptostreptococcales; family Peptostreptococcaceae; genus JAGHEK01. Next base: position 24,384 of record CALWPP010000014.1, read on the forward strand.
TTTTGTTTATTTTTTTGTGTATATTTTATTAATTATTTATTTTCATCAAAACTGTTGATAACTTTGTTGATAACTTTTAATATTTTATTATTTTTTGGAGGCAAATAAATGGATATAATTTCTTTATGGAATAAAGTTTTACAATTAATAAAAGGTGAACTTTCTCCACCAAGTTTTAACGCTTTTTTTAAGCAGTTAGTACCATTAAAAATAACTAATGATGATATAATAATACTTGCACCTAATGAGTTTACAAAAAGTATTTTAGAAGATAGATATTTAAATCTTATAGAAAGTTCTATAGACCAAGTGTCTTCAAAAAAATATATTGTAAAATTCATACTTGAATCTGATAATAAAGAAGATAATAAGGTAAACAATAATATTTTAAATGACTGTGAAGGTATTGTTAGTAATAATACTTCAAGTAATCTAATACCTAAATATACATTTGATACATTTGTTATTGGAAATAGTAATAGATTTGCACATGCTGCATGCGTTGCTGTGGCTGAATCACCTGCTAAAGCATATAATCCTCTATTTTTATACGGCGGTGTTGGACTTGGAAAAACACATTTAATGCATGCTATTGGACATCATATAATTGATGAAAATAAGGATATAAAAGTTGTTTATGTATCATCAGAAAAATTTACTAATGAACTTATAAACTCTATAAAAGATGATAAAAATGAAGAATTTAGAAATAAATATAGAAACATAGATATTCTATTAATTGACGATATACAATTTATAGCAGGTAAAGAAAGAACGCAAGAAGAATTTTTCCATACTTTTAACTCTTTACATGAAGCAAATAAACAAATAATAATATCTAGCGATAGACCACCAAAGGAAATTCCTACTTTAGAAGATAGACTACGTTCTAGGTTTGAGATGGGATTAATAACAGATATACAAGCTCCTGATTTTGAAACAAGAATAGCTATTCTTAGAAAAAAAGCTCAAATTGAAAATATAAATGTATCAAATGATGTAATGAGTTATATAGCAACTAATATAAAATCTAACATTAGAGAGCTTGAAGGTGCTTTAACACGTGTTGTTGCTTATTCCTCTTTAACTAATAAAGAAATATCAATTGATTTAGCCATGGAAGCATTAAAAGATATCGTTATGAATCATGATATAAAAGATGTATCTATAAAAAAAATAAAAGACGCTATTTCATCTATGTTTGGAATAAGTATTGAAGATATTGACTCAAAGAAGAGGACAAGATCTATAGCTTACCCAAGACAAATTGCTATGTATTTATCAAGAGAGTTAACAGATTTATCGTTACCTAAAATAGGACAAGAGTTTGGTGGACGTGATCATACAACTGTTTTGCATGCTTATGATAAAATAAGTCTTGCAATTAAAAATAATGAAGACACTAAAAAAATTGTAGATAAACTTTTATCAAAGCTAAATTAATTTATCCACAATATATGTTGATAAATTTGTTGATAACTTCTTAAAAAATATTGATATTTTTTATCAACAATTATACAAATATATCCACAAATATATCCACAAATATATCCACAATCTATTTGTGTTAAAATACAGTATTTTATATATTTTTCCACAATATCCACAGCCCCTACTACTATTACTAACTTATTTAATATATAATATATATATTATTCATGCAAAAAAATTAATAAAATATGGAGGATTTTTATAAAATGCATATAGTTTGTAATCAAAAAATTTTATCCCAAAAAATAAGTATTTGTCAAAAAGCAACATCAAATAAAACAACTACTGATATTTTGAAAGGAATTTTAATTGTAGCTAAAGAAAATTTTTTAAAAATTACTGGATATAATTTAGAAATATCTATAGAAACAAGTATGGATGTTGATGTTATAAAAGAAGGTAGTATAGTTGTAAACTCTAGATTATTTGGCGATATAATAAAAAAATTACCAGATACTTTTATAGAGATTGAAGTTATAAACAATATTATGTGTATAAAATATCAAAATTCAAAATTTGAAATAAACTGTGATAGCTCTAATGATTTTCCAATAATTCCTAGGTTAAATTCTTCAAAAAAATATTCTATATCTCATAATCAATTAAAAAGTATGATTAAACAAACATCTTTTGCTATATCAACAGACTCAACAAAGCCAACTTTAACTGGAGAATTACTTGAGATTCAAGAAAAAAAGATTAGTTTAGTTGCAATAGATGGATATAGACTCTCTGTTAGAAGTTGTTTTAATAAAACTGACCTAGGTTATGATAAATGTATAATTCCAGGTAAGAGTTTAAATGAGATAAATAGTCTCCTACCTAGTAATGATGATAATTTAGTAATAGAGTTTGATGATAAGTATGCTTTATTTAAATTTATGGATATTAGTATAACAACAAGAGTTTTAGATGGAGAATTTGTTGATTACAAAAAACTTTTACCAAAAGAATATACTACAAAAGTAACAGTAAATACAAAAGAAATTCTAGATAGCTTAGAAAGAGCTTCTCTCCTTTCTCAAATGCAAAAAAGTAACTTGATAAAATTATCAATAAGAGAAGATAAGTTACTCATAACTTCAAATAGTGATAAAGGAAATATATATGAAGAGGTTAATATAAATTTAGAAGGAGAATTATTAGATATCGCTTTTAACTCAAGATATTTGATTGAAGGTATAAAAAATATACAGAGTGAAGAAATAACAATAGAGTTTACTACAAATGTAAACCCTTGTATTATAAAACCTGTGGATAATATAGATTATACTTATTTATTGCTTCCTGTTAGGATTTCATCAAATATATAAATAATATATTGTATTAGTTGACACATTAAAAATGCTAAAATACTATATAGAGCTTTTTAGTTTTAAAAATTATGATTTACGAATACTAGTTTTTTCAATATATAAATTTAATCAACACAAGGATTTAATAGTAAAAGAGTACTAAAATTAGTACTCTTTTTTATGTTTATAATAAGTGAATAACTTTTTATTACTTATTTTTTTAATTTTATGATATAATATATCTTTAAAATAAGAGAGTTATAAAGGAGGTGCCTTTGTTGATAGAAATAAAATTAAATGCAGAATATATAAAGCTAGATCAACTATTAAAACTATCAGATGTAGCTTCTACAGGAGGACACGCCAAATTTTTAATAAATGAGGGATTAGTAAAAGTAAATGGAGATGTAGAACTTAGAAGAGGTAGAAAGCTTAGAATAGATGATTTAGTTGAAATAGAATCCAAAAAAATTAAAATTGTTTAGTGGAATATTTTTATGTATTTAGAAAGTTTAAAATTGATAAATTTTAGAAATTATGATGATTTACACATTGAATTTAATAAAAACATTAATCTTATAGTAGGTAAAAATGGTCAAGGAAAGACAAATATAGTTGAATCTATTTACATGATGTCTATTGGTAAATCTTTTAGAACTAACAAAGATAGGGAAGTTATAAAGTTTAACAGAAAAAGTCTATATTTAGCAGGACAATATAAAAATAATTATAGGAATGGTTTCATTGAAATTATAATAGATAAAAATAAAAAAGGTATAAAATTAAATAAAGTTAGCATAAGTAAGGTTTATGAATTATTAGGGAATCTAAATGTAGTAATATTTTCTCCGGAGGATTTAATGCTTATAAAAGATGGACCAAGACAAAGAAGAAGTTTTATAGATAAAGAAATTAGTCAGATAATGCCAAAATATTATAATATACTTGTTAATTATAATAAAACCTTACACCAAAGAAACAATATACTAAAATCTAAAAATATAGATTATGCACTATTAGATGTTTATGATGAGAGTATATCAAGTTACGGTAGTGATATAATTATTTTTAGAAGGGATTTTATAAAAAAGCTAAATATTGTTTGTAACGATGTTCACAAAAAGTTAACTGATAATAAAGAAGATTTAAAAATATATTATAAGCCACAAATTTTAGTAAATGATAATGACTCAAAAGAAAATATAGAAAATAAATTACTTAACAAGCTAAAATTAAGTAGAGAAAATGATTTAAAAATAAAATCAACAAAGTACGGAATACACAAAGATGATATAGAAATATATATAAATGATTTTGACATTAAAAAATACGGTTCTCAAGGTCAACAAAGAATGGCATCTATTTCTATGAAATTATCCGAACTTAACCTTATAAAAAATGAGGTAGGGGAATATCCAATACTTATACTAGATGATGTTTTTAGTGAGCTTGATGAGACTAGACAGAAATTATTAATAAATAATTTAAAAGAAGTTCAAATTTTTGTAACAACGGCTGAGAAAAATCATATGAACATATTTAAAAATAATGAAGTTACTATATTTAATATAGATGATGGACAAGTAGTAAAAATAGAAAACGGAGGTATCTAGATGAATAAAGAATATGGTGCAAGTCAAATTCAGGTTCTAGAGGGGCTTGAGCCTGTTAGAAAGAGACCAGGTATGTATATTGGTTCAACAGGTCCTAGAGGTTTACATCATTTGGTTTACGAAATAGTAGATAATAGTATTGATGAAGCATTACAAGGATATTGTTCGGAAATATATGTAAGTATAAACGAAGACGGAAGCATAACTGTAAAAGATAATGGTAGGGGAATACCTGTTGAAGTTCATCCCCAAACTAAAAAATCAACTTTAGAAACAGTTTTAACAGTGCTTCATGCAGGAGGAAAGTTTGGAGGAGGAGGATACAAAGTATCTGGAGGACTTCATGGGGTAGGGGTTTCTGTTGTTAATGCACTTTCTACTTGGCTTGTTGCAGAGGTTTCGAGAGATAATAAATTATATAGACAAACTTATGAAAAAGGTGTTCCAACATCTAACTTAGATATTGTTGGGGAATCTAAGATAACTGGAACAACTATAAGTTTTATGCCTGATGAGACTATTTTTGATGAAGTGGAATTTAAATATGAGACTCTAGAGCATAGGCTTAGAGAACTTGCATTTTTAAACAAGGGAATAAAGATAGTTTTAGAAGACAAAAGATATGAAAAACAAAGGAAAAAAGAATTTTATTACTTGGGTGGACTTATCGAATATGTTAAATATTTAAATAAATCAAGAACAGGAATTCATGATGATATAGTTTATATAGATAAAAAAGTTAATGATTTTTCTGTTGAGCTTGCTATGCAATATACTGATGGTTATACAGAAAATATATACTCATTTGCAAACAATATAAACACTCACGAAGGTGGTTCACACTTATCAGGATTTAAAAGTGCAATAACAAAAACTATAAATGATTATGCAAAAAGAAATAAAATAATAAAAGAAAATGAGCCAAATTTACTTGGTGAAGATATAAGAGAAGGTCTTACAGCTGTGGTTTCTGTAAAATTACCTGAGCCTCAATTTGAAGGTCAAACTAAGACTAAGCTTGGAAATACAGAAATGAGAGGAATAGTTGATAGCGTAACAGTTGAAGAGTTAGGTGCATTTTTAGAAGAAAATCCAACCACTGCTAGAATAATAGTTGAAAAGGGTCTTAAAGCTCAAAGAGCAAGAGAAGCTGCAAAAAGAGCAAGAGAACTTACTAGAAGAAAAAGTGTATTAGAGAGCACATCACTTCCTGGAAAACTAGCAGATTGTGCTGAAAAGGATCCATCAAAAAGTGAGATATTTTTAGTTGAGGGAGATTCTGCTGGAGGTTCTGCAAAGCAAGGAAGAGATAGACATTCACAAGCTATACTTCCACTTAAAGGTAAGATTTTAAATGTTGAAAAATCAAGACTTGATAAGATACTTTCTTCTGATGAGATAAAAAATATGATAACTGCCTTTGGTTGTGGTATTGGAAATGATTTTGACTTAGATAAAGCAAGATATCATAAAATCGTTATAATGACTGATGCTGATGTTGATGGAGCTCATATAAGAACATTACTTCTTACATTACTTTTTAGATATATGAGACCTCTTATAGAAAATGGATATGTATATGTTGCGCAACCACCACTTTATAAAATTAAAAAGCATAAAAAAGAGTACTATGTTTATTCAGATAAAGAACTTAATAGACTACTTGAAGAAATAGGAAGAGCTGGAGTTGAGCTTCAAAGATATAAAGGATTAGGAGAGATGAATGCTGAACAGCTTTGGGAAACTACTATGAATCCAGAAACTAGAACTTTACTTCAAGTATCGATAGAAGATGCAACTTTAGCTGATGAAGTTTTCTCAATGCTTATGGGAGATAAGGTTGGACCTAGAAAAGAATTTATAGAAACTAATGCAAAATACGTTAAAAATTTAGATATTTAGAAAGGAGATGATATTATGCAAGAAAATAATAAAATAATACCACTTGAGATTGCAGACGAGATGAAAAAGTCTTACATGGAATATGCAATGAGTGTTATAGCAGGTCGTGCACTTCCAGATGTTCGTGATGGATTAAAGCCAGTTCATAGAAGAATTCTTTATTCTATGAATGAACTTAATTTAACTCCTGATAAACCATATAGAAAATCTGCTCGTATAGTTGGAGATGTTTTGGGTAAGTATCATCCACATGGAGACAGTGCAGTTTATTTAGCTATGGTTAGAATGGCACAAGATTTTTCAACTAGAGGACTTTTAGTTGATGGACACGGAAATTTTGGTTCAATAGATGGAGATTCTCCTGCTGCTATGCGTTATACTGAAGCTAGAATGAGTAAATTATCTCTTGAGCTTTTAAGAGATATAGATAAAGAAACTGTTGATTTTGAACCAAACTTTGATGAATCCTTAAAAGAACCTCAAGTACTTCCATCAAGATATCCAAATCTTTTAGTTAATGGTTCAAATGGTATAGCAGTTGGTATGGCAACAAGTATTCCTCCCCATAATTTAGGAGAGGTTATTGATGCAACAATTTATTTAATAGACAATAATGAATGTAGTATAGAAGACCTTATGAAATTTATAAAAGGACCTGATTTTCCAACTGCATCAATAATCATGGGAAAAGAGAATATATTAAATGCCTATAAAACTGGTAGAGGTAAAGTTAAAGTAAGAGCAAGAGCATACATAGAAGAACTTCCAAAAGGAAAACAACAAATAGTTGTAACAGAAATACCTTACCAAGTCAATAAAGCAAAATTAGTAGAAAAAATAGCAGAACTTGTTAAAGATAAGAAAATAGAAGGTATCTCTGACTTAAGGGATGAAAGTAACAGAAACGGTATAAGAATAGTTATTGAACTAAAAAGAGATGCTAATGCTAATATAGTTTTAAATAACTTATATAAGCACTCTCAAATGGAAGAAACTATAAGTATAATAATGCTTGCACTTGTTAATAAAGAGCCAAAAGTTTTAAATCTAAAACAAATATTAGTTCATTACATAAATCATCAAAAAGATGTTATAACAAGAAGAACGAAATTTGATTTAAATAAAGCAAAATCAAGAGCTAATATTTTAGAAGGACTAAAAATTGCACTTGATAATATTGATAAAGTTATAAGTTTAATTAGAACATCTAAAAATTCTCAAGAAGCAAAAATAGGCCTTACAAATAATTTTGGACTTAGTGAAAATCAATCGCAAGCAATTCTTGATATGAAACTTCAAAGGTTAACAGGTCTTGAAAGAGATAGAATTGAAGAAGAATATAAAGAACTTATGATTAAGATAAATAAACTAGAAGAAATTTTATCAAATGAAATGTTGCTTTTAGAAGTTATAAAAAAAGAAATGAGTGCTATAAAAGATTCCTATAAAGATGAAAGAAGAACAGAGATAAGACACTCAGAAGGTGAAATAGATGTACGTGACCTTATTGAAGAAGAAGAAACGACTATAACACTTACTCATTTTGGATATATAAAAAGAGTACCATCAGATACTTACAAAAGCCAAAATAGAGGTGGAAGAGGAATATCTGCACTTACAACTAGGGAAGAAGATTTTGTAAAACACTTAATAACAACAACAACTCATACAAAATTACTTATATTTACTAATAAGGGAAGAGTGTTTCAGTTAAATACTTATGAAATACCTGAAGGTAAAAGACAATCAAAAGGAACTGCTGTTGTTAATTTATTACAACTTGGGCAGAATGAAAAAATAGCAACACTTTTAGCTATTGATGAAAACTATACTAATAAATATTTAATTTTAGCAACTAAAAATGGTATAGTTAAGAAAACTAAAATGGAAGAATTTAAGAATATCAATAAATCAGGTATTATAGCAATAGGTCTTAGAGAAGATGATGAACTTATAGGTGTTAAGTTAACTAATGGGGAAAAAGAAATTTTATTAGTTACTAAAGAAGGTATTTCAATAAGGTTTAATGAAAAAGATATAAGGGATACAGGAAGAACTGCAATAGGTGTTAAGGGAATTAATTTATCAGAAAAAGATAGAGTTGTTTCTATGAACCTTTGTGATGATGGAGAAAAATTATTAGTAGTTAGTGAAAAAGGTTACGGAAAAAGAACTAATATTGATGAATATAGAAAACAAAGTAGAGCAGGAAAAGGTATAAAAACTTATAATGTTTCAGAAAAGACAGGAAATATTATTGGTGCAGAAATGGTAAATGAAGATGATGAAATAATGATGATTAACTCTGATGGAGTTTTAATAAGGCTTAGAGTTAATGAAATATCAATATTTGGAAGAGCAACTAGTGGAGTTAAGCTTATGAAAAACGACAATGAAGAGAGTGTAGTTTCTGTGGCTAAAATAAATGTTTATGAAGAATAGGATACTGTCCTATTCTTTTGTATAATTAAAATAAAAAGGAGAGATCTATTTGAGTAAAAAAAGAGGAAGATATTTATTTATAGGAGCTATTTTTGGTTTTATATTAGGACTTTTGTTTGCTCCTAAAAAGGGAAAAGAACTAAGAAGTGATATAAAAGAAAAAGTAGATGACATAAAAGAAAATCCAAAAGAGGCTTTAGACGATACAATAATTAGTATAAAGGAAAAAATAAGTGATTTAATGGATAATGATTATCTAGATTCAGAAATAAAAATTTCTGAAGATGAAATAATTATAAGTAAAACTTTTGATAAAGATGGAGAAATATAAAAAATGAATACTTTAGGATGGCAAATAGGAGCTTTTTTGATAGGTTTATCTAGTTTAATTGTTGCAATATATTTCTCAAAATTATTAAATAGTTTAAACAAAGTTGTTGAAAATTTCCAAAGAATTATCACATATAACGAAAGATATATAAATGAAATTATAGAAAATACATCAAATATAACTAAAGAAATAGATAGTATATTTAGTGTTTTAAACAAATTTACGGATTTATTTAAAGTCTTTAAATTTATTAGAAAGTAAGAGAGGAGAATTTATGTTAGATATAATCTCAAAAATAAATAAAGATTGTTGGGAAGTGGAGTTAAAAGGCGAACTAGATGTTTCTAACTCAGAAAAATTAAAAGAACATCTAAATAATATTTACTCAGAAAAACATCTAAATATTAAATTAAATTTTGAATATTTAGATTATATAGATTCAACAGGACTTGGAGTTATAATTGGAATACTTAAAAAATTAAAATTAGACGACAATGAAATTTATATAGTAAAACCTAAAAAAAATGTGGAAAAAATACTCCATATAACTGGTTTGAATAAAATATTTAATATGGAGGGATAATATTGAATTATGAAACTATAAGTATGGAAATAAGTTCTAATCCTGAGTATGTAAGTTTGGTTAGATTAATGGTTTCTGGAATAGCTAACAAGATAGGTTTTTCTATTGAAGAAATAGATGATATAAAAGTTTCGATATCAGAAGCTTTAACTAATGCTATAAAACATAGTAAAGATAATAAAGTTTTTATTTTGTTTGAAATATTTGAAGATAAATTAAATATAAAAGTAAAAGATAATGGAATAGGATATAATTGTGAATTAATAGATAAACATGACTTAAATAATCCAAAAGAAAATGGTATGGGAATTTTTATAATTGAATCTCTTATGGATGAAGTGAAAGTTTATTCAAAAGATAACCAAGGAACCACAATAAAAATGACTAAATATTTAGGAGTTGATATCTAATGAAAAACATAACAAATGATATAGATTACCTAAATATAGATAATAAAGAACTATTTAGAATATACTCTAAAAATAGAGAGAATAAAGAGATTAGAAATATTCTTATTGAAAGACATTTATATTTAGTTAACTTGTTAGCAAAAAAGTATATCAATAAAGGTGTTGATTATGAAGATATATATCAAGTAGCATCACTTGCCCTAATATATGCAATACAAAGGTATGATATGGAAAAGGGTTATGAATTTTCAAGTTTTGCAACTCCAACAATAGTAGGTGAGATAAAAAAGTATTTTAGAGATAAAGTTTGGACATTGAGAGTTCCAAGAAGAGTTCAAGAATTAAGTAAAAAAGTTAATGATGCTAAACTCATATTACAGCAAGAAAATAAATCAAATCCAAAAGTAAAAGATATTGCTAGCTACTTAGGATGTAAAGAAGAAGAAGTACTAGAGGCTATGGAAGCATCTTATGGATATCAACCAATATCTCTAGACTCAACAAATAACGAAGACTCAGAAGATAAAGATATATCTCTTATAGATAAAATAGGAAAAGAAGAAGAGAGTTTTCACAGCATAGAACAAAGTGACTTTTTAAAAAAATTTAGTAAAAACTTAAATCAATTAGAAAATAAAATATTTAAAGATAGATTTTTTTTAAATAAAACTCAAGCTATTATTGCAAAAGAACTTAATATATCACAAATGACAGTTTCAAGACTTGAAAAAAAGGTTGTTGAGAAGCTAAAAAAAGAATATGAAAAAAATTTATAAAAAAGTGTTGACTTATTTAATTAAGTATAGTATATTAATACTTGTCCTTGAGAGATACAAAAACTCAAAAAAGGACAAGAAAAAATTCTTGACATAAAATAAAACTTATGTTAATATAAATAAAGTCGAAAGACAAAAGAACTTTGAAAATTAAACAGTAGGTAAGAAAGAAACCAAGCCAGAAATTCATAGAAAAATGGATAGAATGAGCGAGAGATAATAAATGAGAGTTTGATCCTGGCTCAGG
>CALWPP010000015.1 GCA_944383455.1 uncultured Peptostreptococcaceae bacterium
GGGTGACTGGAGTTCAGACGTGTGCTCTTCCGATCTATACTAATAGGAAATAATGTTGTAAATATTGCAGCAACATCGATATCAACGTCTTTATTTATGGATATTTTAGGAGCTAGTGGTGTTCCTGTTGCAACTGCAGTTATGACAGTTCTAGTTTTGATATTTGGAGAAATAACACCAAAAACTATTGCAGCAAATAAATCAGAAAAAGTTGCAATAGCAGTTTCAAAGCCTATACAACTTATAATAGTTATTCTAAAGCCAATAGTTTGGATTTTTAATGGCATAACTTGGGTAATATTTAAAGTGTTAGGAGTTGAAAACAAAGGAGCTCAACCGTACATAACAGAAGAAGAATTAAAAACTATGGTTAATGTAAGTCACGAAGAAGGTGTACTTGAAATGGAAGAAAGAGAAATAATAAATAATGTATTCCAGTTTGGTGACATGCAGGCAAAAGAAGCTATGGTTCAAAGACTTGATATGGTTTCTATAGATGTAAATGATAGTTACGAAGATATAATAAAGATTTTTAAAAACGAGCAATTTAGTAGGATGCCAGTTTATGAAGAGTCTGTTGATGATATAATAGGTATATTAAATATAAAAGATATAATATTTTTGAGTGATGAGGATATAAAATCATTTGATGTTAGAAAATATTTAAGAGAAGCTTTTGTAACTTATGAATTTAAAAGAATAGCGCAATTACTAGAAGAAATGAAAAAAGAGAAAAGTCAAATGGCAATAGTTCTTGATGAGTATGGTGGAACAGCAGGTCTTGTAACTATTGAAGATTTAGTTGAAGTAATTGTTGGTGACATTGAAGATGAGTATGATGAAGAAGATGAAGAAATTCAAGTTATAAAAGAAGATGAGTACATAATTGATGGAAGTGCAAAAATAACTGATGTAAATGATTTAATAGGAGTCAAACTAGAATCAGAAGAATTTGATTCTATAGGTGGATATATAATAGGTCATTTAAATAGATTCCCAGAAGAGAATGAAGTTATTGAAGTTAATAATATAAAGTTTCATATAGAGAGTATAGACAAAAATAGAATAAAAAAGGTAAGAGTTTTAACTTAAATAAAAAAAGATTACTTTCAATTGAAAGTAATCTTTTTTTATTTTATTATGCAGTTTTATTTTTGTTATCTGCCATTATTTTTCCAGTTGATATTAATAATCCTGTATATGCAATAGCTGCAAATATTGTTACAGATATCCAAGCTGGTATATAATTACCACCACTAGCATCAACTATAACTCCAAATAATGAAGAACCTATAGCAAATCCAAATGCAAAAAACACTTGAATTACTCCTAGTATTGTACCGAATTCTTTATTACCAAATAATGCACCAGTTATATAAGAAGGACCTATTATGTATGCAAACATAGAAATTCCAAGTCCAACTGCAAATACAAATCCTAAAGCATTAACTTGAGGAGTAAATATTAACGATAATCCTGTAATTATAACTATAATACCAGCTAATATTAAGGAGTTTCTTATTCCTAATTTGTCAAAGAAAACTCCACCAAATAAATTACCAAATATTGATACAAATGCGAAAGTAGAACCAATATTAGCAACTAATTTAGGATCAAGACCTATGCTATAAAAATACCCAGAGAATTGAACTGACATTCCTGAAACGTATAGCCCAACAAATAAGAAAGATAATGCTAAAACCCAGAAAAACTTCATGTTTTTAACTTCATTGAAAGTATACTCAACAGCTGAAGTAACTTTTGGATTTTTTTCTTCTTCTTTTTTCTTTTTTGGTACGTTTAAAGCTAATTCTTCAGGAGATTTAGGACGTCTTATAAATAATAATGTTGCAACAAGACCAACTACTAAAGATAAAACACCAAATACTATATAAGCTTTTTTATATCCTATGTTAGGGTCATTAAGAAGTTTTGCACCTAATTGTTGAAGAAAAATATTACCTATACCTCCACCACAGAACGCAAGTCCTAATGCAAAACCTTTATTTTCTGTAAACCAAGTACTTATAAGCATTGGAACACCTATTGAAGATATTATAGCAAGACCTACCTGATTAAGTGCAGACACTCCATAGTATGCCCAAATTCCATTTGCAAAAGAATTAAGTATAAACCCTCCTCCTGCTAGTACACAACCTATAGTAAACATTAATTTAATGTTTGTAGTAGGCTTTGAAAGTATGTTACCTATAAAAGGAGATGCAATAGCTGATACTATTGTACCTATTGTAAATAGCATAGAGAATTGAGTTAATGAATAACCTTCAGCCTCCGTAACGAATTTTATAAACTGTGGGTGTGCATTTTGTACAACACCAAATGGTATTGCTTGTATTAAAAGACAAGCAAAAACTACGAACCAACCGAAAAATATTTTGTTGCTTTTTTGGTTATTTTCTGACATTATAATTGCTCCTTTCTTTTCTAGTAGCTAATAAAGTTTGACTATTGCTTCTAGTTTCTATTTTGTGTAAAAATAAATAAAAATATTTAAAAGTATTTCTAATAATATAGGATACCATATAAATAATTAAATTGCATAAGGATAATATTGAAAAAAATTGATTAATATTGAGTAAAATAATGTAAAAAAATATAGTAATTTGTCAAAAAATAAACTATAAATGTAAATAAAATATATTCTAATATAAATTTTTGTACTATCGAGAAAGTGAAAATGAACTATGTAGCTGAATATAAGTTATAAGTCTAAATAGGTATATTTGTAGTAGTTTTATAGTTAAAACGTTACTTAGGTGTTTATTGATATGAAAATTGACAAATATTGAAAATTCAATTTAAAAAAAACAAATTTATTGAAAAATTCAATTTATTTTATAATAGAATTATATGATGTATAATTATATAACAAATAAAATAACAAATATCATATAATTTGTAAATAAATAACTTTATGATATAATATCCTTAGTTAAAGGAGGGGAAATTTATGATACACAAATTTTCTATGAATGGATATAATATAGTTCTTGATGTTAATGGAGGAGCAGTTCATGTAGTTGATGAAGTTGCTTATGATTTAGTTGATTTATATAATAAAAATTCAAAAGATGATATAATAAAAATTTTAGATAATAAATATTCAAAAGAACAAATATTAGAGGCTTATAATGAAATAAAATCACTAGAAGAAGAAGGACTATTATTTACTGAAGATACTTATGAAACTCATCCTAGTTTTGTTGATAGAAAAAAAGTTGTAAAAGCTCTTTGTCTTCATGTAGCACATGATTGTAATTTAAAGTGTAAATATTGTTTTGCTGCACAAGGCGATTTTGGTGGTCAAAAACAAATGATGAGTTTTGAAGTTGGTAAAAAAGCTATTGATTACCTACTTAAAAATTCTGGTAATAGAAGAAACTTAGAAATAGACTTTTTTGGTGGAGAACCATTAATGAACTTTGATGTTGTAAAACAGTTAGTTGAGTATGGAAGAAGTGCAGAAAAAAAATATAATAAAAATATAAGATTTACTATAACTACTAATGGAGTTTTACTTGATGATGAAAAAATCGATTATATAAATGAAAATATGCATAATGTTGTTTTAAGTTTAGATGGTAGAAAAGAAGTAAACGATAATATGAGACCTACATTAAACGATAAAGGTAGTTATGATGTTATTTTACCTAAATTCAAAAAATTAGTTGAAAAAAGAGATAAAAATAAATACTACTATATAAGAGGTACTTTTACTAGAGAAAATTTAGACTTTTCAAAAGATGTGATGCACTTTGCAAATGAGGGGTTTGCACTTACTTCAGTTGAACCTGTTGTAGATACTGATGATAATCCTTATGCGTTAAGAAAAGAGGATTTACCAAAAGTATTTGAAGAATATGAAAAGTTAGCTATTGAATATGCAGATATGTTATCAAAGGGTAAGGATTTTAAGTTTTTCCATTTTATAGTTGATTTAAATCAAGGTCCTTGTGTAATAAAAAGAATAACTGGTTGTGGTGCAGGAAATGAATATTTAGCAATAACTCCAGAAGGAGATATTTATCCTTGCCATCAATTTGTTGGAAATGAAAAGTATAAACTTGCTAATATAAATGATAAAGAAATAGTGTTCCCAGTTGACTTAACTCAAAGCTTTAGAGATGCTCACGTTTATAGTAAAGAAGATTGTAAAAAATGTTGGAATAAATTTTATTGTTCTGGTGGTTGTCATGCTAATGCAACTAATTTTAATGGTGATGTTATGAAACCTTATGAACTTGGTTGTGAGATGCAAAAAAAACGTACAGAATGTTCTATAATGATACAAGCAAAATTAATGTTAGAAAGCAATAATTAATTTTAGAGTGTAGATATCTACACTCTAATTTTTTATCCATTAACTATTTCGCCACCGTTTATATGAATTGTCTGACCAGTTATATATGATGATGCTTCACTTGCTAAAAATACATAAGCTTCTCCACATTCAACTGGTTGACCAGCTCTTTTTAGAGGTGTATCTTGACCAAAAGTTGAAACGTGGTTTTCATCAAATGAAGAAACTATAAAAGGAGTCCATATAGGACCAGGTGCAACTGCATTAACTCTTATGCCTTTTTTTGCTAAATTAAGAGATAATGACCTTGTAAAACTTGTTAAAGCTCCTTTTGTCATAGAGTAATCGATTAAAGTTTCATTTCCCTTAAATGCAACAACTGATGTAGTATTTATTATACTATCACCTTTTTGAAGGTGAGGAATAACCTCTTTTGTCAAATAAAAAGTACCATATACATTAGTTTTAAATGTTTTATCAAACATATCGTCTTCAATATCTAAAATATTTTTATTTTCGTACTGTACTGCCGAGTTATTTATTAATATGTTTATTTTTCCAAAATTCCCTATAGTTTTATCCACTACTTCTTGACAAAATTTAGAACAAGATATATCTCCTTTTATTAATAGGCATCTTCTACCGTAATATTCTATTTGTTCTTTTGTGACTTTAGCATCGGTATCTTCATTAAGATAAACTACACAAATATCACATCCACTACTTGCAAGTGAAACACAAACTGCACGACCAATACCACTATCTCCACCAGTTACTATTGCGACTTTATTTTTTAATCTATCATTTTTATAATTGTATTTTGGATTATCATAAATTGGGCTAGGTTTCATTTCGTATTCATACCCAGGGTGATTACTTTGAGTCTGTTTTGGAAAACTATTTGGAAAATCCATATAAACCTCCTAAAATTATTTATATAGACTATTTTGTCTTGTGCTAAGATATATATTCATATGAAATTTAATAAAATTTTTTATATAGTTATCGTTAAAACTAATATCTTTACTGATAAGGTTTTAGTTTTTAGATATTTTATTACGCGTTGTACTAGATTACACATTAAAAATAATGAAAATATTAAATATATATTTTTAATTTTTGAAATTATTATTTATAAAAACTTTTATTTTTATTTAATTTGAAAATGAGTTATATTATTAAACTTATTTAAGTTTTAGAAAGGAAGTCTTATGAATTTACCACAAGATGTTGACGTTTTAATAGAAATAATAAATAAAAATGGTTTTGAAGCATTTTTAGTTGGGGGATGTGTTAGAGATAGTTTACTTGGGAATTTTCCAAATGATTTTGATATAGCAACTAATGCAAAGCCAAATGATATTATAAATATTTTTAAAAACTATAAACTAATATCAAATGGGGTTGAGTTTGGGACTATTGGTGTGGTAATTAATGAAATTATATACGAAATAACAACTTATAGAGTTGAAAGTACTTACAAAAATAATAGAAAGCCAACAGAAGTTATATTTTCAAATGATATACATAAAGACTTAAAAAGACGTGATTTTACTATAAATGCTATGGCTTACAACAAAAAGTGCGGTATTTTAGATTTATTTAATGGAAAAGATGATTTAAAAAGAAAACTTATAAGAACTGTTAAAAATCCTGATGATAGATTTAAAGAAGATGCTCTTAGAATGATTAGGGCAATAAGGTTTAGTGCAAAGTTAAACTTTTTAATAGAGGAAAATACATTAAAAAGTATTTATAGAAATTCAAACCTAATAAAAAATATTAGTATAGAAAGAATAACAGATGAATTTATAAAAATAATACAAAGTGAAAATCCAAGAAAAATTATTCTATTTTTTAAAACTTGTCTATTTTATTTTATGGGAATAAATTATGATATTAATTTTAAATTTTATAAAAATATAGAAGATAATTTACAAATAATAAAAGAGTTTAAAACTCTCGAAGAAAAGATAGTAGTCTTTGAATATATACTGTTTAATCATTATAACTTAGAATTTTTTAACAAAATAAAATATGAAGATTATGATTTAAGAAAAGATTTATTAAAGAGTAAGTTAAGTTTAACTAATACACTTAAATTTTCAAATAAAACAAAGAAAAACATATATGAAATATTTGAAATTATTATACTTTATAACAAAGATTTAGATAGATTAAGTATAAAAAACATTTTAAAGTACAAAGACTATGATTTAACTTTAAAGTCTTTTAATATTTTGAAAAAATATTACTATACAAATAACTTTTTACAAAAATCAAACAAATATATTGAATATATTGAAGTTTTAGAGGAAATAAAAGAAAATAAAGAATGCTATAAAATATGTGATTTAAAAATAAATGGTACTGATTTGATAAATTTAGGTTATAATGGAAAGGATATAGGTAAAAATTTGGAGTATTTGTTGAAAATGGTTATACAAAATAATAGTTTAAATAACAAAAACACTTTAATCGAGTTACTGGCTGATAAGGAATAATTTATCACAAATCTATATAAATATTTATTTTGTTCTTAATAAATGTTATAATCTAGAAGGTTTAAAGAAACGGAGGGTGAATGATGAATATCCAAGCACCTATAAAAATTGATAAAAAAACAAAAAGATTAGCAAAAAGACTTACAGGTGGAGAAATCGCAGTTATTAATCATACTGATATTGATGAAGTAGCGGCAAACTCTTTAGTTGAAGGAAAGATTAAACTAGTAATAAATGCCTCAGAGTCTATAAGTGGTAGATATCCAAACAAGGGTCCTGGAATATTAACTAAAAAAAACATACTTATTGTTGATAATGTTGGTAAAGAAGTTTTTGACTCATTAACTGAAGGGGAAGTTATTGAAGTAATTGACGGAAAAATTTATAAAGACTCAAAATTAATAGGTGAGGGTGAAGTATTAGATGAGAGTATTGTTGATTATAAAATAAAAAAAGCCTATGAGAATTTATCGGTAGAACTCGATAGATTTATTGATAATACTATTGACTATGCAAAAAAAGAAAAAGGCTTTATTTTAGGTGATGTTGAAATACCAAAAGTAAAAACTGATTACTCAGATAAACACGTTTTAATAGTTGTAAGGGGACAAGACTACAAAGAAGACTTAAGTGCTATAACTTCTTACATTGATGAGATGAAACCTATTTTAGTTGGTGTTGATGGTGGGGCTGATGCTATTATAGAATTTGGTTATACCCCAGATGTTATAGTTGGTGATATGGATAGTGTTAGTGATGAAGCACTTAAAAAGGCTAGTGAAATAGTGGTTCATGCATACTCTGATGGTAGAGCACCAGGTCTTAAAAGGATTACTGATTTAGGTCTTGATGCAATAGTTTTCCCAGCGCCAGGAACTAGTGAAGATATAGCAATGCTTATGGCTTATGAATATAAGGCAGAGCTTATAGTTGCTGTTGGAACTCATTCTAATATGATAGACTTTTTAGAAAAAGGAAGAAAGGGTATGTCTAGCACGTTTTTAGTTAGGCTTAAAATTGGCTCAAAGCTTATAGATGCAAAAGGAGTTAATTTATTGTATCAAAGTAAGTTAAAACTAAAATATGTATGGGCCCTTATAATAACAGCACTTTTTCCTATATTAATAATTGCATCATTTACACCAGGTTTTAGGCAAATTATAGATTTACTTGAATTAAAATTGAAGCTACTTTTACAGATTTAGGAGGTTTTTATGCATATAAATATGAAATACTACATAGTTAGTATTGGTGCCATTTTTATATCTCTTGGAATTGGAATGCTTGTTGGTTTTAATTTAAACTATGATGAGGAAATAACAAAACAACAAGAAGCAATGATTGGAGATTTAAATGTTAGGTTTGAAGAATTAAAAGAAACTAATCATACATTAGAAAAAGATTTAAAATTCTTGCAAGAAAACTATGATAATAGCATAAACTTTATAAATAAAAATGTAGATAGTATAATAAAAGATAAACTTATAGATAAAAATATAGGGATACTTTCTACTAATCAAGAAAATAACTATAATGAAGAATTAAAAGATGTTTTAACTAATGCAGGGGCAGAAGTATCATTCGATATAACATTAATGAATAATATATTTAATTCAGAAAAAGTAAAGGAGTTATCAGAAGTACTACAAATAGAGTTTAAAAACTCAAAAGAAGTATTAAATTACATAGTTACTTGTCTTAAAGAAGACTTAGCATATGATAAATTAAATATATTACAAGAAATAGAAATTATAAAAATAAATTATATAAGTGATAGTTATAAAAATTATTCATCAGTAGTTTTAGCAGGAGGAAATAATGGAGAGCTTTCAGAGAAGCTTTTTAATACTGTTGATAAACAATTAATTGAAATACTAAAAAATGAAAATAAGCATATAGTGGGAGTTGAAAGAAGTGACTCTAAATTTTCTTACTCGAAGCTTTACTTAGATAGTAAAGTAAGTTCAGTTGATAATATAGAAACATCAATAGGCAAATTATCTTTAGTTATGCTTCTTGAGGATAGTAATATTTTAGGTAAGTTTGGAGTTGGTGAGGATAGCGACTCTCTTATACCCTATAAAAAGCAATAAAGGAGTTTTTTAAATGAAAAATTATGTAAGTATTATTATACCTGCATACAATGAAGGAGAAAGAATATTAGATACTTTAAATGGAATATCTAACTTAGATGAGATTGACGAAATTATAGTGGTTGATGATGGTTCTAGTGATAAAACTTATGATTTAGCAAAAAGTATTAATTCTGATAAAATAAAATGTTTTAAACTAGATAAAAATAGTGGTAAAGGATATGCACTAAATTTTGGACTAAAAAATATTAGTAAAGAGGCTAATATAGTTGGTTTTTTAGATGCAGACCTTGGAAATACATCATCTGAAGTTTTAAAATTAGTAAAACCTATAATAAATAATGAGGCTGATGTTAGTATAGCAAAGTTTCCTCCTCCTAAGAAAAAGGGAGGTCTAGGATTTGTAAAAAACCTTGCCAAAGAATCAGTATTAGAAATGACAGGAGTAGAACTTACATCAACATTATCAGGACAAAGAGTATTTAAAAAGGAAGTTTTAAAAATATTTGATGAAATTCCATTTGGTTATGGTGTAGAAGTTGGAATGACAATAGATATTTTAAAAAACAACTACAAAATAATTGAAGTATTAGTTAATATGACACATAATGAAACTGGTAGAAATTTAAAAGGTTTTATACATAGAGGTAAACAATATTATCATATAAAAAAAGTAGTAAAACAGAAAAAGATAGAGTGGAGGTAATTTTATGATTTTACTACTATTTATATTTTTTTTAGGATTTATAGGAACAACACTTGCTATTCCTCTTTTTAAGAATCTTCTTATAAAGAGTAACTTAATAAGACCAAATTATAGAGGCGAAAATATACCTGTTGGAATGGGTATAGTATTTTTGCCAATGCTTATTATAAATAGTATTACTATTTTGTATTTCGATTATGAAAATCCTCTTTACTTATTTTTATTTTTATTTTCTATAATAAGTATGTTTTTAGCAGGTTCACTTGATGATATTATAGGAAATAGAGATGTTAGTGGACTTAAAGGTCATTTTAAGAGTTTATTTAAGGGTAATTTAACTACTGGTGGATTTAAAGCAGTATTTGGAGGATTTGTTGGAGTTTTAGTGTCTGTTTGTATTTCAAAAAATGTATTTGATATAATTATAAATACTCTTATAATAGCTCTTTCAACTAATCTTATGAACCTTTTTGATTTAAGACCGGGAAGAGCAATAAAGGTATACCTTATTATAATTTTTGTTATTTTATTTAATGTAATAGACCATCAAATAAGGTATTTAATAATGCTTATACTTCCTAATGTACTAGCTTACTTCAATTATGACTTAAAAGCTAAAGCTATGATGGGAGATACTGGTTCTAATGTTCTTGGTATTTCAATTGGAGTAATATTTGTACTATCATTCCCTTTTAGTATCAGGATATGTTGGCTTTTATTTTTAGTTTTTATACATATACTAACTGAAAAGTATTCTTTAACTAAGATAATAGAAAATAATAAACTATTAAATTATATAGATAAACTAGGAAGGTAGTTTTATGATAAGTAAAAAAGTAGGCGTAGTAGAATCTATAATAGATACTAATAATGAAATTGATGAAATAAAAGTTGTTATAAATGATAGCATAGAAAAAGCATACAATTATAAAAAAATAACTGGAAAATTAAATGTAGGAGATAAGGTCTTATTAAATACCACGGCAGTTGAATTAAGCCTTGGTACAGGTGGATATCATTTTGTGATAGCTAATTTTAATAATTTAGAGTCAAATTTTACAGAAGGTGGTCATATTATGAAACTAAGATATACACCACTTCAAATAAAAGTTGACTCAGTAGAAGAACAAGGGAGTGTTTATCACGATAAGATAAATAGTTTCAAAAGTCTTGACAACATACCTGTAGTTGTTGGGGAGCTTCACAGTATGCTAACACCTTTTGTTGCATCATTTAAAAGATACAATAAAGACAAAAAAATAGTTTATGTAATGACTGATGGAGCATCTTTATGTATAAATCTTAGTAAAATAGTGTCTACATTAAAAGAAAAAAATATTTTAGACTCTACTATAACTATTGGAAATGCTTTTGGAGGAGACTATGAGTGTGTAAATATTTACACAGCATTAATTACTGCAAAAGAAATTATAAAAGCCGATGTTATTTTTGTTAGTATGGGACCCGGTATAACTGGAACTGGAACTAAATATGGATTTACAGGAATTGAACAAGGTGCTATACTTGATTGTATAAAAAAACTTGGAGGAAATCCTATTTTCATACCAAGAATAAGCTTTGCTGACAAAAGAGGAAGACATATTGGTATATCTCATCATAGTATGACTGTATTAGAAGAAATAGTTAATACAAGAGTAAATATCATTATTCCTAACTACAAAAAAGAAAAATTAGACCTTATAAATAATCAACTAAAAATTCATACTATAGATACTAAACATGATATATTTTTTATAGATAATATAGAAACTAAAAAAGATCTAGAGTATTTCAATTTAAAGGTAAGAACTATGGGAAGAAGTTATGATGAAGATAGTGAGTTTTTTGATTCATCAAGTGCAAGTGCTTACTATATTAGGGAGGCTTTTAATGTTTGAAGAACAAACTATAAGTAGTGATTACATTTATACTGGTAAAAATATAAGTTTAAGAGTTGATACTGTTGAGACGAAAAACAAAGGTTATCAAAAAAGAGAAATTATAGAGCACAAAGGTGCTGTTGGAATAGTTGCAATAAATGAAAATAATGAAGTTATACTTATAAAGCAGTTTAGAAAAAGTGTTGAAAAGTTCTTGTGGGAAATACCTGCTGGAAAAATTGAACAAGGAGAAACACCAAAAGAAACTGCTCTAAGAGAACTTGAAGAAGAAACGGGTTATATAGCAAATAATATAAAACTAATAAATAAGTTTTATACTTCACCAGGGTTTTCAAATCAAAAAATATATCTATTTTTAGCAACAGACTTAGAAAAGTCTGATAAAGAATATGATAGTATGAAGTATATAGAAACACATTTAATAAAATTTGATGATGTTATAGATATGGTATTAAGTAATGATATTGAAGATGCAAAAACTAGTTTAGGTATTTTATTTACAAAAAACTTATTATAGTTTCAGAATAATTTCCTCATTTTATACATATTATTTTTATAATGATAAAAGGGGGAATTAACTTGAGATTAAAATATAATAAGAGAAACTTAAGAAAAATAAATAACGAGATTATATTTTTAGGATTATTTTTTATATTATCATTACTAATTGGAACATTTTTAAATAAAATTTGGTCAAGCTATAATATAAAAGCACTTGATAATTTAAATCAAATGATTAATCATTATAATAATGATATATTGGTTTTTGAAAATATTTTGCCAAATTTTAAATCAGATTTAATTTTTATGATAGGAATTAGTATTTTTAGTTTTCTGTTTTTAACTTTTCCCTTTAGTATAATTTTATTTATGGTAAAGGGAATATCTATTGGATACACTATAAATACTATAATTATATCATTAAAGCTTAAATCATTTAAATTATTTTTTATAACTATTTTTAAGAATATAATAATTATTCCAGGGATTATAATACTTTTGATATTTTCAATTAATCATATAAAAGAAGTTTTTTTACAAATAAAAAGCAAAAGAAAAGACAATATAAGTTTTTTATCAAAAAGATACATTATTAATGCTTTATTAATATCTTTTTCTATTTGTTTTATTCAAGGACTTGTAAATATTTTGTTTATATTATTTATTAAGTTATTTAATTAGAAAAAGGAGTTTTAGATGGACTATTTACATAACTATTTAGATTATATAAAAAAAAATAAAAGACTCTCTGTAAATACAATAAAATCGTACGAAAATGATTTAAAAAAATATTTATCATATTTAAAAAGTAGTAATTTAGAATTAAAAAATGTTTCTGAACAAGATATTATAGAATATTCAATAAAGTTAAATGATTCTAATAAATCGTTATCTACTATATCAAGAGTGATATCTTCTATAAGGTCTTTTCATGAATATCTTTTTTCTAGTGGTGTGCTATTTAAAAATCCTTCTAAACAAATAAAAAAACCTATACTAAATAAAAAAACTACTGAAATATTAACTGAAGAAGAAATTAATTCTTTGCTTAATTTTCCTAGCCTAGATACACCAAAATTATTACGGGATAAAGCTATATTTGAAGTATTATATGGAACGGGAATTAAGGTAAGTGAACTTATTGATTTAAATATTGATGATGTTAATTTTGATATGGATTTTATATATTGTGGAAAAAATAAAAAAAGAGTTATTCCTCTTAATAGAATAACTAAATTTTATCTAAAAAAATATATTGATAATTCAAGAAGTATTTTAGTGTATGATAATGAGACTTCTTTGTTTGTTAATTCGTTTGGAGTTAGATTTTCAAGGCAAGGTCTTTGGAAATTAATAAAAAGTTATGCTAAAAACTTAAATATTGATAAGAATATAAATCCAAGTATTTTAAGAAACTCTTTTGCAATTCATCTTTTAAATCGAGGTGCAAATATTGGGGTTGTAAGTAAAATACTTGGAAATACAAATTTATCAAGTTTACAGTATTCTCTAGATTATTTAACTAATAATATAAGAAAAGAAATTAAAGAAAAGCATCCAAGAAGCTTTTATAAAGGAGAAAACAATGAGAGTAATTTGGTTGATAATTGATAGTGTGGGAATAGGAGCATTACCTGATTCCAAAGATTTTGGAGATATAGGAGTCAACACACTAGGTAATATAGTTAAAAGCTACAAAGATATAAAAATACCAAATCTATTAAAATTAGGTATAGGAAACATTGATGGAGTAGACTTCTTAGAAAAGGAAAATTTACCCATTGGTTCTTATGGTAGATGTAGTGAAATTTCAAAAGGAAAAGATACGACTACAGGACATTGGGAAATGACTGGAGTTTTAGTTGAAACTCCATTTAAAACTTTTGAAAATGGATTTCCTAAAGATATAATAGATGAATTTGAAAGAAGGACTAAAAGAAAGGTTGTTGGTAATAAGCCAGCTTCAGGAACTGCTATTTTAGATGAATACGGAGAGCATCAAATGAAAACTGGTGATGTTATAGTTTATACATCAGCAGATAGTGTATTTCAAATTGCAGCTCACGAAGAAATAATTCCTCTTGATGAACTTTATAAAATGTGTGAAATAGCAAGAGAAATAATGATGGGTGATAATGCTGTTGCAAGAGTTATAGCAAGACCTTATATAGGAGAAGGTACGGGTAAATTTAAAAGAACTTCAAATAGACGAGACTATTCATTAAGTCCTTTTGAGGATACTGTACTTGATAATATAAAAGAAAGTGGACTTGATGTTATAGCAGTTGGAAAGATAGACGATATATTTAATGGACAAGGTATAACAGAAGCAGTTCACACTAAAGATAATATGGATGGTGTTGACAAAACAATAAACTATATAAATAAAGAAAATAAAGGTCTTATATTTACTAACTTAGTTGACTTTGACTCAAGTTTTGGTCATAGAAGAGATATTAAAGGATATAAAGAAGCTTTAGAGGAGTTTGATAAAAGAATTCCTGAAATAATTAACTCTATGAAGGAAGATGATGTTTTAATAATAAATGCTGACCATGGAAATGACCCTTCATATAAAGGAACTGACCATACTAGAGAATATATACCAGTTTTAGTTTATGGTAAAAATATTAAGTCTAATGTAAACTTAGGAACTAGAAAGAGTTTTTCTGATATTGGAGCAACAGTTTCAGATATTTTAAATGTAAAACTTCCTAAAAACGGACAAAGTTTTAAAAATGACATTTTAAAATAAAGGAGATAAGCATATGTTTGAAAAGATACAAGAAACTAAAAAATTTATACAAACTAAATACAACAATCAACCTAAAATAGGACTTATATTAGGTTCTGGGCTGGGAGTATTAGCTGATGAAATAGAAAATTCTATTAAAATAAAATATACAGATATACCAAATTTTCCGGTTTCGACTGTTGAAGGGCATGAAGGGTGCTTAGTACTTGGTACTTTACAAGGTAAAGAAGTTGTAGCTATGCAAGGTAGATTTCATTATTATGAAGGGTATTCTCAAAGAGAGATAACTTTCCCAGTAAGAGTTATGAAAGCACTAGGAGTTGAAACTATAATTGTAACTAATGCTGCTGGTGGATGTAATAAAGAATTTACTCCTGGAGACTTAATGATTATAAAAGATCACATAAACCTAAGTGGAAGTAATCCTTTAATAGGAGCTAACGATAATAGATTAGGACCAAGATTTCCAGATATGTCAAAAGCATATACTCCAAAATATATTGATTTAGTTAGAGAATGTGCAAATAAATTAGATATAAAAATGAAAGAAGGGGTATATGCATATTTTAGTGGACCAACTTATGAAACTCCTTCAGAAGTAAAAATGGCACAAACTTTAGGCGCTGATGCTGTTGGAATGTCAACTGCTCCAGAAGTTATAGTAGCATCTCATTCTAGTATGGATGTTATTGGTATTTCTTGTATAACTAATATGGCGGCAGGTATTTTAGACCAGCCACTAAATCACGAGGAAGTTATAGAAACTACTACTAAGGTAAGAAATGAGTTTTTAAGTTTAGTAAAATTAGTTGTTAAAGAACTTTAATAAAAAAGGGGTTAGTATGAGAGTTTACGATATTATAAGGAAAAAAAGAGATAATAAGGAATTGTCTAAAGAAGAGATAGATTTTTTTATTGATGGGTATTCAAAAGGTAATATACCAGACTATCAAGCATCGGCATTTTTAATGGCAGTATTTTTAAACAAAATGAATATTAAAGAAACTACTTATTTAACAAATGCTATGATGAATTCAGGTGAAGTTATTGACCTTTCTAAAATAGACGGGATAAAAGTTGACAAGCATAGTACTGGAGGGGTTGGAGATAAAACTACTATAGCTTTAGCGCCAATAGTAGCATCTTTGGGAGTTCCAGTTGCAAAAATGTCTGGGAGAGGTCTTGGTCATACTGGAGGAACTTTAGATAAATTAGAATCAATTCCAGGATTTAATATCGAAATGGACTCTAAAAAATTTATAGACTCAGTTAATGAATATAAAATAGCAGTTTGTGGTCAAACTGGTGAAATAGCATTAGCAGATAAAAAACTTTACGCACTAAGAGATGTTACTGCTACTGTTGAAGACATATCTCTTATATCATCAAGTATAATGTGTAAAAAGTTAGCATCTGGTGCTAACTCAATACTTCTTGATGTAAAAACTGGAGATGGTGCATTTATGAAAACTCTTGATGATTCATTTAGTCTTGCCAAGTCAATGGTTGATATAGGAAACAATATGGGTAGAGAAACCATTGCATTAGTTACAGATATGAGTGAACCTTTGGGGTATTCAGTTGGTAACTCTCTTGAAGTTATAGAAGCTATAGAAACATTAAAAGGAAATGGACCAAAAGATTTTACTTACCTTTGTGAAATATTAGCATCTTATATGCTTATTTTAGCTAAAGTTGTTGATGATTTTGATGAAGGTATAAAAAATGTAAGAGAAGTAATAAATAATAAATCTGCACTAAATAAACTTAAAGAGTTTATAAAAAATCAAGGTGGAGATGAACGCGTAGTAGATGATTATTCTTTATTTGATAAAGCATCAAACATAGTTGAAATAAAATCAGTAAAATCTGGATATATAAAAAGTATAAAAGCTGAAGATATTGGTATTTGTGCTATGATTTTAGGTGCTGGGAGAGAAAAGAAAGAAGACAACCTAGATTTAAGTGCAGGTATAGTACTTAATAAAAAAGTTGGAGATTATGTTTTAGAAGGTGAAACATTGGGTACAATGCACTTTAATAAAACAGAAAAATTTGAGATTGCTCGTGATAAGTTTATAAACTCATATGAGATAGTTGATGAAAAAGTAAATCAAAATAAACTAATATATGGGATTGTAACTAAAGACGAAATCAAAAAATATTAAAATATATATTATAAAAAAACTTAACGTGTAAAAAATAACGTTAGGTTTTTTTGTTATTTGACAAATTTATTGTAAAATTTACTTATAACATTTATAATAGGATGGTATATAAATTTTAAGGAGAAATTTTTTATGGATAATATAGATAATAATAAAAAAAGAACTAAACCAAAGATTTTCAAGATAATTATATCTACTTTTTTAATTTTAGTAGTTTTTGTTGGAGTATTTATTTATTTTCAAATAGGTCCTTATGATAAAAATAGTAAAAAAGAAATAGTTGTAGAAATTCCATCTGGGTCAACTACTAAGAATATAGCAGATATTCTTTATAAAAATAAACTTATAAAAAATAAAATAGTTTTTGAATATAATGCTAAAGTTAGTAATAAATCTACTGAGTTTAAAGCTGGAAAATATAAGCTTAGTCAATCTCAAACAAATAATGAAATAATAGATATTATTGCTAGTGGAAAAGTATATAATGAGGGTATAAAGGTAACCATACCAGAAGGAATGACTTATAAAGAAACTATTGATATTTTAGTTGATAAAAAATTAGGTAAAAAAGAAACTTACGAAAAACTTATAAATTCTCCTAAAGATTTTTATGATGAATTTGAATTTTTAAATCAAGAAGATATAGTATCTTTAGAAGGTTTTTTGTATCCATCTACATATTATTTTGATAAAAAATCTAGCGAAAAGGAAGTTTTATCAGTATTTTTAAATCAATTTGATAAAATTTATAATAATCAAATAAAAGAAGAAATGATAAAAACTAAGACTGATATGACTTTACAAGAAGTAGTAAACTTAGCATCAATAGTTGAAAAAGAAGCTGTACTAGATGATGATAGACCTGTAATTGCAAGTGTATTTTTTAATAGACTAGATATAGATATGCCTCTTCAGTCTGACGCTACTATTCAGTATGCGTTTGACAAAAGAAAAGAGATTGTACTTTATAAAGATTTAGAAATTGATTCACCATATAATAGTTATAAAAATAAAGGTCTTCCTCCAACTCCAATTGCAAATCCAAGTATAAAATCAATAGAGGCAGTTTTAAATCCAAGCGAAACTGACTATTTATATTTTGTTGCTAAGATGGATGGTGGAAATAATTATAGTAAGACTTATGATGAACACTTAAAATATGTAAAAGAATATAAAGAAGAAAGAGATAAATTAAAAAAAGAAAATGTTGAGTAAGGATTATACTTTGTGTAGTCCTTATTTTTAAGATTGTTAAAGTTTTGGAGGTATTTAGTGAGTAATATAGTTAATGATTTAGTTGAAGAATATATAAGAGAAACATTAGTAGATACAAAAGGGCTTTTAAAAGAACTTGAGGATTATGCACACAAAAATAATGTACCAATAATTCATAAAGAAGTTGCCGAGATGATTAAAGTTTTGCTTAAATTAAAAAAGCCTAAAAAAATACTTGAAGTAGGTTGTGCTATAGGGTATTCTTCTATATTTTTTTCAAGTAGTTTAGATAATGATGTTCAGATTACTACTGTTGAAAGAAATGAAGATATGATTAAACTTGCAAAAGAAAATATAAAAAGAGCAGGTCTTTTAGATAAAATAACTATACTTGAAGGAGATGCTGAAGAAATATTAAAAAATATTGAAGGTGAATTTGATTTAATATTTTTAGATGCTGCAAAAGGGCAGTATAAATTGTTTTATGATATGATAATTGATAATTTAAAAAGTGGTGGTCTTTTAATTTCTGACAATATTTTATACAAAGGAATGGTTGCAAGTGATAGTTTTGTGGTAAGAAGAAAAAAGACTATAGTTAAAAGAATGAGAAATTATTTAGACTATATTTGTAGTTGTGAATACTTAGATACTTCTTTGATACCTATAGGAGATGGTGTAGCACTTAGTTATAAAAAATAAAAAGAGGTGATTTACTTGAAAAAAATCGAATTATTAGTTGATGTATGTGATTTTAATAATTTTAAAGAAATAATAAAAACGGAAGTTGACTCTGTTTGTATAGGAGATGGTCTTAAAAAGTTTTCTTTAGATGAAATACAAGAAGCAGTTAAAATAACGAAAAATAATAATAAAAAGATATACTTGGCTTTTAACAAAATTCCTCATGAAAAAGATGCTTATGATATAAAAATATTTTTAGAAAAAATAAAGGATTTAGAAATTGATGGAATTTATGTTTTAGAGCCTGGAACATTAAAAATAGTTAAAGAAACTTTACGAGATGTTAAAGTATTTTTTAGTGAACAAGCTAATATAACAAACTATGAAACTGCAAACTTTTGGTATGATGAAGGAGTTAAAAGAGTTGTAGTTTCAAAAGAATTATCTATAAAAGATATAACTAATATGATTAACAATATAGATGAAAATTTAGAAGTAGAACTTTTAGTTCATGGTTCGCTTTTAATATCTCATTCTGGTAGAAAATTATTATCAAACTTTATAAAAGATAAGTCAGGAAGTAGTGATTATAATTTAGATGAAAAATATAATCTAGTTGAAGAACAAAGACCTAATATGTATTTTCCAGTTTATGAAGATGAAAGAGGTACATTTTTATTTAATACAGAAGATATGTGTATGATAGAATATATACCAGAACTTATAAGAACTAATGCAAAAATATTTAAAATAGATACAAGGTTGAAAGACACTAATTATACTATTGAAGTTATAAAGGCTTATAAAAAAGCTATAGATGAGTTTTATAATAATCCAGATGAATGGAAATTTAATGAGGAGTGGTTAAAAAATTTAGATGATTTAAACTCAAGGAATTTTACGTCTGGTTTTTATATAAAAAAAGCTTAAAAAAGGAGAATACTTATGAAAAAGCCTTTGATAATAGGTATAACAGGTGGTACTGGTTCTGGAAAGACTACTGTATGTAGAGCTATTATAAAAAATATACCAAATGATAAAATAGCTATTATAGAACAAGATTCATACTACAAAGATCAGTCACATTTAACTTTTGAGGAACGGCTAAAAACTAATTATGACCATCCTTTTGCTTTTGATAACGACCTTTTAATAAAACATTTAGATGATTTATGTAATGGAAAAGCTATAGAAAAACCAGTATATGATTATGAAAATCATACTAGAAAGCAAAATGAAATTGTAAGAATAAATCCAACAAACATTATAATTGTTGAAGGTATTATGATTCTTGAGAATGAAAAACTAAGAGATAAGTTAGATATAAAAGTCTATGTAGATACAGAAGATGATATTAGAATCTTAAGAAGAATTCAAAGAGATATAAAAGAAAGAGGGAGAAGCATTGATTCAGTCATAAGCCAGTATTTAGATACTGTAAAGCCAGCACATGATCAGTTTGTTGAACCGTATAAAAAGTATGCCGATATAATAATGCCAGAAGGTGGAAAAAATGAAGTGGCAATAGATATCGTCATAACTAAAATAAAAACTCAACTTAACTAAGTATTAACCCCCTAAAAATTGTTAAAAATATTTTTAAGGGGTGATTTTATGTCTAGAAAAACAATACTTCCAAAAAGAATTAATAGAAGATCATTTTTTATACTTTTTTGTGTTTTTTTGGTTTATGGATATTTAATTTATAGAATATTTGATATACAATTTGTAAAAGGAAAAGAATATAAAGAAAGCTTAGAAAAACAAAATACTACAAAGGTTACATTAAACTCTGGAAGAGGAACTATTTTTGATAGAAATAATAAACCATTAACTGACACAAAGAAAAGAAAATTACTAATAGTTGACAAAAATAAAATATTAAAGGATAAAGAATTAAGTGATTTAGTAATTGATGCTACAAAAAATTTAAGTACTAAAAAGGATTTTTTATATAATGTATCATCTTCTTATGTTGAAATAGAAATTGATAGCATGGATTTTAACCTAGAAAAAAAGCTAGAAGAAAAAGGGATTATAATTGAAGATAGAGTTTATAGGTATGATGAAAGTGGAATTTTGTCACATACAATCGGATACATAAATGAATCTGAGAATAAAGGTGTATCTGGTATTGAAAAAGACCAAAAAGAAATACTTGATAATTCAAACGAAAAATATTTATCAGTTTTTAAGGCAGGTCAAGTTGGAGGAAATGTAGGTAATAAGTATATAAATAACTTAGAAGGAACTTTAGAAATAGTTGAAGACAAAAAAAGTGCAAGACATATAAAAACAACTATAGATTTAGATATTCAAAAAGAAGTAGAAAAAATAGTTGACAAAGAATCAAATCCAACTGCCGTTGTTGTGTCTGATGTTGAAACAGGAGAGATATTAGCTATTTCATCAAGGCCAAATTTTGACCAGTACAAAGTACAAAATTACTTAAAGTCAACTAATAAAGAACTTATAAATAGAGCAACTCAGATGACATACCAACCAGCATCAGTTTTTAAAATAGTAGTACTTTTTTCTGCTCTTGAAAATAATGTAATTGATGAAAGTTATACATATAATTGTGTAGGAACCGAAAAAGTAAAAAATAGTGAAGAAGAAATTAAATGTATTAATAATATGGTTCATGGACATCAAACATTAACTGATGCTTTTTCTAACTCCTGTAATGCAGCATTTTTAGATATTGCAAATAAAATGAATGATATAGATATAATAAATACAGCAAAAAAGCTTCATTTAGGAGAAAAAGTTGATATTGGAGTAGAAGAAGCTAAGGGTAATGTTGACAAAAACACTGACTCTAGAAATCTACCAATAGGTCAAGGTTCAATAGAAGTAACTCCACTTCAGATAAATCAAATGACTCAAATTATAGCAAATAATGGTACTTATAAGCCACTTTATCTTTATGATAGTGTTATTGACTCTAATAAAAACATAGTAAAAATGTTTAGAAATAACAAAGAAGAAGAGATAATATCACCATTTATAGTAACTAGAGTAAAAGAAATAATGAAAGAAGTGTCAAATAAAGGTACTGCAAAGATTTTAAATACTCTAGAAAAAGGTAGTGGAACAAAAACTGGTACATCACAAGTTAAAATAAACAACAAAGATACTAACAACTGGCTAATAACAGGATTTTATCCAGCTAATAGTCCTAAATACTCAATAACAGTAGTAGTTGAAGGAGTAGGAGATATAAAAAAGGATAGCAATAAGTCTGCTGTTCCAATATTTAAAGAGATTTGTGAATATTTAGAGAAGAAATAGATTTATAAAATTATGCAATTTACTAAAGACACCCTCATATAATTTAGAATGACATATAATTTAAGGGGGTGTCAGCTTGACTTCTTTAAAATCATTTAAAAAACCACTAACCCCTGAAGAAGAAATTAAGTATCTAACGAAGTACAAAAAAGAAAATGACGAGATGGCAAAAGAAATTTTAATAGAGAGAAACATGAGATTAGTTGCACATATAGCAAAAAAGTACAATAATTCTACTGAAGACCAAGATGATATAATATCAATAGGTACAATAGGACTTATAAAAGCAATAGAAACTTATAATATTGATAAGGGAACAAAACTTGCAACTTATGCATCAAAATGTATAGATAATGAAATACTTATGAGTATTAGAAGTAATAAAAAAAATAAGTTTCAGGTATCACTTCAAGACCCTATAGGGATGGACAAAGAAGGAAATGAAATAAGTTTAATTGACATATTAGGAACAGACATTGATTATATACTTGATGAGGTAGAATTAAAATTACAAATAGGTAAATTATATGAACAAATTGATAAAATACTTACGAAAAGAGAAAAAGAAATAATTTTATTAAGGTACGGTTTAACGACAAATGGATACAAAACACAAAGAGAAATAGCAAGTAGACTCGATATTTCAAGGTCATATGTTTCAAGAATTGAAAAAAGGGCATTAAAAAAACTGAAAAAAGAACTAAAAGTATGACAAAAACCCGCAGAGTTTGTTCTGTGGGTATTTTTTTTGGCGAAAAAAATATGAAAAAAGTGTGTATTTCAAACTAAATATGACAAAAAAATCAAAAACATTATGATAATATTACTAACATAAATAAAAAAACTTATAATTCATAAATATAATCTAATAAATGCTAATAATTTTAAAATATATGATTTTAAACATAAGAAAATAATGATGTGGGGAGATAAAAAATGAAAAATATAGAAATTATAAATATTTTAAATTTAATAGTTATATTTTGTATACCTATTATTAGTTTTAATATTTACAAAATAAAAAAAGATACAAGTTTAATAAACCTATCTATAATTTTAACTATTGAAATACTTATTAGTTTATTTGTTTTGAAATCTGATAAATTTTATTATGCTATAATAATAATTTTTACACTAAAAAGTATGTTATTTGTCAAAAACTATATTAACATATTTTTTATTGTATTAATGTTTTTAGTATCTTTTAAAAATAATGAAGTAGTATATTTATTAAATTTAATATTAAATTTATACATAAATAAAATGTATATAATAGATTCAATAAAAAAAATAAACATTGAATATATTGAAAATAAATCAAGGCTTAAAAATAATATAAATCATAAAGAGACTCTAAAAGAAATGTCAAAAACTCAATTCGAAAAGCAAATAGAATATAAAGACTATGTTTTTGAGCTAAATAAAAAAATAGCAAAAACAATCACAGAATCACAAGTCCCAATATTTTTACTAGATTTTGATAAAAATTTACTTAGCTATAATACGATATTTGAAAACTTAATAAAAGATGATTATATGAATATAAAAAAGTTAAATATAAAAAACTACTTTGAGTTTAAGTTTAAAAATTATGAAGAAGCAATAAAAAAATTAGATGATAAATCATCAGAAGATACAATAATTTTAGAAACCAAAAGTGGTAAAGTATATAAATTTACTTATTTACTTGATAAAATTGATGAAAAAATGGTGTTTATATGTACATTAAAAGATGTTACACAAACAAATATTATACAAAATAGATTAAGAGAAAGTGAAGAAAAATATAAAAAACTAATGGATGTATTAGATGAAGGTATACTAATAGTATCTAATAATGAATTAGAATATATAAATGAAAAAGGAACAGAATTATTTAATCTAAAAAGTAAAAACTCACAATTAGAAGAAATTATAAGTAATATAAAAGGAAAAAATATATTAGAATTTAAAAAATCATTAACAAAGATAGAAAGTGAATTAAATAGTAAAAGTTTTCTAAAACTAGAGACTAAAAATAATAAATTTTTAGAGATTATATTTGTTAATATGAAAATTTCAGATAAATTGTGTGCCCTAATAATTGTAATGGATGTTACTGAACTTGAAAACACTTTACTTAATATAAAAGAAAGTGAAAAAACTTATAAATTACTTATACAGACACTTCCTGAAGGTATAATAATACTTGATAAAACTAACAAAAATGAAATTTATAAAAATGAATCAAGCAATAATTTAATAGAAATAATTGGAGAAAATAAACTCAAAAGCTATATAGAAAAATATATAAAAGAAGATGAGTTTGGAGTGTTTAAGAAGTTTTCAATAGATAAATATAAAAATTTAGATATTACATTAGCTATAATAGATAGAAAAGAAGAAAATACATATGTAGTAGTTTTTAGGACTTTAGATTATGAGTATAAAATAAAAAATATTAAAAATGAACTAAAAAAAGTTGAAAAAGACAATAAATTTAAAACAGACCTTATGGTAAGTATTGCAAATGATATTAAAAAACCACTTGATGTAATAAACTCATATAATAAAGAAATATCAAAATATAAAAATCAATCAGAACATACAAAAAATTACACAAAACTTCTAAGTCAAAATACTAATAGATTAATAAGATTAATAAATAATATAAATGAAGTTTCACTTGATAACAACTATATCATTATAAACAAACAAGAGTGTAATATATGTGATTTAGTAGAGAATTTAATATTAAAGTCAAAGAATTACATAGAAAAAAATAACCTAAATTATAACTTTATTAAAAATGTTAATAATGAAATAGTTAATATTGATATTGATAAAATTGAGAGAATAATTCTTAATATACTTTCAAATGCGATAAAATACACAAAAAATGGTAATATAACTATTTCAATAAATGAATACGAAAATGAAATTGGAGTTAGTATAAAAGATACTGGTATTGGAATTCAAAATGATAAACTTGATAAAATTTTTATGAACTTTGAACAGCTAGATACTACTTTATCTAGAGGATGTGAGGGTACAGGTGTAGGACTTGCTGTTGTGAAAAGATTGTTAGATGCTCACGAAATACCTATAAATATAAAGAGTGAGGAGAATGTTGGAAGTGAATTTGAGATTTTAATTCCAAAATCAAACAATCAAATGATTTATGAAAATGATATTATATTTGCTAGTGAAGAAAAAGTAGATATAGAATATTCAGATATTTATCTTAATTTTTAGGGGGAATTATGGAGATAATAGTAACTTCTGTTTTTTTTATGATTTTTA
Source organism: uncultured Peptostreptococcaceae bacterium (assembly GCA_944383455.1). GTDB lineage: Bacteria > Bacillota > Clostridia > Peptostreptococcales > Peptostreptococcaceae > JAGHEK01. The sequence continues at coordinate 25,425 of CALWPP010000015.1, forward strand.
GTTTAATCTATTCAAAATGGTTATCAGAAAAATCGAGTAAAAATACTCTTATTTTAACTATTATTTTGTTTATTACATTACAAAAAATAAGCTTTATGATTTATATAAAAGGTGATGAGATTTTAACCAGTATAAATCAGATTTTAATAGTTATGCTAATAACATACTTAAAAAGTGAAAAAAATAAAAAAATATCAGTTTTTGTGTTTGCAAATATTACTATTTCAGTAGCATCAATTACGTTATATTTTTTTGATAAATTATTATATAGTAAGATATTACTTATATTAACGCTACTTTTTTCAGTTTATATATTTTCTATTAGCAGTCATAAAAATGAGTTTAAATTATTTAATAATATAGTGATAGGATTTTATTTTTTAAATATTTGTATTAACTTATTTATTAATAATTTTACACAAAATAATCATATAAATTATTATTTAGATTTATTAAGTGGAGTATTGATATCATTAATAGTAACTAATAGTAATTTATTTTTAATAAATAAAAAAAATATAAACCTTAAAAAAAATATTCAAATAAGCAATATAGAACTTGAAAAATATGGAGAAAGACTTACTTTAAATAAAGAAATAACGAAAAAAATAAGAAAGACTATAAATAAAAAAGAGGTTTTACTTGAGGAAATATCAGACTCTATTAGTAAATGCATAATAATAATTGATGACTTTGAGCATATAAGCACAAAAGATAAAAATTTTTCTAATATTTGGACAAGGTATCAATCTTTTAAGGGAAGCCTTAGCTTAGATTCATTTTTACAAAATAATATTTTGGATAAAGATAAATTTACTCAGGCATTAAAAGATACTAAAAAATACAACAAAAGAGTAGATATAGAGTTTAGAGATAATTCAGAGAGATACTTTAAAGCAAGCTTTTCAAAATTAACTCTAAATAAAAATGATATGGGAGTTATGTGTACTATTGAAGATATTACATATAAAAAAAGAGCAGAAATAAAAATAAAGGAAAATGATATTAAGTACAAAAAAATAGTTGACAATATACCTTATTCAATAATTATAGTAGATGAAAATGATATAGTTTACAAAAATAATGATTATATAGATTTTAATAAGGAAAACATAAAAAGAAGGATAATAAATTCTTCTAAGATAGATGAAATTGAATTATTATATGGAAAAGAAAATATTTATTTAAGTACAAGAAAATCAGATTTTATTGATAAAGACATTAAAAAAGAGGTTATAGCCCTAAAAGATATAACAGAATATAAAAATGCTATAAGAGATTTAAAAATAAGTAAAGACAAATATAGGCAACTTGTCGATTTAATACCAGAGGGAATTTATACTCAAGATTTTGAGGATAATTCTTTAAGTTATGTAAGTTCTAGTTTATTTGATATATTTTCTACTAATAATATAGAAAAAATTGATTTTAAAGAAATAAATAAAGATATCAATATAACATCTCCAAATAAAAATGAAAAAATTAAATTTACTAGAAAAAAGATGAAAGATAACTTTGATAATGATATCTATATTGAAGTAGGATGTATGTTAATTGATGTTGATAAGAAGCTAAAAATTGTGGGTATTATAAGAGATATTACTGAACAAGTAAAATCTGAATTTATAGAGATTGAAATAGAGAAAAAGAAAGCTGAGTACAAAATAAAATCCGAATTTTTTGTAAATATATCACATGAACTAAAGACACCTCTTAATGTTATATCATCGTCAAATCAACTACTTGAAATACTTCATAAAGAAGAAATATCAAATAATCCAAACGGTATTATAAATAATGTTGTAACTAATGTAAAAAAATACTCTAATATAATTATGGGGCTTGTTGATAACATAATGGACTTAGCAAGACTTGAGCTTAATTTATATGAAAATAATACTGATTTTTATAATGCAGTTAGTATTATTGAAGATTTAGTTGTAGAATTTAATAATTATATAGAAAAAAATGATATATCAATAATTTTTGATACTGATGATGAGGAAAGAATAATAAAAATTGACCCTGAATATATTGAAAGAGCTATATCTATTTTGCTAACTCTAATAGTTAAGTATTCACAAAAAGGCAGTGAGATAAAAGTTAATCTTAAAGAAAAAGATGAAGGAATACTTTTAATACAGATTAAAAATGAAGGAAATTATGATTATACTAAATATGTTAATGATAGAGATAGACGAAGTCTAGATATAGGGCTTGATATAGTAAAACAAATAATAAACATTCATAATTCAAAAATAGATATAAAGACTCTAAAAAATAAGACTATAGAAATTGATATAGAAATAAAACTTTATAAGGAAATTTTTGATTATAAATCTAGAAATAAAACACAAAACAATAATGATATTTACTATAAATGTCTTAGTATATAATAGCCCTTTTAGGGCTATTTTAATTTTTTATTACAATAGTCATATTTTTAGTGTAAAATATGTATATAATTTAGATAAAATGTCTATAAAAATAAGGAGGCAAAATTGATAAATTCAACTACAAAATTAACCTGTCTTTTAGGAAGTCCAGTAAAACAAAGTTTATCTCCAATAATACATAACTATCTATTCAGAAAATACAATATAAATAATATTTATACTTGTTTTGATGTAGAAAATATAGAAAGTGCAATAAAATCAATTAAAACTTTAAATATTTTAGGATGTAATATAACTATTCCGCATAAAGTAAATGTAATTGATTATCTTGACTTTATTGATGATAATGCATTACTTATAGGAGCAGTAAATACAATAAAAAACGAAGATAATATTTTAAAAGGATATAATACGGACGGAGAAGGATTTGTAAAATCAATTAGTGATAAAGGTTACTTATTAAAAAGCAAAAAAGTCTTAGTAATAGGTGCAGGAGGAGCATCAAGAAGTATTTGTGTATCACTAGCCAAAGAAGGAGTACACAGTATAAAAATAATAAATAGAACTATTAGTAAAGCAGAAAATCTATGTGAAACTATAAATAGTAACTTTAATACCGAATGTAGTTTTTCTAATAAAGATATACTTTGTAAAGACTTAGAAGAAGCTGATATAATAATAAACACTACATCAATTGGAATGGATAGTGATTTATGCCCTATAAATACTGATATTAGAGTAGATAAAAATTTATTAGTTTGTGATATAGTTTATAAACCACACGAGACTACTTTTATTAAATGGGCAAAAGATAATAATTTAAATGTTATTTATGGTATAGATATGCTTATAAATCAAGCTTTTGAATCTTTCTTTATATGGACAGGTATAAAACCAGATGAAAGTGACTTTTTATACATCAAATCTATTTATAGAAACTAAGGAGATTATATGAAAAATGAAGGTTTTATTTTACTTGAAAGTATAATTAGTGTATTTATAATCTTACTTATTAGTACATTAGTAACAAATGTAATAAAAAGTAATTACATATTAGTTAGTAATCAAAAAGAAGAAATAGAGATTTTGAATACACTAAGGTCTAACTTAGAAATAACTAAAAAGAAAATAAAATTAGGTGAGTTAGTAACAAATAAAACTTTTAATCAAAACAATTATAAAATAGAAAAAATTATTGAAGAAAGCAATTATTACACAAAAGTTTATTTAAAAGTAAACAAAGGTGATAAATTTATGGATATTATAAGCTATGTCTACAAACAATAAAGGTTCGGTTCTAGTTTTCACTTTGATAATTTTTTCTATTGTAATTATGATTTCTTTTAATGCAATAAATATGACAAAAGCAAATTCTGAGATTATACACTTAGAAAAAGAAGAATTTTTATTAGAAGAAAAATCTTTAAGCTATTTAGAATTAATAATATCAAATATAGCAAATCAAATAGATAGTAAAATAAACTTATTTAGTAACGAAGAAGAATTTTACGATTATTTTACTAGTAAATTATTCACATCGAGCATTTCTTATAGTGATAAAAATATATCCACAGAAATTAAGTATACAAAAAATACAGATAAAATAAACTACAAAATAGAAACGACTTACAAGGAAAATGAAATTTATAAAAGTACTACCTGTAGTTTAGAAATAAAAAATCCATTCACTTTAACTACGAACTCAACAATTTACACATCAAAAGATTTAATTAAAATTCAAAATTACAAGGAGAATTAGTTTATGAAAAACGATGGAATGTGACTTTAATTGAAGTTTTAATAACATTAAGTATAATTACCTTAGTAACTTTTATAATATTTCCAAAATATGATGCTAATTTGTATAAGTTTCAAAGTATATCAAAACAATTATGTAGTGATTTAAGATATATAAGAAAGAAAAATATATTAGGAGATAATAAAACATACATATCATTAGAAAACAAAAATGGACAAAAAGTGTATATAGTTAAGGAAGATGGAAAAGTAAAAAAGGAAGTAATTTTACCAAAAGATATGAAAATATTATACCTACAATCAATAATAATTTTTGAAAGAAATGGAACTATTAATAACAAAGGAGCTACTATAACACTAAAATACAAAGAACAGAAAAATGAAATAACTGTAACTCCAGTTAGTGGAAGGATTTTATTAAAAGAATGAAAAACAATAGGGGTTACTTTTTGTTAGAATATATTATTTCATTTTCTTTACTTATAATAATTAGTTCCATAATTATAGATACACTTTATATATCTAGAAAATACAATATAAATCTTGAAGATAGTGTTGAACTTTATCAACAAAGTATTGAAATAACAAATAGTATAGATAAACTAATTTCAAACTCTAGTGGAATAATAAATATAGATAATAATAATTCATCATTTCGTATTAAATTAAAATATATTGGAGAACTCAACCAAGAAATTATTTTTAGAAAAAACTTAAACAAAATATTTTTTAATACTCTAAATTTAGATGGAAGTTCAAAGCCAGGCGGATATGAAATAGGATGTTATATTGATGATATTTATATTAAAGTTAGCGAGTGTGGACAAATAGTTGATATTAGTTTAAAATTAAGTAAAAATAAATCTATTTATGAAACTAGTTTTAGTACATATATAAAGAATTCAAGTGGAGAAGTTTAATGAGAATAGTTTTAGTTGGATTTATGGGTGTTGGTAAAACATCTATTGGAAAGGTTTTATCAAAAAGATTAAATCTTGATTTTTTTGATACAGATATTGAGATTGAAAAAGAGTATGGAAGTATAGAAAATATATTTGAAAGTTTTGGTGAAGATTATTTTAGAAATTTAGAAACTAAAGTATTAAATAGCATAATAAAAAAAGATAATCTAGTTATATCAACAGGTGGAGGAGTGGTTATAAGAAATAGTGATGTTTTAAAAGAATTAGAAAAAGTTGTATTTTTAGATTCAAATGTTGAAAATATTTATAATAATATAAAAAATGACACTAAGAAAAGACCACTATTAAAAGATTGTGATATAAAAGAAAAAATAGAAACATTACTAAATAAACGATATAATTTATATGAAAGTGTTAGTAATATAAAAATAAAAGCTGAAAATAAAACTGTTGATGAAATATCAGAAGAAATAATATTAAAATTAGGTGTAATATGAAAATACTTATTATAAATGGAGCTAACCTAAATATGCTCGGAAAAAGAGAAAAAACTATTTATGGAGAACAAACCTTACTTGATTTAGAAAATACGATAAAGGAAGAATTTAAAGAAGTAGAGTTTGAATTTTTTCAAAGTAATTGTGAAGGAGATATAATAGATAAAATTCATAATTCTAGTATTTTTGATTAAAAATAGCTACGCACACTCGACTTTAGTGATGAGTTAGTAGCTAAAATAGTCAGCATATAAGGAAACTTGTATGTAGAGATAGGAAAAGCTATCCAATACTACTCGAATTGCTGGAAAGTCCTAAAGCTAATCAAACTACAACATAAGGATGAAAAAAGCCTAAGTGTGAATGTTACGAAAGTAGAAAAAATTGGTTAGATGGCATAAGGTTAAATCCTAAGTGCTAAAATAATGGATAATCAGCAGGTAAGCTCTGAAAAGGAGAAACTTCAACGACTATTCCTCTTGAGGGAAGTACACTACAAGCGATAGGTAGTGGAAGTGGGTAGACCCTAACGTGTAATGGCAAGGGATAAGATATAGTCTGTGCTTAGGGGAAACTCTAAGAAGTTCATAAGAGAACTGCATAAAGAGTAGCGTCTTTATGTGAACGACACCTCAAAAACGACAAAGTTAGTCTTACGGTTATTATATATGTTATTTAATGTAAAAACTTTCAAAACACTTGAATTTAATAAATAGGATTTATATAATCAAAATAAATATAAAATCAAGTGAGGTGAAAAGTAGTG
>CALWPP010000016.1 GCA_944383455.1 uncultured Peptostreptococcaceae bacterium
GTGATTTTTTAAGATTTGCAAACTCAAAAACTCACACTACAAATATTTATATACTATCTAAAAAATTAGGAATTTCAAAAGGAAGAATTTCAAAAGGATTAAATAGCCTAATAAAGCACGGTTACCTAAAAAGAATTAGAAAAAGAGATGAAAAAGGAAACTATGCAGGATTTATATATCAATTCTTCAGCCCGAAACAGCTTATCGAAAGCACGGATTTTGAATTACAAGAGGAAAATAATAATAATAATTTAAAAAGTAAACAAAAAGAAACGGTTATTACAAGTAAAAAAATTACCCCTAGAAATACTTTATTAGAACTTTTTAAAAGCTACAAATTAGAAAAAAGAGTAATGCCACAAACTGTAAAACTTTTAAAAGAATACGAAGATAAATTTGACTTAAAAGTATTTGAAAAAGTATTTGAAAGTGCAGGAAATGAGGTAATAACACATAAATTTACCTACATAAAAACAGTATTTGAAAATCTTTTACAAAAAAACGTAAGAACATTAGAAGACTATGAAGAACAATACAAAAAATTCAAAGAAAGTAAAAAACCAAGAGGTAGAAAAAGAAAAAAAGACGACGACAATGATAAAAACAACAATAATAATGGTTCAAACAATATTCAAGATAGAAATAATGACAATAAAATTGACTATAAAAAAGATAGCCAAATAAGTAAAATACACACTAGACACCACGATATAGAACAAACTTGGTCTAAATACGGAGAAAAAGAACTAGAAGAGTTACTTCTTAGAAGTCAAAAAAACAAATTTAAAGAACCTGAAATAACTAAAGAAGAACAATTAAAAGAGTTTTATGATTTAGCAGAAAAATCTCCTAATATGTTATATATGAAATCTCTTCTTAAAAAATATTGGGATATAATGACAAAAGAACTAAAACAAAAAGTATTTGAATTTGCTAAAAAAGAAAATAGAGTTCTTCCAGAGCATTGTATTTTATAAAAATAGCACATTTAAAAAATAATAAATTAAATTTTTAGCAAAAAACAAATTTTTTATGAAATAAATACAGGAAAATATTTGCCTAAAAGTAAAAATAAATTAAAAATCTTAAAAATAATCATTTAGGAAAATGTTTTCAAAAAAATCACAAAAAATTAACTCTAAAATTTTAATGCATAGGCAAACGTTTTTAAAAATTTAATTGTATTAATGTTAAAAATTACAACTTGATAATCTTAGTTTAGCAAAAAAATTTAACCAATATATTCTAATTGCATTTAATTTTGTAATATTTTTATTTAAAATTATAAAAAATAATTAATAATTCAAAAATTAAGATTTAATATTTATGATATAATATTATCTATTAATTAAATCTAATTGGAGGTATCTTATGAAATGTAGGGTATTAAAACCTATTTATTTTAACAAATTTAAATGTATTGGTAGTGAATGTGAAGATAATTGCTGTGATGAGAGTTGGGGTATAGAAATAGACAAAAAAACTTTCAAAAAATATATGAAAATTAGGGATAAAAATTTAGCTAAAAAGTTTAGGGATAGTATAATAAAAAACAAAGAATCAAAATCTAAATGGGATTATGGATATTTTAGACTTAAAAAAGGAAAGTGTGATTTTTTAAATGATGATAATTTATGTGGTGTTTATGGTGCTTTAGGTGAAGATTATATGTGTTATGTTTGCAGGAAATTTCCAAGAGCATATAATTTAGTAAATAAAAATGTAGAAAAAAGTTTAACAACAGCTTGTATAGAAGTGGCTAGATTAATACTTTTAAATAAAGAAATTATGGAATTTGAATTAGATATTGAAGATATAAATGTCGAAGATACTATAATAAAAATTAGCTTAGATAGTGATAATTCAGATAGTTTTATAGTAAAAAATATAGAAAATTTAAGAAGTTTTTCAATAGATATAATTCAAAATAGAAAGTTTTCTATAGAAGAAAGGTTAATTATATTAGGGTTGTTTATAAAAAAGATAGAAGAAAATAGAGAAGTTGAAGATATAGTACAAAAAACTATTAATGAATTTAATTATAATATAGATATTTTAGCTTATGATAATTTATCAGAAAAAATAAATCTAGAAAGTTCTATAAATACACAATTTATTTACTTACATTTTTTATCATCTAATGTTATAGGAAGAAAGTTTATAAATGATAAAACATATTATGAATTTTTAGAATGTATGGTTGAGTCTTTAGAAATAGAAAAAAATAACAAAGAGAAATCACAACAATTGTTTGTAGATGCTTACAAAAATGAATATAAAAACTTTATAAGTGATAAAGAATATATATATGAAAATTTTCTAGTTAATTATATGTTTTCAAAAGTATTCCCATTATCACAATCACTTACTAGTTCATATATAGATCTTGTTAGTAATTTTTGTATGATAAAATTAAATGCTATTGGTCTTTGTGCTTACTATAAAGAAGATATGAATATAGATAAGTTAGTTAGATTAATTCAACTGTATTCAAAAGTAAATATACACGATAGACAGTTTATAGAATTTGTTATGAAGTTTTTTGAAGAAAATAATATAAATACTGTAAATCATATGATTTTAATGATAGGAAAATAAAATATAAATAAAGTTTTTATTTGATTATAATTTTAATGATTATATAAATAATTTAAGTAGAGATTTTTAATTAATAAAAGGGGGAAACTAATGAGATTTAAAAAGATTTTTTTATTATTTTTAACAAGTGTTTTTATATTAGGACAAAGTGCGTTTTCAGAAGGCAAAACAAAAGACGATGCTATTTTAAAAAACTATAATTTTATCACTCATAATGGTTCATTTTTTGCAGGAGAATTTGTTAATGAAAATAAAAATAGTATTAATGTAAGTTTTACAAGTAATAGTCCTGAAGAGTGTGAAGTTAGACTTTACTTAAGAAATTATATAAATGGTGATAAAGAAGTAGGTTCTTTTAAAGTATCTCCTGATAAGTCTAAGTACAAAAAGTTTAAAGTAAAAAAAGGGAAAAATTATTATGTTAAGGTGATAAATAAATCAGGTTCAACTGTATCTGGAAGCGTAAAGGTTAAATAAAGACTAGATTTTTCTAGCCTTTTTTTCTAGATTTTTTAGTTGATTTTTTCTTATATTTTTCTTCATAACTTCTAAGTGCATCGTAATTAACTTCAACTTTATCAAACATTTTTACTATAACTTCTTCTAAAAGCTCAGAAACTGTCATATTATTCTCAAAAGCAAAAGATTTTACTTTATCAGAAATTTCTTTTTTAATATTTATAGCCATTAAAACTTTCTCATCTTTTGGTTGTTTTTTTTCTACTATATCAAATATACTAACGCTTGCTAAATCAGATACGTTAGAACTACTTACAAACTCATTTGCAACAGTTTTTGTTTGCTCTTTTATATTAAGTAGCGAACTTTTTTTGTTAATCATTGGATTTTGCATATTTTTTCTCCTTTAAAAAATTCATTATTTGATTATTATGTATTTATTTTAGAATTATTATTTATTGTTTTAATTTATATATAATAATATATATAATAATTATAAAATATATCATTAATAATCACATAATATATAATTAATAGTCAATAAAATATATATTTAATAATATTTATATAGTTATTATATTTTCTTTTATATATTCATCAATTATAAGTTTTATTTCATCAATTATATCGCTTTTTATATTTCTATTTTCAAGATAAGTGCTTATAGGTTCGTTGTATAATACTGCGTTTTCATAGTGTACTGATTTTCTCATAGTTTGTTTTATAGTGTTTTTTAGTATGTTTTTATTTTCAGCATACTCAAGCCACATTTTTATTTTGTTGTTTTCTTTTTTTTCAAACTTAGTTATTATAGGTTTTTTTAGGTCATCTTTTTCAATTCTAAGCGCTTTTTTTATGTCTTGATAAGTATTTTTAAGTAGGTTATATCCAGTAATTGTTGAGTAGCAACCATAATTTATTATCGGTATAATGTCTGTACAACAAATCATACAGTTAGTATTTAAAACTGATATTGCAGGATTTAAGTCAAAAACTATTAAATCATAATTTGATAAAACATTTATATTTTTGTCATTTGTTAGGTAATTAAGTAAAGTGTATTCTTTGCCAGCTTTAGTGTTTAAAATAAGCTCTAAAGTTACCATATTAATATTACTTGGAATTAAATCTAAGTTTTTAAAATTACTTAAAGGGCTTTTCATTATTAATTTTTCTAAAGGAATATTTTCTGAAAGACCATCTTTTAATGTGTATATATCAGAGTTTATAACTTCTTCTCCAAGTAAAAATATTGATGAGTTTGACTGAGGATCAGAATCTATAAAAAGTACTTTTTTATCTTTGTAAATTTTACAAAATTCCATCACAAAGTTAAGATTTAAAGTAGTTTTCGAACTTCCTCCCTTAAAACTCATATGAGTTAGAATTGTTTGGTTTTTATACATTTAATATCTCCTTAATAGTTTTTTTATAAGTATTATATCATATATTAAATATATATTATATATTTTTATATTAAAATTTATATTTATATATTATATATTTAAAATGTATATAATATATAAATAATTTATTTTTAATAATATAAAATCAGTATTTTATGTTAAGTTTTGGATATAATATATTTAATACTTTATTTTAAATATTAGGGGGATATAAAAGTGTATAATTTTTTACGACCTGAGTATTTCGATAAGTTTGAATGTATGGGTAGTAAATGTGGGGAAAATTGTTGTAAGGATTGGGTAGTATATATAGATTTAGATACTTACAAAAATTATTTAAATCTAAAAGAGTCTGATTTTAAAAGGAAACTCCTTGAAAATATTATAGTAACTAGAGATGATAAAGGAAATATTGAAAATATTAAAGTTAAATCTATAAATAATAAATGTTATTTTTTAGATAGTGATGGTCTTTGTGATATTTATAAAAATCTAGGTAAAGAAAATATGTGCTACACTTGTAGAGTTTATCCTAGAAGTTATAGCGTTGTTAATGGTAATATTGAAGGTTGTCTTTCACCTTCTTGTATAGAAGCATCAAAGCTTATTTTAAAAGATAAAAATCCTATGAAATTTATCGCAAGTTTAAAAGATGATTATATAAAATATGTAAGGTATGATATAGAAAGTAAAAATAGCAATAATCCTTTAGAAAAATATTTTAATAAACTTAGTTTATTCTCTATTAAATTAATGCAAAATAGAAATTTATCAATAGAAGATAGATTTATAACACTTGGTCTTTTTTTTGATAATTTAGAAAAAGATATTACTAAAGATAGTATAGACAAAAATATTTTTGATTTTGAAGAAAATATTAATATGTACAAAAATATTTCTAAAGATATAAATGATGGTAGTTATTATCAAGCTTATTATTTATCATCTTTATTAGTTGATTTAATAAATAATAAATTTTTGGAAAATCAAAGTTATATTAATTTTATGACAGATATTTACAATCACTTTGATTTTAGTCATACGTCTTTAGATGAGCTTGATGATAAGTTTAATAAATCAAAAAGTTATTACAATAGTTTTATAGAGAATAAGGAGCATATTCTTGAAAATTATGTAGTAAATACTATGTTTTTAGAAAAATTTCCATACTCAAAAAATTCACCACTTTCAATTTGTATTGAATTTATGTTAGATTTTATTGTAGTAAAGTTTATTACGGTTTGTGCTTGTGGAGTTTATAGGGAAAATATGAATGAAGACATTTTTATAAAACTAATTCAGTCTTATTATATGGCTATAAAGCACGAGCCAAATTTAAGTGATAGGATAAATAACTACTTAAGAGAGAATAATATTGATAATTTGGCTAGTATGTTTTTTATGATAAAATGTTAAAAGACCTTTTAGGTCTTTTTTATTTATAATTATTTAATTTATTTATCTAAATCATATTCACCTGATGCAAGTAATTCTTGTAGAACAAATATAGCATTTAAAGCTCTTGGAAATCCTGCAAATGGTATACATTGAATAAAAATTTCAACTATTTTTTCCTTAGATATACCCACATTTAAAGCCGATATAATATGAGTTCTTAATTCTTTATCACATCCACCTAAAGTTAATAAACTAGTAATTGCTACAGTTTCTCTTTCTTGTAGTGTAAGCCCTTCTCTTGCATAAATATCACCAAAAATAAATTCAATAAGATACTCTGCTAGTCCTGGAGCTATACCATCAAATATTTTTTTTAGCTCATATCCGTCGTGACCTTCTACTGTTTTTAAATTTTTTAGTCCAATTTCAAATTTATCTTTTGTCATATTGTCCTCCATTTTTAAAATATAAACTAATACTATTATATATTTATTATAATAAGTTTTAAACATTTTATTTGTAAATTTTTATTATAATAATTTAAAATAAAAACTTTTATACAAACATTTATTGAAAAATCCATTTTTGTAATAGTTTAATATACTTAATTTATAAAAATAAATAATAAAAAATAGTTTAAAAAAGCTCTTTTTTAGATTAAAATAAAACGTGCATAAGTAAAGTAATTAAAAATAAAACAACAAATAATGAATGAGCATATTTTAATTTTATTTTTGATTTATACTCTCCAGTAAAATAAATTCCTAGTTATAAGGTTATCTTCAAAGTTTTGTGCATTAAGTCCTATACAATAAATCTCAATACCTTGAGCTTTTGCAATACTTGATTCTGTATCAGGATTTGGAAGAGGTACAGTAGTTTGTCCGTCAGTAAACATTATTATTATTTTCTTGTTTGTAGATAAAGGATTAAAACTTTCACGAGCTACTTTAAATGCACATCCGTGACAAGTAAACCCACCTGCACTAAGTGTATCTATTGCATTTTTTAAATCCAAAGTATTTGTACTTAACCCTGGTGGAAGTATAAATGAAGCATCGATGTCAAATTTTACTATACCAATAGTACTACCTCCACCTAAAGTTCCTGTTATAGTACCATTATTTGTAGCCTCATCTATAATATCAATAAACTGTTTTGATGCTTCTTTTAGTGAAGTTAATGGTTCTCCATCCATACTTCCTGACTCATCAAGAACTAACATTATATCAACTGGATTTGAAATTAAATCATTAGTCGCAGTCAATCTAAGTTCAACTTCAGAAATTCCATCACATTTTAGAGGTATCTCTCTTGGCGTTATTTTTTTAGTACTTAAAACTATACCCATTTACAACACAATCTTTTTAATTTTTTAATAAACTATATTTGGCTTATACTTTAGTATATTAAAAATGTTGTAATGTGTTACTTTTTATCAAAAATTGTTTAAATTATATTGAGTATATATTAGAATAAGCATTATACTTAGTTTGTAGTGTATTTTTAAAATTTGTAGCACTTTCTAAAGTATCAAACGTAGATACTTTTATTCCAAATTTACCGTCCTTTTCGTAAATTTCATTGTAAGCATTATAATCGTTAGTTAATTTATTTGAAAACTCAACTGCTTTATCTCTTGTATCAAAATAATTTATATCAACTCCGTATTTTGTATCTAAAGATTTATTTAAAATACCTTCTACTATTGCTTTTGCCATAGTATTGTAGTCGTATAAATTAACGTCGTCTTTATCATCTACAAATAAGCATTCAATAAGTAGTGAAGGTGATTTAGTGTTTTTTAATATATAAAGGTTTTTGTCTTCTTTAACTCCTCTATTTTTAAATCCTAACTTAGAAATATTTTCTACAATATTTTTTGCATAATTAGTAGAACTATTTCCTATCTTATAAACAAAAACCTCAGTTCCACAACCTCTACCATTTCCTTTTAAGTCGTTTGCACCTGCATTAAAATGAATAGATATATCTAAATCAACTTTATTTTGATTACATTTATTAACTATTTTTTTAAGTACATCATTTTGGCTTGTCCCATTATCAACAGTACAATCAAATACAGTATGTCCTTCTTTTCTTAAAAGTCTTATGACTTCGTCCTTTACTTTTCTAGCCTCAGTAGATTCTTTTATAAGACCTACCGCTCCGTTTGCTACCTTTCCGTCTGGATTATGACCTGCGTGGCAGTTTATAATCAATTTTATTCATCTCCTTTATTATTTTCAGTTTATTTATATTTTATTCGTTTTTGTATGATTTGTTAATATTTTCTATAAATTTAGTGATAATTGTGATAAAGTGTAATTATAATAAATTTAGGGGGAATAGTATGGGAAAAATATATGGATATTGTAAAAGTTTAGATGGATTTGTATAAAAGATGATTAAAAGTTTAGATGGATTTGTATAAAAGATGATCAAGTTATTTCCTTAACAATAGTTGCGTTAATATTTTTTGTATACTTTTTTACTCGTGAAAAATTAGAAATCAAACAAACATTAGATTTTAATGATGATAATTTTGATAAATAAAATTAATATATAATTTTTCGTAAAAACAATTTATCGAAAATAAATAATAGGAATTAGAATAAATATATAAAAATAAAAATATTAAATTAAAAAAATAAAGTAACATTTATAATCAATTATTTAAAATAGGAGACTTTACTTATGAAAATAAAAATAATAATAGGGGTATTAATTTTATTTATCGGAACAAAAATACTAATAAAAAACGAAAAAGAAGTAATAAATTTATTAGGAAGTTATATAAAATACAATAACTTAAAAGAATTAGAAAAGGCTTCAGATTTAATAGTAATAGGAGAGCCTTTAGATGAGTTTGAAAAAAGAAATCATAAAGCTACATATTTTAAAGACGGTACACAAGAAGATATATACACAATAACTAAATTGAAAGTTTATGAAGTTTTAGTTACTAAAGAAAATGATGTTAAAAATGGCGAAGTTATTGAAATTATTGAGCCAATAACTTTAAAGGACAACAAAATAATAACTACCTCTGATTATTATGCTTTAGAAAAAGAAAAATATGTAATATTTTTAGCAAAAAATACTTATGGAGAATACAGTATAATAAATATGAACGAAGGAAAATTTAAGTATAATAATAAATATAAAAATTCTGATAAAAATTCCCTAAAATATCAAGTATATGAAAAATATATAAATAGTAATTAAAAATGGCTTAAATTTAAGCCATTTTTGATTATAAAATATTAAATCCTATCAAAAGAAGAATTATTGATGAAATAAGTGATAATATAAAGCTTATTTTATTTTTGTTTTTGTAATCCTCATACGAACTAAATAAAAGAAATACACCAAAAGAAATACAAAGAAAATTATTCATTAGTGTAATTTTTCTAGTTATTAATGGAAAAACTATTAATAATCTAAGTCCATCAAGTAAATATTTATTAATCATATAACCGTTACCATAAATATAAAAATCTACCAAGCTTTTATAGATAATCATATATTTTCAATTACAGCAACTTACCCCCTTTATTTTAATTCTTTATTTAAATAATACATATAAATTTTTTCCTTTTCACTGTAATATTTATTAGGAATTATTATTACAATTTTTGTAAATAGAGTATATAATTTACCTATACATCAAAAAATTAGGGGGACATAAATGAGTTATCAAAGTGAAAGAGAACTTGAGGAAAACTTAATCAAAAAACTTACGGATAAAGGGTATGAAAGAGTAAAAATACAAACAGAAAAAACTTTATACGAAAACTTAAAAAACACTTTATCAATTCTTAACAAAGAAAACTTAGAAAATAAAAGCCTTACAGATAAAGAGTTTAAAAGAATACTAACACACTTAGAGGGAAAAACTGTCTTTCAAAGTGCAAAAAATTTACGAGATAAATACATACTAGAAAGAGAAGACAAAGAAAAAGTTTATATTAAGTTTTTTGACCAAAAAAACTTATCAAACAATATATTCCAAGTAACTAACCAACTTACTATAAATAAAGAAACTAAAAGTCGTTATGATGTTACAATTTTAATAAACGGTTTACCACTTGTTCAAATAGAACTAAAAAGGCGTGGAGTTAATTTAAAAGATGCGTTTACTCAAATAAATAAATACAAAAAAACTTCATACAAAGGGCTTTTTAGATACGTTCAAATATTTATTATAAGTAGTGGAGTTGATACTAAATATTTTTCAAATACCGACAAGGAATTTTTATTTAATCAGACATTTTTCTTCACAGATGAGAAAAATAAAAGAATTAGTAATTTAAACGATTTTACTGATACTTTTTTAGATAAAATGTTTTTATCTGAAATTATTTCAAAATACGTTGTAATAAACGAAAGCGACAAGAATTTAATGGTTATGAGACCATATCAAATATATGCCGTAAAAGAAATATTAAACAGAGCAAAATACACAAAAAATAATGGGTTTATTTGGCATACAACAGGAAGTGGTAAGACTTTAACTTCGTTTAAGGTAAGTCAAATACTTTCAAATGAAAAAGAAATCAAAAAAGTATTTTTCTTAGTTGATAGAAAAGATTTAGACTCTCAAACTTTAGAAGAATTTAATAAGTTTGAACAAGGAAGTGTTGATACAACTGATAAAACAGATACTTTAGTAAATCAAATAAACGACATAAATAGACCTTTAATAGTTACTACAATACAAAAAATGGCAAACGCCATAAAAAACGACAAATACAAACATATAATGGATTTATACAAAGATGAAAAAGTAATATTTATAATAGATGAGTGTCATAGGTCGCAATTTGGTAAAATGCATTTAACTATAAATAAATTCTTCAAAAATGCACAATACTTTGGGTTTACTGGTACGCCTAGATTTGCTGAAAACAAAAGCGCTGAGGGGAAAACTACAATAGATTTATTTGAAAAATGCCTTCATTCTTATTTAATAAAAGATGCAATAAATGATAATAATGTGCTTGGATTTTCAGTTGAGTACATAAATACTTTTGATGAAGGATATATAAAAGAAAACGAAAAAATCAGTAAAATAGACAAAGATGAAGTATTTAAAAGTAGTGAGCGTATTAATTTAATAACTGAAAATATCCTAAAAATTCACAGTAAAAAAACTAAAAACAAAAGATACACAGCAATATTTGCAGTAAGTGATAAAGAAATGCTTATAAAATACTACAATTCATTTAAAACTAAAAATCACGACTTAAAAATAGCAGGAATATTCTCGCTTGACAATAGTGATGAAGGAGACGTTGAAAATGCTACTAATTCACTTAATGAAATAATAAAAGATTATAACAAAATTTTTGATACAAATTTCTCAACAGACACTTACTCAGGATACTTTAAAGACTTATCAAAAAAGGTAAAAAACGCACAAATTGACATTTTAATAGTTGTAAATATGTTTTTGACTGGATTTGACAGTAAACTTTTAAATACTTTATACGTAGATAAAAATTTAAAATACCACGAACTACTTCAAGCATACTCAAGAACTAATAGAATAGAACAAGAAACTAAGCCTTATGGTAATATAGTTTGTTATAGAAACTTAAAACAAAATACTGATGATGCAATTCGTTTATTTTCAAACACTAATAACACAGACGTAGTTCTTATGAAAAGTTATGATTATTATTTAGATTTGTGGAATGATGAAATAAATAATTTACTTAGTATATCAAAAACTCCAAGTGAAGTTGATAATTTAGAAAGCGAAAAAGATAAAGAAGAATTTATAATTTCTTTTAGAAATCTTACAAAAATTTTAAATAAGTTAAATACTTTTACCCAGTTTGAATTTGATAAAGAAGTTTTAAAAATTGATGAACAAACTTACGAAGATTATAAGGGTAAGTATTTTACTATTTATGAAAGCGTCAAAAAAGAAGAAACTGAAAAAACTTCTATATTATCAGATATAGACTTTTGTATTGAGCTTATACATACTGATAAAATAAATGTCGATTATATTTTAAATTTAATTAGAAATATCGATATTTCTGATAATGAAAGTAAAATTCGTGATGTTAAATATATTTTAAAAGAGCTTGATAAAGCAGATAATAAAAATTTAAGGTTAAAGTCTGATTTAATTAGAGAGTTTTTAAATGAGGTAGTCTTAAAAAAAGATATAAAAGATATAAATAAGTCTTACTTAGAATTTGAAAATATTAAAAAAGATGAGGAAATTTATGATTTTTCTAGTAAAATAGGACTTGAAAAAGAAAAAATAAAAGATTATTTGTCAGAATATGAGTTTTATGGGATTATCCCCAAAAAACAAATAATTGATGAGATAACTATTACTCTAAAACCAAAGTTTAGTGAAAAAATAAAATTAAGAAATAATGTTATTTCATTTATAATAAATCACGTAGATAAATTTAGTTATTAGGATAAAAATTACACTTTATTTACTTAAAGTGTAATTTTTTTACCTTTTGGTGATATAATAGGACTAAGTTAAATAAGAGAGGTGAATATGGTATGTTGTTAAGAGTAGGATTAAATAACTTTAAATCATTTAGAAAATTTACAGAAATTGATTTTACTAAAACTAACTACAAAATATTAGAAGACACTAACGTATACGACAGTAAAATTTTAAAAGGAGCTATATTTGTAGGAGGGAATGCTACTGGTAAAACTAATATAATTTTATCTTTAAAAATATTACTTGAAATGTTATTTTCAGATAAAATAGTTAATTTATGTAATTATAGATGTTTATATTCTGGACTAAATAGAATTTCTTTAGATTATGAATTCGATATTGATGATAACTTAATAAAATACTATATTAAATACGATAGACAAAAAAAAGTATTATTAGAAAAATTACACTTAAACGATAAATTAATCTTAGATAGAATAGGAGACTTTGCAGAAACTGAAATAACAGAAGCAAAAACTCATACTGATTTAGATAATGATATATTATTTTTAAGGACTATATATTTTAATACAAAGTTTAACAATAACAAAGTATTAAAAAAATGGTTTGAATTTTTATCTAATTCAGTTTATATAGATGCATCTGAAAATTCAAAATTAAACTCGAATAGCAAAGAAGTGATTAAAGAATATCTAGAAAAAAATAGTATAGATAATATAAATAATTTTTTTAAAGAAAATAACTTTAATCAACAAATAGAATACTCAAATAAATCAGTTGGAAAATTAACATCAATAGAATTATATGATACATCAGATAAACAAATTTTCTTCAAAAGAAAAGGTATAGATGAGCCTATTCCTTACGAATGGGAGTCACTTGGTAATAAAAATTTATTAGCTATGTTACCACCGTTTTTTAATGTTATAAATAATGGTGGAATGCTTATAATAGATGAATTTAGCAGTGCTTTTCATAATGAGCTTGAAAGGTTACTTATTAGATATTTTATGGAAAAATCAAATAATTCTCAGATATTTTTAGTTTCTCACTCTACTAATCTTTTATCAAACAGTATATTTAGACCAGACCAAGCGTATTCTGTTGATTTTACTGAAAATGGAAGTATAGTAAATAGATTTTCAGATGAAAAGCCACGAGAAGCACAAAACATAGAAAAAATGTATAATAGTGGTTGCTTTGGTGGTATTCCAAATTATAAGCCTGATTATATAGACTAATTATGGATATTTCATTAAACAAAAATAAACGTATTGGGAAGGTTATTTTTGTTGTAGAGGGAGAGAAAACTGAATTTTTGTTATTTCATAAGATTTTTACAAAAATATTTGATTATCAATTAGAAACGAAAAAAAGAAATGATAAATACAAAATATTTAATAAAAAAGATGATAAAAATTCATCAATATTTGTAGTAAATAGTAGTGCTTCTCAAATAAATTCTTTAAATGATTACACTTATTTTGAGAATTTATTTGTAACATTACAAGATAAATACAAATTTCCAGTAGATAATGCACGTATTTACTATATTTTTGATAGAGATTGTAAAAGTAATGATATAACTACTATAAAAGACTTATCAAAAAGACTTTCTAATTCGATGGATAATGATATTGATATGGCAGGGCTTTTACTTCTTAGTTATCCATCTATTGAATCATTTATTGTATCAAATTTTACTAATAATTCTTTTGATATTGATATTGAACTAGGAAAAGATTTAAAACAGTATTTACATAATAATAATTATAATCATCAAAAAATTACAGAAAAAACTCTAATAAATGCAGTAAGTGAACTTATAAATTCACTAGAAAAAATAGGGATAAGTGATTATGATTTAGATAACTTTTATGAAACTAATGAAATTATAATAAATTATGAGGAAGATTATTACACAAAAAACAACAAATATAAATTACTAAGTTTACTATGTATATCACTTATTGATTTAGGATTAATAGAAATAAATTAGGAGAAAACAATGAAAACAAACGAAAAACAACAAGAACAACAAAGAGAACTTCACTCTAAGTTATGGGCTATTGCTAATGATTTAAGAGGAAATATGGAAGCAAATGAGTTCAAAAACTACATACTAGGGCTTATATTTTATAGATATTTAAGCGAAAAGGTCGAAAAAAGGGCAAATGAGTTATTACTTGGTGAGGATATTACTTATTTTGAGGCTTTTTTAAATGATGAGTATAAAGAATTATTAGAAGAAGAATTAATAGGAGAGCTTGGATATTTTATTGAGCCTAAGTATTTATTTTACTCATTAATAAAATTAATAGAAGAAGGAAACTTCGATATAGAAATTTTACAAGAGGCAATAAATTATATATCATCATCAACTATTGGGCAAAATAGCCAAGATGATTTTGATAATTTATTTGAAGATATGGACCTTACTTCAACAAAGCTTGGAAAAGACGTTAAAAGTCGTTCTAAATTAATAGAAAAAGTTATGGGAAAAATATCAGAAATTGATTTTAATCACGAAGATACAGAAATTGATGTATTAGGGGATGCTTATGAGTATTTAATATCACAATTTGCTGCAAACGCTGGAAAAAAGGCAGGGGAGTTTTATACGCCTCAACAAGTTTCAAAAATTTTAGCAAAAATTGTAACAGTAGGTAAAACTGATTTAAAAAATGTATACGACCCGACTTGTGGGTCAGGGTCCCTTCTTCTTCGTGTATCAAAAGAGGCAAACGTTAGAAAGTTTTATGGGCAGGAATTAACTTCAACTACTTACAACTTAGCCCGTATGAATATGCTACTTCACAATGTTGATTATACTAATTTTGATATAAAAAACGACGACACTTTAGAAAATCCTATGCATCTTGATATAAAGTTTGAAGCAATAGTTGCAAATCCTCCATACTCTGCTAATTGGAGTGCTGATAGTAAGTTTTTAGATGATGAAAGATTTAGTCAATATGGAAAACTTGCCCCAAAATCAAAGGCAGATTTTGCTTTTATTACTCATATGATTTATCAACTTGATGAAAGTGGAACAATGGCAGTGGTACTTCCTCACGGAGTGCTTTTTAGAGGGGCAGGGGAAGGAGTTATTAGAAAGCATTTAATAGACAAAAACTTACTTGACGCTGTAATTGGACTTCCTAGTAATATATTTTTTGGGACAAGTATTCCAACAGTTATACTTGTGTTTAAGAAAAATAGAGATAACTCAGATATTTTATTTATTGATGCATCAAATGAATTTGAAAAAGGCAAAAACCAAAATAATTTAACTGATGAGAATGTAAATAAAATTATAAATACTTATATAAATCGTAAAACACTTGAAAAATATAGCTATGTAGCAAAAATTGACGAAATCAAAGAAAATGATTATAACTTAAATATACCAAGATACGTTGATACTTTTGAGGAAGAAGAAGAAATTGATTTAGATGAAGTTAGCAAAAATATTTTAAAAATTGATGAAGAAATTTCTGAAATTGATAAAAAGTTAGAAGTTTATTTAAAAGAGTTAGGACTATAAGGAGGTGAATTTTTTGAAAACTCCAAAACTTAGATTTATAGAATTTAGTGGAGATTGGGAAAGTAAAAGATTAGGGGATATAGGCAAAATTATAACAGGAAATACTCCATCAACAAAAGATAAAAGTAATTATGGTAATGAATACCTTTGGGCATCTCCTGTTGATTTAGGTAAAAGTAAAGTTATAAATACTACAAAAAATAAATTATCATTAACAGGTTTTAATAAAACAAGAAAAATTCCTAAAGGAAGTATATTGATTACTTGTATAGGTTCTACAATTGGTAAAATAGGTATGGCAAATGAAGAAATGTCTACTAATCAACAAATAAATACTTTAGTTTGTAATAAAAATTTCAATAATGAATTTATTTACTATGCATTAGAGTTTAGTTTTCCAAGATATATGTTGTTATATATAACATCTCAAGCCATTCCTATAATAAATAAAAATCAATTTCAAGAATTTATAATAAAAGTTCCCTCACTTAAAGAACAAGAAAAAATAGCTTCTTTTTTATCTTTAGTTGATGAGAAAATAAACCTTCAAGATAAAAAAGTAGAAAATCTTAAAAATTATAAAAAGGGAATTATGCAAAAAATTTTTAATAGGGAATTAAGGTTTAAAGATGATAACGGAAATGATTACCCTAATTGGGAAGAAAAGAAGCTTGGGGAAGTAGGAAAAATTATAACAGGAAATACTCCATCAAAAGAGAAAAAAGAATATTATTATACGTATGATGATAAAGATAAATTTGTTTGGGTTACACCAACAGATATAAAAGAAACAAAAAATATTTATAATAGTATCACTAATTTAAGCAAAAAAGGTTATGATATTTCAAGGAAATTACCTAAAAATACAGTTTTAGTAACTTGTATAGCTAGTATAGGAAAAAATGCTATATTAAAAGTAGAGGGAAGTTGCAATCAACAGATAAATGCAATTATTACTAATGACAATAATTATTATGAATTCATATATTATTTAATGGAACAAAAAAGTAATATACTAAAAAATTATGCTGGAACTACAGCAACTCAAATTCTTAATAAAAGTGATTTTTCAAAGTTATCTTTTGAAGTTCCTTGTCTTGATGAACAAATCAAAATATCAAGCTTCTTAAGTTTAATAGATGAAAAAATAGAAAAAGAAGCTAAAAAATTAGATTTACTAAACGATTACAAAAAAGGACTACTTCAACAAATGTTTGTATAAATAAAAATCCTTGAATTTCTTCAAGGATTTTTATTTTTCTCTTAAATATACTAAAGGACTTTCAAATCCAACTACTACTTTATCATCTTTTTTTAGGATTTCATTAACTATAAATTTATCCTCGCTTAGAGTTTCCTCAAGTAAGAATGTAGTGTTGTTTCCAAAGTCGCTAAAACTTTTTCCATAAAATCCTACACCTTCTTTATATTCATAAGTCATAGGTGTAAATTTTTCTGATACATAAAGTTCATTATAATCAAGTCTTAAATCTTTATTTTCGTTTGTGAAATCTTTTCTTGAAATATTTTTTGGTAATTCGTAAGATATAAGTTTTACTTTACCTAAATTAGTTTCCTCAAACAAAAATAAATGAGGTTGTATATTTGTTCTATTTGTTTGTGTGTTTGTGTAATAACTCTCCTCTATAACAAATATACCATTAAAATCACTTGGTAAATTTATTATTTTATCATTACAAATTCTATTTACGTGCTTTGCTATTGGATGTATTATTTTACCTAAGCTTTTTTCTTCTTCAACTTGCTTTAAGTTGTTAAAATCTCCAACAATAACTTTTTTAAATAATTCAAATTCATTCACAAGTTATCACTCCACAATTTTTAATTTAAGTATAAGGGTAATTTTACTAAATATAAATATAAATTGCAAGGTGAATTTATTTATAAAATTTTAAGTTTTAAAATTTTACAAAATATATACTTAAAACACTTGTATAAATTTGTAAAAACTATATAAAAATATTAAAATATATTAATAATAAATATTATTTAATAAAATAAAAATAATAAAAAATACTTTATAAATATTTTAAATAAATAAAAAAACTACTAAAAGAGGTGAGTTTATACTAAACGAAAATACTTACAAAATAATAAATAAGAAGTTTTTTTCTAAAAGTAAATAGATACCTAAATATAATTCCTCCAAAAGATAGACTCTCATCATCATACACTATAATTCAGCTGAGCATAATAGAAAACGAAAAATACATCAAAAAAATAATAGAAAATAATCCAAACTGGAAATGTGGCGATTATTATGATATAAGTATATTTGATGATTTGGATTAGGGGGGATTAAAATGATAAAAATCATATCAACAATCATAATACTAGAAATATCCTGTATGATATCAATAATTCCACTTATTTTATTTATTGCAATATCTTTTATAATAATAAATAAAAAATTTGGCAAAAAAGAAGATTTAATGTTAAAATATTTATCAAAAAATCTAGAAAAAATAATAAACAGTATATTTTTAGTTTATAGTTTTAGTTTTTTAGGTGTCAGTTTTTGTACTAAATATTTATTAGATAAAATAAATTTAAGCTACTCTTTAGGAGCTTTTTATTTAGTATTTATAATAAATTTATTAATTTTAGTATACAAATACTTAAAAAACAAAGATTATGTGCTAAATAAGTATAGAGAAAAACTAGGTAGGGGTTGATTTTTATTAGAGTAAACATAAGAAAATATATTAAAATAAATACTAGATAATCATTGTGATGAAAATTTAAAAAATTCAAAAGATAGAAAAATTTATATGGTAGATTATTTTCCAAAGGTTGTAAAAAGTGAGAAGTATTTTGATTATAGAGACCTTATCTTGTACAAAAATAAATACTCAATTTTAGATAAACCAATTTTAGCTATTCTTAAGATATTTTTGTATGATGAGAATGTTTATATACAGGAAAAAATAGAATATTTTTGTGATGATTATAAAAGACTTGAACTAAACGAACTTGAATCTTTTAAAGAGTTTGAAAGTTATGTAAATAAAGGGATAAGGTGGGATAGTACTTTACCTATTTTATTTTTGGATTTAGGAATAGGAATGTTAATTGGAGATGGATACGTTACTTTTACAAAGGTACGTGAAGATGGTGAAGTTGATTTAGTGAAAAAAATATTTGAAAAAGAAGGATTATTTATAAGATAGGATTATTTTATCAAATGATAAAAATTTTAAAATAATTGTACTAACTAAAATGAATTATTTTATTAAAAAGTATAGAGAAAAGTTTAACTAAAAGGCTTAAAATTATTTTAAGTCTTTTTTGTATAATTTAAAGGTTTATCGTAATAAAAAATGAAAATAAATAATAAAAACTAAGGGGGATATATGGAATTTAGAATAAGTGATTTACCAGAGCAATTTACAAATATAGCTAAAAAAATAGGTCTTGAAAATACAAAAGAATTATTTCGTGAATTTGGAGGGACTAGCGTTTATTTTCCAACTCAAAAAACAGTATACAAAAACGCAAGGGATAGAGAAATAATTAAAAATTTTAATGGATTTAATGAAAAAGAACTTGCAATAAAATACAATATGAGTGAAAATTATATAAAATCAATTATAAAAAGACAAAATACTATATAAGGGGGAGAAGTTTTGTCAATTACTTATGAACTTTTTTTTCAAGTATTTAATACAATAATTCTTTTTTTAGTATTTCTTGTAATTTTAAAGTTTGTGATAAAATTTTTACTAAAATAAGTCATACCAAAAGGTATGACTTAAAATTTAATTTCTTTTATACTTATACTAAGTGAATTTATGCTATCACTTAAAGATTGTAATTTAGTTTCAATTCTAATTAGTAAATACATACAAACAATTGCTGGAAAGCCAAATTCACTCATTAAATTCATAAAATCCATAGGTATCCTCCTTAAAAAAATGTGCCTAGAATAAAATTCTAAGCACATTTAAAATTAATCAATAACAAGGTCAAAATTTGTAGTATCAACGCTTGTAATTTTAGCCTCCAAAGGTTTTACTAAGTCCCCTGCATTAGTACTCATAAAAATATTTTTACTAACTATTAAATCCATACAAGTTTTTATTTCATTTTCTGTTAAACCTTCCTTTGGTTCATCAACATAAAATGAACACTTATCCCCTAATTCATCTTCAAAAATCATAGTTAATTTTTTCTCTACTGCCATTTATTTTACCCCCTTTTTACTCACGTATTTCAGATAAATCTTGTTTAAATATTTTAACGCCTTCATTATCAGTAAGACCTGCTAAAGAATTACCAACCTCAAACACATCTTGAGTTGATGCATCATTTTTTAGTCTTTGGTAAGTTTTTGTCTTAAATATTTCTTTACTTGTTTCTAAATCCATACCCTTTGAAAGTCTTATTTTAAGTGAACTTGGGCTTTTGTACTCTGATACACTCATTGTTGTTCCTCCTTTTTAAATTATTTAACTAAATTATAAATATAAAAATAAAAAAAGTCCTAAAAACAATTTTTAAAACTTTTTTTTAGAAAATATTTTTTATTTTAGTTAATATAAAATTTTTATAAAGTATATAAAAAATATTAAAAATATATATTATAAATATATTAAATAAAAATAAAAAGTGTAGAAAATCTACACTTTTTATAATTATCTTTTTAATTTTCTCATTTCTTTTTCAACTTCATCTTCAGAATTTAAGCTTAAATTTAGTCCTATAAAATGAGCTATTACAGCAATTCCCCATCCAACAACCGGAAATACAAACCAAAAAGCATTATTTGAAAGACTAATAAATATTAATAATAACGATACTAAAAAATAAACCATTAAGTGAATTTGAAATCCTTTTTTAGCTTTAACTCTTTTTTTAGCTATTTGGTATAATTCATCTTCATTATATTTATTATTCATAAAAATCTCTCCTTTCTTATAATATTATATAATAACATAATTATATTATAAAGGTTAATAATAGTATTTACTATTATTTTTAATGATTAGAAAATTATAAAAATTTATTTTATATAGTTAAATATTTTCTTTATAAATTTTTTATATAATCATCAAATGATTTTCTTATGTAGTAAGTTTTATTATTTAGAGTCATTGATTTTATGTCTGGATTTTTCTTTAAAAAATCTTCTAGTTCTTTTTTTGAAATGCCTAATTTATTTTTCATATAATTTTCATCAATAAATACTGTATCAACTGATTCATCATTCTTTCCAGTACCAAAATTAATAAGACCTTCTTTTATGGACCCAAAGCAAAAAATAATTACCAACACAAATATAAATGAATTATCCATAATTTCACCCCATTTTATTATAATTTTGATATTATTATATAGAATATTTTTTATGTGAACAACAATTTAGATTAATTATATATAACTATAACTTTTAATATTTTATACACAAATAAAAAATTAGACTATTACAAAAATAACAAAAATCCCTTATAAAAATGGATTTTTTACTCTACATTAATACTAAACTTATAGCTTATAAATCCTTTATCGTACCACCTTGCACCAATTTTTAAATCATATATTCCTTTTTCATTTGGTAATATTAGCTTATTTTTAATAATTTTTATATCTTCATTTGATACAAAATATTCATGTGGTAAATTTTCAAACTCTAAAACCACATAAGATGAATTAGATGCATCTATTAGATATTGATTTTTGTCGTAATTTTTTGTGTAGTATTTTTCATCATTATAATCGCAATAGTCTATAAAAGCATTTATAGATGAGTTTTCATTTTTTATAGTTAATTTTGGTACTTTTAAATCTTCTTGAGTAGTTAATTTATTTTTTATTATTTTAAATCCAAAAATAATAAAAAATATAAATAATATAATAATAATTAATTTTTTTAATTTAATAATTTTCACCCCTTTTTATTATTTTACTATTTTTAAACCTATTTTGTATAATAACATAGATATTTTGGGTAAAAAATATTAAAATATAAATAATACTTTTAAGGAGTGTATTATGAAAAATAAAATTATATTTTCTATGATTTTAGTGGTATTAATTTTATGATTTTTATCTATTAAGCCTAAAAACAATAATATAGCGATTGAAGGATTAAGAGTTAATTACGATAAATATATGTTAGTTAATCATTCTAGTAATGTAATTTTAGGAAAAATAATTTCTAAAAAAGAAGGTCTTGATAATGAATTACCATATGTAGATTTAATTGTAAAAGTAGACGAAAACTTTAAGGGAAATTCAAAAGAGGTTATAACTATTCGAACATATGCAAGTAATAGCCTAAAAAAAGATGATTATAGTGATGAGCTTGATGTTAAAATTAATGAAGAATTAGTTTTGTTTTTAAGTGATGAGAAAGGAGATCATAATTATAAAGATGAATTTGACTATTTTTTACTTGGAGTTAATCAAGGGGTATTTAGAGTAGTTGATGATAAAATAAAAAATAATGATGGTACTGAGTTTAACTATGACACTTTTAAGTCAGAAATTATTAAAACTGATGAAAATTTTATAAATACTGGTGATGAAATATAAAATATGATGGGGGTAATATTTTGAATAAAAAATTAATAGTTTTTATATCTGTATTTTTTATTTTATTTGTGGGAATTAATTTATTTAGAGTTTCTAATGATGAAATTTTAAGTAATGAAAATTTAAAAAACAAAGGCGAAGTCTATTATATAGATAATGATTATACATATGGAGGTTATTCTAAGGAGTTTTCAGTTAGTAAAAATAATGGAGACTTACTTAGTATAAGTGTTGATAATGTCGGTAAAAACGACTTTTATCTTGATTTTTCAAGAAACAATAAAAGTATACTTGATGATGTACTTATAAAGGGAGGAGAAACTTTTTTTAGGGAATTTAGTTCTGATGATTTTAAATTAAGTGGTAAATTTGAAGTTTACCTTTATACAATGGATGGAAGTAGAGCAAGTGCTAATATAAGCGTAGTGCAAAAATAGAGTAGTATATACTACTCTATTTTTAACAATTATATGACCCTTTTAAAGTTACTGTATCTAAAATATGTCCGTCCATTTTTCTGTGAAGTTCGTTTAAATAATACCCATTTTCTAAATCTATCATACAGTCTAGCGCATAAACGTGTATTTCATAAATATGTTCTTTATCTGGAGGAGCCATTCCACCATAATATGCGCAAAATTCTTTGTCTATACTTCCACCTTGAATACTAATCCAGCTATTTAGTCCTTGAGTGATTTCTTTGTTTGTTCTACTTTCATTTTCCTTTAGCTCATCTTTTGTAATGTTACAAGCTACCCAATGTATCCAAGAAAATCCACCACTTACAGGTATAGCATCCTTGTCTTCTATTACTACTGCAAATGATTTTGTGCCCTCTGGATAGTCTTTTATTTTTAAAGGTAGAGAAAGGCTTGGTATTCCTTTTTCGTCTAATTGTCCTCTTTTTCCGTATTTGTCATTTATTACTCCATCAACAATTCCAGTACTAGTTACCTTCATAAAAAATCCTCCTATAAATATATTTTAATGATGCTTTAAGTATATGAATTTATTTATATTTTTATAATAGTATACTAGTTTTAAATAGGCAATTACCCACTTTTTTGTAAGTATTAATCAATTAATCCTATTTTTATAAGTTCTTCTTTTCTTCCGTCTTCTATCATATATTCAATTCCTATTTGCTGAAGGATTTCAAGAGCTTTTAATATATTTTTCCCTCTTTTGGTTAAAAAATACTCAACTTTTAGAGGGTATCCTGAGTATTCTTTTTTGTCTACTATTTTTACATCTATTAATTCTTTTAAGTTTTCAATTAGCATTTTTTCAGTTATTCCATTTATGTCTTTTTTTAGTTTTGAAAGCGAAGTGTTTCCTAGTCTAAGTCGCCATATTATTATTGTTTTCCATTTGCCTTTAATCATATCTGTAACAAGTTCTAATGGGCAAGTATATTCGTTTCTTATTTTTATAGTTATCACCCCTTATTTTTCGTTCAGTTTTCTTTTTGCTCGAATTAAAGTCGATTTACTAATACCTGTCATTTTAGAAACTTCTTTATATGTGTGGTTTTTAAGAAGACTCATTGCAAGTTCTATTTGGTATTTGTTAAACTTTTTTGGTCTTCCTTCTCTAAAGTCTGGATTTTGCTTTGCTATTTGCTTACCTTCTTTCATACGTTCAATTATACAGTCTTTCTCGTATTCAGAAAACGCACTAAGAACAGTAAATACCATTTTACCCATAGGATTTTTAAGGTCAATTACTCCTAAATTTAATATATTTACAATTATTTCCTTTTCAGTTAGTTCTTTTATTTTTTCGATTCCTTTTTCTGTACTCCTTGAAAATCTATCAAGGGTTGTAATCATTAAGGTGTCTCCTGGTTTTAATTTTTTCTCAAGCTCCATAAACTTAGGTCTATTCATCGTTGCTCCTGTAAAAACTTCACTAAACACAATCTCACAACCATTTTTTATTAGTTGATTTTCTTGATTATAAAGACTAGTATTGTCTTCTTGACTTTTTGTACTTACTCTTGCGTAGCCATAAATCATTTTTGTCTCCTTGTCTATACTGTCAATTTTTTTATGAATATAAGTTTTGACACTTTTTTCTAAGTTATTTTATGTTATATACTATTTGGTGTCAATAGTCTCTACTTTTGATATATTTTTTATTAAGTGATTAGAGTATAAAACCTTTATAATCGTTGAAATTTCAACGATTTTTAATTTTTAGTTAAAATTTTATAATTAGCTGGGAAATTTTTTAAAAATTAGGTATTTACTTTACTTAAGACGTATGGTATTATTTAGGAAATTGATTATTTCGTAGGATTAACCATAACATATGATGTATTGAAATTACATCCTAACCTATAGGTAAAATAGTTTGCTTTATACATTAACCGTAACATATATGTATTTAAATTAACATATGGATGTATTTAAATTAAAACATTCCTCTTAATTTGATTAACCGTAACATATGATGTAAAATAATAAAAAATAAGGTAGATTTTTTTCTACCTTATTTTTTATTTTATTACGTTATAAACGTATTTTATATCTTCATAAATTTGTTTATTTATTTTAGTTTTATATAAAGTTTTTAAATCGTATTTTATGTAGTTACTTTGCTCATCTAAATAATATAAAATATCATTTTCTTCATCATATTTAGCAGTTTTTATTTTTACTTTTTCTTGTATTATTTTCATACTAGATGGATTTAATACTAAAAACTCAGTCTTCATTTGTGATAAATTAGGGTATTTTATACCACCATCAGTCTTTTTAAATAGTATTAATTTATCGTCTTTTGTAAAAATGTGCCTTTCTCCAATCAATGAGTCTTCAAGTTTATAACTAAGACCTGTCTTAAAATCTTTTAAGTATCTTTTAACGTACATATTTGGATAAGGTGATTCATTTTCTGATATGTATTGTTCATTAGTTTGATTACTTGCTATTCCAAATCTTTTACTAGGTGATAAATCAAATTTTAATAAACTATCACTTCCAATAACTTCATTATTTGCACTCGTGTTTATAGTTATAGTTCTATATCCTGTGTCGGTTTTTTTGTAGTCAACAGTATACCCCAAAACCTCACAAACTGTTCGAAGTGGAACGTATACTCTGTCGTTTCTTATAAATGGCTCATCATACATTAAATGTATTTTGTCGTTTTTTATTAGATTTACGTCCCCTACACTTATCTTTATGAAGTTTTTATCATCTTTTATAGTTACAGTAGGTTTTTCAAAGCTAACGTTTAGTCCCATTTCTCTTGATAATACTCCTACATTTATAAAGTTTGTGTTGTGATAAGTTATTATGTCTAAATTTTTGTTTTCAATAGTATTTAGGATAATTTTGTCATAATTTTTTCTGTAGTTTTCATAAAAACCATTTGAAAATGAAGTATTACCTAAACTTATAAATAAAATTGTTGATATTATTATTTTTTTTGCTTTCATATTTTTCTCCTTTTTAAGTTAAATTTTTAAAGCCAATTAGTTTCATTTACTTTTTCGTATTCAAGTTTAGTAATTTCGTTTTTAGATAGATTAGTTAAATTATAAGAAATATATTTTTTGTAATCACTAGTGTAGTACAAAGTATTATTATTTTCATTAAACTTTACTTCTTTGTATGAAAGTTTGTCTAACTTTTTCATATCGTTTAGATTTAGTATAATCATTTCGTTTTTATAATAAGGTGAATTTACATCAACATCAGAAATTTTTCTAAATATTAATTTGTTATCATTTGTAAAAATATGTCTTTCACTTCCGATTGTATGGCCTAATTTATAATGTATACCTGTTTTAAAGTCTTTTAAAAATATCTTACTATAATAATATCCTTCACTTGACTCTTCTGGCACAACATAAACACCTTTAACTGATGAAACTCCAAATCTCTTGTCTTTTGATAAATTGTATTCTAATTTATCACTTGAAACTGTTGTTTGAGTTTTTGTAGTGTTTATTTTTATAGCTCTTTCGTAGTTTAAATTGTTGTAATAATCAACAGTATATCCAAAAATCTCGCAAACTGTACGAAGTGGAACGTATACTCTGTCGTTTTTTATAAATGGCTCATCATACATTAGATATATTTTGTCGTTTTTTCTTATGTTTACATCTGAAACATTTATTTTTACAACATTTCCTTCGTTATCTTTTATAGTTACAGTAGGTTTTTCAAAGCTAACATTTAGTCCTAATTCTCTTGATAATACTCCTACATTTATAAAGTTTGTGTTGTGGTAAGTTATTACGTCTAGTTTTCTGTTTTTTTCTTCGTTTATGTAGATAGCATCAAAGTTTTTTTGTATAGTTTTTGTAGTGTCTGCAAATGAAACTGAGCTAACACTTGCAATTATAAGTGTAGATATTAATAATTTTTTCATAGTTTTCTCCTATTTAATCTCTAAGCTAAAATTAAGTGGTGTACCATCATTATTGGTTACTAAAATATAGTATCTATTTAATTTATTTACATCAAACTCTTTTTTACTTTCTGAAAGTTTGTTTATAGAAAATTTTCCTATTTTTTTAGTATTATTAAAAACTCCAACTTTGTATAAACTCAAAATATTTTCTGTATTTGAGTTGTTTTTTAGTTTTATTATTAACTTGTTTTAATAAATCTTTTGAAACTAAAAACTTAGAACTTAAAAATGTAGATGTATTACTTGATGAAAAATATGTATTTATTGGAAGTTTAGCGTCATGTTCTTGTTCTTTTTGGTAATTATTTATTTGATTTACTAAGAAAGTCCCCCCTATTGATAATATAAAAATTAGAATTGTAGTAAATTATTTTTATTCATATCCCCCTCCTTTTTAATAATAACATTTTTTGGGTTTATTTTACATAAAATTTTTTTGTGACTTAGTCACAGAACAATTTATTAATAAATCATATACTCTTAGAAATTAAATTATTTGGAGGTAATTATGAAAAAGAAAAAAGCTATAATAGATAAGGATTATTGTGTAGCTTGTGGTACTTGTGTTAAGGAGTGTCCTTTAAAAATTATAAGTATAGAAAAAGGAGTATTTACAAAAATAGATTTTGATAGATGTGTTGGATGTGGAAAATGTTCCAGAGTTTGCCCTGCATCTGTTATTGATATAAAAGAAATTGAGGTGAGTAATTAATGAAAAATAAAAAAACTTTTAAAGATTATATGTGGATTTTAACTGTTTTGTATTTGACACTTGGTTTTTTTAATATATTATTTGCTTGGCTTGGTCTACTTTGTTTTTCAATTCCTTTAATAATTTCTTTGGTTAAGGGAAATAAAGCGTATTGTAATACTTATTGTGAGAGGTCAACTTTTAAATGTTTTGGGAAATAATTTAAAACTATCAAGAAATAAAGATATTCCAAAGTTTTTAAAGACTAAATGGTTTAGATATGGCTTTTTAATGTTTTTTATGAGTATGTTTGTTGTGATACTGTTTAATACTTATTTAGTGTTTAAAGATGAAAAGTTTACAAGAAATAATAACAATACTTTGGACTTTTAAAATTCCATTTGACGTTTTAAATAGTAGTAATTATTCTAGTTGGGTTTATCAGTTTGCATTTGGGTTTTATAGTATGATGCTAACTTCTACAATACTTGGAATTGTTACAATGTATTTTTATAAACCAAAATCTTGGTGTGTTTATTGTCCAATGGGTACTATGACTCAATTAATATGTAAAGCAAAATACAAAGATGAAAAATAAATTTGGTGTATAATATCACTAATAGATTTATTTTAGGTGATAAAATTATGAATTTTAATGATATTAAGTTTTACCTTGAAAAAAACTTACCATTTTTTGATAAATTGTCTTATGATGAAAAAGAAAAACTTGTAAATAATAGCTCTATTACTAGCTTTTCCAAAGGAGAAATAATTTATTCAAAAAATTCTAATTGTGTTGGAATAGTTTTAGTGTTAAGTGGTCAATTAAGAAGTTTTATGTCTTCAAATAATAGAGGAGAAATTACTATTTTTAGGCTTTTTGAAAGAGATGTTTGTGTTTTATCTTCATCTTGTGTTTACAAAAATTTAACTTATGATATTAATTTAGAATCATTTGAAGACTCAAAAGTACTAATTATAGAAGGTAGTTTATTTAAAAATTTATTAGACAATAATTTATATGTAAAAGATTTTATAATCAATTTGATGCAAGATAAATTATCTGAAGTTATGTGGGTTTTAGAACAAATTGTGTTTTTTAGTTTGGAAAATAGACTCGCAAGTTTTTTACTAAATGAGTATTATTTGTCAAATTCACTCGATATTATAATAACTAACGAGTATATAGCAAATAATTTGGGTTCATCAAGAGAAGTTATAAGTCGTATATTAAAAAGGTTTGAAAAAGAAGGTATTTTAAAGATTTCTAGAAAAAAACTAACTATTACTGATTTAAAAACATTAAAAAAATTACGGGAAGTAAATTAAATTTTTTAGTTTAATACTTTATCAATTTTTTACTATTATAAAGTAATCTTGAAATATAGATTTAGTTTAAACCTGAAAAATTTTGGCTATATATAGAATATATTTTTAAAGGAGGATTTTTGATATGATGAACTTAGATATGGACAAATATTTAGCTATTAGAAAAGCTCAACATAATGGAGCTAGAACAGTTGATGAACTTAAAAGTATGACTCAATTTGAAATAGAAAACGACGAAGAATTAAAAAATGTTGAAATAGTTTTAAAAAATGCTTGTAGATGTAAAAACGTATCAATAGAAGATGTTTTAAATGCAGTAAATAGTGGATTTACTACACTTGATGAAGTTATGAGTGAAACTGGTGCAGGTACTGGGTGTGGTATTTGTAAAGGTTTAGTTGAGTCTATAATAACTAATAAAAGATAAAAAGCCTAGATAGGCTTTTTTTATTTTGTAAATTTTTATTTTATTACATTTTAATAAACTTATGATAAAATATTCATAACATTTTTTAGTAATTTTTATATTTTATTTAAGGGGGTAAATATAATGATAAATTGCGAAGAATGTA
Organism: uncultured Peptostreptococcaceae bacterium; assembly: GCA_944383455.1. Taxonomy (GTDB): domain Bacteria; phylum Bacillota; class Clostridia; order Peptostreptococcales; family Peptostreptococcaceae; genus JAGHEK01. The sequence continues at coordinate 29,426 of CALWPP010000016.1, forward strand.
ATCATAAATTCACTTTCTTTGATAGGTTAAAAAGCATTTTTACTGGAAAATTAAAGTGCAAAAATTGTTCTAGTAAATATGTTCCACGTGCTAATTTTAATAGATTTTTATACTTTTTTTTGGTTATATTTTTAAATAATAGTTATATAATATCATCAAATTATTTTAATATAAGCTATTTTGGGGTTAATAGTTTTGACAAAAAGTTATTTCTTTCTATAGTTATTTTTCTTATTCTTTTACCTAGCTATGACTTATTTTTTTATAGATTTAATCATTATAAGAAAGTAGATTAAATTAATATTTAATATACTTTTTATTTATAAATAATATATTTTTAATATATATTTTAATATTATTATTAATTATAGGTAAAAATAAATATAGTAAAGTATATAATAATCACTCAAGAAATTAATTTCTAAAAAATTAAAATAAATTAAAAAAATAATGGTATAATTTTAAACATTTAATAAAATAAATTAAAAAGAAATAAAAAAAGGCTTGTCATTTAATCCGACAAGTCTTATTATATTAGTATAAGATATTACAAAATATCAACTTTAAAAACTTAATAAAAAAAGAACTTATCGCTTTCAATCGGGATGGCAGTCCTTTTTGAAACTAAACCAACTGTAAACAGCCTACAGTCGATATACAATAAGTCCTTTTAAAAGTTTAATCATATTTGGAAGATATAATTAAACTGTATAGCATTTGACTAAATATTATTGGAGCTAATATTTAATCAATGTTATTATTAAATTTATATATGTATTATATACAAAGTATAAAAAAAATACAAGTAAATTTAATAAATAAAAAGGATTTTTTAGTTTATTTTCAAAAAAGGCTAGTCTCCCAGTTGAGATTAGCCTTTTTTAATTTAAAACAAAAGAATAAAAATTTTTAAAAAGGAGAAAATAAAAATGTTAAATTCAAATAGTAATGTAGTTATATATTTTATGCAAAAAAGTGAAACATATACAATAATACCACACGAACTTCAAGAGGACATTCCACAAATTGGACTTGAGGCTTTTTGTATA
>CALWPP010000017.1 GCA_944383455.1 uncultured Peptostreptococcaceae bacterium
CTAGCATTAAATGCAGCAGTAGAAGCAGCAAGAGCGGGAAGTGCAGGTAAAGGATTTGCAGTAGTAGCAGAAGAAGTAAGAAACCTTGCAAGTAAAACTAGTGATTCAGCAAAGAATACAGCAATATTAATTCAAAAATCAATAGATGCAGTAAGAAATGGATCAGAGCTTGCAGATAATGCAGCGAGTTCACTAAGTAATGTGGTAAGTAATGTAGAAGAAATTACAAGTAAGATAAACTCAGTATCAGAAGTTTCATTAGAACAAGCAAGTTCGGTAGAAGATGTAAGAAATATATTAAATGAAATATCACAAGTAGTTCAAAACAACTCAGCAACAAGTGAAGAAAGTGCAGCATCAAGTGAAGAATTATCAGCACAATCTCAACATATGAGCGAGTTAGTTAGTAAATTTAAACTTATAGGTAAATGCGAAGAAAGTATTTAATAATTTTAAAAAGTTACTATTTTATAATAGTAACTTTTTGTTATGTAAAAGAAATTTTAAAATATTGCTAACAATAGTAAAATATAGTAAAATTTAGTTAGATTTTTTGCATTTTATATTTATAAAAAAGTATAAATAAATTAAGGGGGGTAGCTAAGAATAGCGATTTTATGACTTTAACAAAAAAAAAGATATGTACGTAAGAAGAATATATCGAGCAAATTAATAGTTTATCTTTTACCATTTCTAATTGTATTTAATATTATAGGAATTTTATTTATAAGAAATATAATAGTAAAAGGTTTTGAGAAAGAAAAAGAATCAACAATGTCTCAAATAAATAATACTGTTATTACTTCAACTAATGATTTTATAAATAAGTATGTATCAATAGTTAATATTATTTCTAATAATGATTCTATCGTAAACTTTCTAGAAAATACAAACTTGCAAAATCCAATGAGTACACATCCAGATTTTTCAAAAGTTATTAGTGAGATGTCAGAAGTAAAAGAATTAGACTCTGATGTAATTGGACTTATAGGTATTGGTAACTTAGATGAAGATACGATGGTTGAAGATAATGGTACTATTTATCCAAGTGATAGTTTTTCTCTAAAAACTAGACCTTATTTTAATGCAGTTACAGAAAAAAGAACTATTGTTTCAGACCCTTATATATCAAATTCAGATGGTAAACTTTGTATAACTGTTGCATCTCCAGTATATAGTTCAACTAAAGATAGAGTAGTTGGTATAATTATCCTTGACATAAAATGTGATTTTTTACAACAGTATCTAACTACATTTAAGTTTGGAAAAACAGGGGAAATACTTGTATTAGATGGCAACAATAATGTAGTTGCTTATAGTGAAGAATCACTATCAGGTAAAAATATACAGGAGTTAGGCTATACAGATGAATCATTCTTAAATGAAATAAATAATGTTAGTGGAGAAAGATTTAATTATGAACATAATAATATTTTAAAAACTGCATTTGCCAGTAAATTTCAAGATTGGACAATAATTACTTCTATAGATTTAGAAGAATTTAATAAAGATATAAATTTAATTACAATAGTATCTTTATTAACACAAGTTATAATAATGTTTATTTTAGCAGTAGTTCTTGGTAGAAGAATAAGAAAATCTTTAAGTCCATTATCAGATATAAATGAAGCAGTTAAAGATTTAGCAGAAGGAAGACTTGATAGTGAATTAAACTATACAAGTGATGATGAAATAGGAGAATTGTCAGAAAACTTAAGAGTAACAATAAAATCTTTAAGTGGTTATATTCATTGTATAAGTGATAATATGGTAAAATTAGCTGATGGAGATTTTAATGTTGAGTTAGATAAAGATTTTAAAGGAGAGTTTAAGATAATTGAGCAGTCTATAAATAACTTTTCTAAGTCTATGTCTTGTACTTTAGACGAAATAGTAACTTCAATAAATCAAGTATCAATAGGCTCAGAGCAAGTATCATCAATATCTCAATCTTTAGCACAAGGAGCTACAGAGCAAGCAGGAAGTATAGAAGAATTAAACTCTATAATAATAAATTTAGCAGAAAATGTTAAATTAAGTGCATCAAATACTCAAGATATAAGTAATGAAGCAAACAACATCCAAGAAGAAATAACAAATAGTAATGAACAAATGGAAAGAATGTTAGAGGCTATGGTAGAGATAACTTCTGCATCAAATGAGATAAGTAAGATAATAAATGAGATAGAGGGAGTAGCATTCCAAACAAATATACTAGCATTAAATGCAGCAGTAGAAGCAGCAAGAGCGGGAAGTGCAGGTAAAGGATTTGCAGTAGTAGCAGAAGAAGTGAGAAACCTTGCAAGTAAAACTAGTGATTCGGCAAAAAATACAGCAATACTTATCCAAAAATCAATAGATGCAGTAAAAAATGGTTCAGAGCTTGCAGATAGTGCAGCTAGTTCTTTAAATAAAGTTGTATCTAATGTAGAAGAAATTACAAGTAAGATAAATTCGGTGTCAAAAGTTTCACTACAACAAGCAAATTCAGTAGAAGATGTTAAAACTATATTAAGTGAAATATCTTGTGTTGTACAAAATAACTCAGCAACAAGTGAAGAAAGTGCAGCATCAAGTGAAGAATTATCAGCACAATCACAACATATAAACGATTTAGTTAGTCAGTTTAATCTTATAAAAGAAGAAGCTACTAATTGTTAGCAAAAAAAGACTATGATTTCATAGTCTTTTTTATATATAAATTCTATCCACTCTTTTAGTTATTAAGCATAATATTTCGTGATCTATTGTATTCATTTTATTTGATATATCACCTATTCTAATTCCATCAACATCTCCAATTAATAAAACTTCATCTTCCATATTAACATCAAGTTTTTTTGGTACTTCAACCATTGTTTGGTCCATACATATTCTACCAACTACATTTAATAATTGACCATTTATAAAAACTTGAGGATTTTTTTGAGTTCTTGGGAAGCCATCTGCGTACCCAACTGGCAAAGTTGCTATTTTAACATCTTCTTTTGCAGTATAAGTTCCTGCATAGCTAACACTAGTTCCTTTTTTAATTATCTTTATATTGCTAACTTTAGTTTTTAACTCTAATGCAGTTTTTAATTTTATATCTTTTTTAACATCAGATGAAGGATAAGAACCATATAAAGAGATACCAAGTCTAACCATATTAAAATCACAATCTCTCATATCCAAAATAGCAGCACTGTTTGATACGTGTTTTATTTCTATTTTTAGATTATCTTTTTCAAGTTCGTCTATAACTCTATTAAATTTAGACATTTGTTCATAAGTAGATTTTTTATCTTTTTCATCAGATTTTGCAAAGTGAGTATAAATTCCCTCAACTACTATATTTTCTAATCTAAATATACTTTTTATATCTATTATAGAATTTTCGTTTACTAAAAATCCTATCCTACTCATACCAGTATCAATTTTTATATGTATATAAGCATTTTTGTTTAAATTTTTAGCTATTTCACTTACTTTTTTAGCTGTTTCTAAAGAATAAACAGTAATTCTTATATCATTTTCTACTGCATATGAAAGTTTTTCTATATCTATGTACCCCATACATAAAATAGGTGTTTTTATGTTGTTATCAATAAGTTCTAAAGCTTCTTCTAATCTAGCTACAGAGAAAAAATCTGCTCTTTTTTCTTTTTCTAAGTATTTAGATACCTCTACTGCTCCATGGCCATAAGCATTTGCTTTTACAACACAACATAGTTTAGTATCTCTAGTTAAAGCACTTTTAACATTATCTACATTATATTTTATATTTTCTAGAGTTATTTCTGCCCATGTACTTGATTTTATACTCATATTAATTCTCTCCATACTAATATTTTACTTTAGAAAATGTTATCATTTACATTTGAAATAGTCAATTTAAATATAAATAATAGGTTTAAATATTAGCTAGTTTAATCTAGTATATATTATTAGTTATAATATTATAATTTTTAATATATGTATTTTAGATTAATGTATAAAATGTTTGTATTTATATTTTTTTGAGTATTATTTAATAATAGAAGCAGCAACTTTAACTACTGGACTTATACCTTGGACAACATCAGGAGCATTTATTTCTGCGAGTCTTTCTGTTGGAGTCTATACGTTCATTTTGCTTTTTTTAATTTAATTAATCCTATTCTTTCTATAATATTTACATATTCTGGGATTTTTATTTTGAAAAATAGTAAATAAAATTTTATTTAAATTATTGATTATACTGATTATTTATACATTAAAAACTCGTATTAATTTTGATGCGAGTTTTTTATTTTTAAATATACTAATAAAAATCTCATTGTTTGAGAAATATATACTATATAAATTAATTATATTTAAGGAGTATTTATATGAAAAATCTAAAAAAACCAAGTGCAGGATTATTACTCGCAACAATGATATTTTCAACAGCAAGTACAGGTTTTGCAAACAATTTAACTCAAAATATTGTAAATTATAATACTTCTACTTCAAATGATACTATAAGTATTGTTGATGAAAATTTAAAACTTGCTATAACTAAAGAATTGGGAAAAAATAAGGAAGATGTTTTAACTAAAAAAGATTTAGAGAGTATAAAAAATTTAACCTTAGACAGTAAGAATATAAGTAATCTAAAAGGAATAGAGTATTGTACTAATTTAGAAAATTTATCTTTAGGTAATAATAATATATCAGAAATATCTAATTTAGAAAATTTAACTAAATTAAAGCACTTATCTTTAAATAATAATGATATAAGTGATATTAGTAGCTTAAAAAATTTAGTCAACTTAGAAATTCTTTCTTTGACTGATAATAATATATCTGATTTAAAACCTATAAGTAAATTAAAAAAATTACACACTCTACATTTAGGTAAAAATAATATAAAAGATGTTTCTCATATAGCATATTTAGAGGAATTAACTGATTTAAATCTAAGAAATAACAATATAAGTGATATAACTAGTTTGTCTAATATACCAAAAACTAAAAATAATGCTTATATAGATTTAACTATGAATGATTTAAATTTAAATGACTCAAAAACTATGGAAGTTATAAGCTTACTTTCTGAAAAAGGGTATAATATGATTTATGAGGAGCAAAATCACAATATGCCATTTAGAACAAAAGCTATAAAATCAACTACTACTCCAACGACTGGAGGTAACACTACTGGAGATACTACAACAGATGATGGCATAGTAGATAATAAACCAGGTGGTACGACAACTGATGATACAACTGATGGGAATAATCCAGTAATACCTAATCCTCCTATTAAATTTACTGATATACAAGGAAATTGGGCAGAAAAGACTATAAAACAATTTGTTGAAGATGGATATATAAATGGTTATCCAGACGGAACTTTCAAACCTAATAATTCAATAACTAGAGCTGAATTTATAAAGGTATTTAATAAGTATTTTGGACTGAGTAAAAAGACTGGAAAAGTTTTATCTGATACATCTAATCACTGGGCAAAAGATGAAATAGATATAGCTATTAGTAATGGTATAATACAAGGGTTTGAAGATGGAACGTTTAGACCAAATGACCCATTAACTAGAGAACAGGCAGCTAAAATTATATCAAATTATACTAAATTAACAGATACAAATTACAATAAATTAGACTCTTATAAAGACCACACTAGCATATCTGCTTGGGCAAAAAGTGCAGTTGAGGCTATGCTTGATAATGGATATATGAATGGGTACGAAGATGATACTATTAGAGCTAAAAATAATATGACAAGAGCGGAAGCTGTCACTTTATTGAGTAGAATAAATAAAAACATCAAATAAAACTAAAATATCCCCAATTATTAGATTAGTCTATTTAATTGGGGTATAAATTTTAAACAATATACTTAAAAAGTTTATAGTATAAAAAATTTATCAAAAAATATAAAAAAGTGTTGACTTTAAAAATAAGTAGTGGTATTATTATACTTGTTAAAAATAAAAATACAATTTAATAGATGTGGTTATAATAGCAAAGAGGATACACCTGTTCCCATACCGAACACAGAAGTTAAGCTCTTTAGCGCTTAGGGTACTTGGTGGGAAACTGCCTGGAAGAGTAGGACATAGCCACATAATGCCGAAGTGGCGGAACTGGCAGACGCACAGGACTTAAAATCCTGCGGGACTTACCTCTCGTACCGGTTCGATTCCGGTCTTCGGCACCAAATTTGGACCATTAGCTCAGTTGGTTAGAGCGCCCGGCTCATAACCGGTAGGTCTGGGGTTCGAGTCCCTGATGGTCCACCATTTGCTGGTGTGGCTCAACGGTAGAGCAGCTGACTTGTAATCAGCAGGTTGTAGGTTCGATTCCTATCACCAGCTCCAATTTTTAAAGAATACCTAATTAGGTATTCTTTTTTGCTTATAATAAATTTGTTGGGAGGTATAATTATGGATAATAGATGGTATGAAAAATTAGATGATTTTACTAAAGCTTTAAAGAGGTTAGAAGAATCTATAAATGAGAGTCTTGAAAATACTATGTCAACAACTATTAAAGATGGTGTAATCCAAAGATTTGAGTTTAGTTATGAAATTTGCTGGAAGTTAATAAAATACTTTTTAGAGTATGAAGGGATTGAAAGTGCAGAAAGTCCAAGAAGTACATTTAGAGAAGCTTTTAGTTACGGGCTTATAGAAGATGGAGATGATTGGATAGACATGCTAAATGATAGGAATTTAACTTCTCATGTTTATGACGAGCATATAGCTAATGAAATATACGAAAAAGTAAAAAATAAATACTTTTATATGTTAAATGATATACTAAATAAACTAAAGGACAAGAAAATATGATTTTTGGTTTAAATGATTATGTATATAGAACAAATAAAAGGTGTATTTAAAGGGTATAAAGATATAGATAAAGTCGTGCTATTTGGATCAAGAGCTAGAAATGATTTTAAAAAAACTCTGACATTGACTTGGCTATATTCTCCAAAAATATTGATTCCAAGACTTTGAATATGATAAGAGATGATTTATACAAAACAAATATTATATACAAAATAGATACTGTTCATTTTGAATCTATAAAAAACTCAAATTTTAAGAATAATATTTTAAATGAAGGCAAGGTTATTTATTGTTAGATTGACATTGATAGTTAAAAGTGATAAGATAATAGAGTCATGGCAAGACTCAATAATTAATCAAGGGTAAGACTTTTGAAAAAATAAAAACTATAAATTAATTAAGTAAGACAGATGGTCGCGCATATTTTATGTGAGGTAATTTAACGATAGCCTCCCATATTCATAAAGAGTATGGAAAATCCACTTAATTGCTGGGAGTTCCTAAAGCTAGCTAAACCACAACATAAAGATGAAATATACTTAAGTGTGAAGGTTACGAAAGTAGAAAAAATTAGTTAGATGGTATATGGTTAAATCCTAAGTGCCTTAGTAATGGATAATCAGCAGGTAAGCTCCGAAAAGGAGAAACTTCAACGACTATCCCATGAAGGGAGTACACTAAAGTTAGTGGAAATGGTGGACGCCTAAATAAGGTGATGATATAGTCTACACTTGTGTGAAAGCACAAGAAGTTCATAAGAGAACTGGTTAGGAAATAACGAGCCTAATTGAATAAATGGAAATTCGGAGCTTCATAGAGCAGGGTGCTAGGTAACGCCTAGTGGGAGTGATCCTAAGGAAAGTGCAACAGAAAATAACCGCCACTTTTGTGGTAAGGATGAAAAGGTGAGGTAAGAGCTCACCGTTGGTTAGGTGACTAATCAAGCCGTGTAAACCCCACCTGAAGCAAGTCCAAGTTAGGGTAAAAAGGATGTTGCTCGCATCCTCCGTTTGGTAGGACGCTTGAGCTTATTGGTGACAATAAGCCTAGATAGATGACCATCAAATACAAAACTCCGATTATGTTTTGCTTAATATGTGAAAGCACTAGCATATGCTAGTGTTTTTTATTTGGTGAACTACACACCACTTTAGAAGTGGGTGCTTCTTGAGTAGGGAAAACTAATGTTTTCTAATTTATCAAGCTATAAGGCTAGTTCCTAACCCTATCGATATATGCAATTTATATTGATAATTGCAATAAGTTTTTACTAGCATTTATATCCCTATCATGGTGGGTATGGCACTCTGGACACTCCCATTTTCTAATACCTAAATCCTTAACCAATGGGTTCTTGTAACCACAAATAGAGCATAGTTGACTACTTGCAAAATGCTTGTCTGCTATAATAATTTCTCTACCATACCATTTAGCTTTGTATTCAAGCATAAGTCTAAATTGATACCATGACACTTCTGAAATAGCTTTAGCCAATTTATGATTTTTCATCATATTCTTTACAGATAAGTCTTCCATCACTATCACTTGGTTTTCGTGAATGAGTTTTGTAGATAATTTATGAAGAAAATCATTTCGTTGATTAGCTATCTTTTCATGCAACTTAGCAACTTTAATACGTGCTTTATTTCTATTACTAGAACCTTTTTGTTTTCTTGATAATTCTCTTTGTGCTTTACATAATTGCTTTTCTGTGCGTCTTAGAAACTTAGGGTTGGCAAACACCTCACCATCTGATGTAATAGCAAAGTCTTTTAGTCCTAAATCAACACCAACTTTCTTTTCGAGTATATGTAATTGATTGATTTCTTGTTCTGTAAGAATAGAAATAAAATATTTTCCGCTTGGATTTTTAGAGATAGTAACAGACTTAATAAGTCCTAGTACTTCTCTATGCAATTTAACTCTTATAAATCCAATCTTAGGAAGTTTAATTTTACCATCTTCAATTCTTACAGACCCCTTTTGATTGTTAGTGGTATAAGTTTGATAGTTATCTTTTTTACTTTTGAATTTAGGAAAACCACTACCTTTGAAGAAGTTTTTATAAGCTACCTTAACCTGTAGTTGTGCGTTAGCAAGTGCAAGACTATCCACTTCTTTTAAGAATGGAAACTCGTCCTTATATGATGCAGGCGTATTGATTTTTGACTTCTTAGTTTCTTTGTAATGTTTAATGGCATCACCTAATATACGATTGAATGTGAACCTAGTACATCCAAAAGTTTTATTGATTAATTCTTGTTGTTCTTTATTAGGATAAAGTCTAAATTTATAAGCTTTGTTTTGCACTAGGTATCACCTCTCTTTCTTTTGATTTTCAATATACCCTCTAACTACATCAATAGTAGAACCACCAGTAGTGATTAGACAGTAACTTCTTGACCAAAAGTATTCTTTCCAAAGTTTTTGCTTGATAGTTGGAAACTCTTTTTTAACAAGCCTACTACTAGCACTCTTATAAGAGTTAATGAATTTTGACAACTCGCTATTTGGATGTGCTTTGAATAGCACATGAACATGGTCTTTGTCATGTTCCCATTCTTCTAAAGTGATGTTGTAATTTGGAGATATATATTCAAATATCTCTTTAAGTCGATTTGATATATCATCATTTAACACTTGTTTTCTGTATTTTATAACCAGCACTAGATGATAATTCAAACTGAATACTGAATGATTATTGCTATCTAATTTCATTGACATTATTACCTTTTAACTATTAATACTGAATATAGTGTATCATATAAGATTAATATATGCAAGAGTTTAGTAGGCAATTCATCTCACCACCTAAGAGAATGGGAGAATTCTTGCTTATTATAGTTAAAATTTATAGATTATAAACGTATAATATTATATAAAATTATAATTTGTAAAAAAATGTGTTTTTTATAGTGTTATGTGATATAATAATAGTATTATTTTAACGAAAGGACTGTTTTTATGAAAGTAAAAAAGGCTATCATACCAGCAGCTGGACTTGGAACAAGATTTTTACCAGCAACTAAAGCACAGCCAAAAGAGATGCTTCCAATAGTTGATAAGCCCACTCTTCAGTATATAATAGAAGAAGCTGTTAAATCTGGTATTGAGGAGATACTTATAATAACTGGTAGAAACAAAAAATCTATTGAAGACCATTTTGATAAGTCTGTTGAACTTGAGCTTGAACTTGAGCAAAAAGGCAAAAAAGAAATGCTTAAAATGGTAAAAGATATTTCTAATATGGTAAATATTCACTACATAAGACAAAAAGAACCAAAAGGATTAGGACATGCGATAAACTGTGCAAAAAGCTTTATAGGAGATGAACCTTTTGCTGTACTTCTTGGAGATGATATAGTTGATTCAGATACTCCTTGTTTAAAGCAACTTATAGATACTTTTAATGAATACAAAACTACTATTTTAGGTGTTCAGCATGTTGATAATGAAAATGTTGATAAGTACGGAATACTAGATGTTAAGCATATAGAAGATAGAGTTTATAAGGTCAAGGATATGATTGAAAAGCCGAATAAAAATGAAGCTCCATCAAATATTGCAATACTTGGAAGATATATTATAACACCTTCTATATTTGATATACTTGAAAACCAAAAACCTGGTAAAGGAGGAGAAATTCAGTTAACTGATGCATTAAAAACTTTATCAAAGCAAGAAGCCATATATGCTTATGATTTTTGTGGTAGAAGATATGATGTTGGGGATAAGTTAGGTTTTTTAGAGGCTACTATTGATTTTTCTTTAAAAAGAGAAGACTTGAGAGATGATTTAATAAGTTATATGAAAAAAATCGTAGAAGGTAATGATAAAACTAATAACGACTTAAATATGGAGAATTAAGAAATGAAAAAGAGTACAAAAATTTATATAGCTTCTTTGACTTTTCTTATGATTATGTTTGTGTTTGCATTTTCTAGTGCACAGTCTGCTAAAATAGATTTAAAAACTGCGTACGAAGATTTTTCTAGGATTGATAGTATTTTAGAGTCTGGTGAGAATTTAGATGAAGCAAAAAAAATCATAAATGAAGCTGAGAAAGTTTTTATAGAAGACCCAAATATATATTTAAAAAAGGCTCAAATTTATATGGAAACTAAAGAGTACGATGTGGCAGAGGAGAGTATCAATAAAATATTTGAGTTAAGACCAGACCTTGAAAATAATGCAGAAGTTTTAAAAATATATGCAAATATAGTATTTTTAAAAGGTGACCACAAGAGAGCACAAGAGATAACTAATAAATTAAATTCACTTGGAAATAGTTAGGAGGTGAGTGATTTGGTTACTAATATAGAAAAGTTTCAAAAAAGAAAAGAAGCATCAGAGAAAATAGATAAAATAATTATAATTATAAGTATTTTAATGCTTGCTATAATACCAAACGTTATGTATAGAAAAGATGTAACTAGTTACTCACCTATAATAACTGGTCATCCTTATGCAACTGGTAGTCAAGTTGATGTCTTTAACTACTACAAGTCCGTTTTGGTTAATGTTAGTGCTTTTTTTATGTTAATACTTTTTAGTTATAAGACTATAGTACTAAAACAAGATATCAAAAAACATATTCTAAATATTGTTGTACCAATTTTAGGTTTTATAATACTTTTATCAAGCATTACGTCTGATTATAAGAGTATCGCATTTTTTGGAAATCACGATAGATTTGAAGGAAGTTTGGCTTGGTTTTCTTATTTAGTTATATTTTTTGTATTATTTAATACTAAAATAGATGAAAAATACTACAAGTTTTATTATATAGCGTTAATTCCTTTTATAATAATAAATTCTATTTTTAGTATATCATACCTTTATGGACATAACCTTTTAATGGAACAAGAATGGCTAAACAATATGCTAGGTGGAGGGCTTAGTGGATATATTATAACTACTCTTTATAACCAAAATTTTGGTAGTGGTATTAGTGCAGTTGTATTTAGTGTTAGTTTTATGTATTTATTATTAGCTAAAAAACTTTGGGTTAAGATTGGTTTGACTTTTTTAACTTGTTTAAGTTATGCTATGCTTTTATCAATGCTTTCTCTTGGAGGTTTTTTAACTACTCTAGTTACTGTTCCTATAATTATTATTATAGGTGTGAAATTTAGAGGAATAAAAAATACTTCCATTTTTACAGTTTTAGTTTTATCTGTTAATTTATATATATATAAAGTTTTAAATACCAAGAATGTGAGGATAAATTATAATTCATTTGCTATATTCGATAAGTTAAAGGAATTTTCTAATTTTATAATACCTATTTCTTTTGGGTTATTTTTTGTTTTACTTATAGTTTTAATTTTTTCAAATAAAAAGAAAGTAATAGATGTATTTATATTAACTCTAGCAGTTGTTATAGGAATAGGATTTATTAGTTTTTCAAGTATTATAAAAAATAATGAGGAAGAATTTATAAATAGTGAAGTTTTCAAAAAAATAAACAATTTAACAACTTATAGATTTGATATATGGACTAGAACGGTTGATATTACTAATGATAGTATATTATTAGGTAGTGGTATGGACACTTTTCCTTATGAAATATTTGAAGAAGATGAAAAAGAAGGTATTTTAAATGGAAGTACATTCATAGATAAGCCACACAACTGGTTTTTAACTATTCTTCAAGGAAGTGGTATATTTGCCTTAATTATAATGATTTATATAGTATTATATACTGTCAGAGATATGTTTATTAAAATAACTGAAAAAATAGATAATAAGTATATCTATATATTTGGCGTTGGAAGTATTGCATTTGTAGTACAGGGAATTACTAACGATAGTTTTATCGGAACTAGTATATTCTTTTGGATACTAACCGCGATAAGTTTAAATAGAGTTTTAAATTCATATAAAGACACTAATTTGGATAAATAAAAAAATAAAGGTTAAAATAAGAAAAATACTTTTAGTAATCGGAGGAAATAATGGAGGAAACTATTGATTTAAAAGATTATTTTAATATAATCAAGAAAAACTCAAAAAAAATAATATCTCTAATTTTATCTACTGGTGTGGTTGGTTCGTTACTCGCTTTTTTAGCTAAGCCAGAGGAAATTGTTAAGGAAGAAAGAGAGTATGACTCAGAGGCTAGAATAATAGTTAATGATAATAGTCAAGATTTATCTAACTATATAAATAGTATTACTGATAAACAAGATGTTAGAGATGAACTTAATAAAGCAATAAATGACAATCATATATTAGCTAAAAATTATAGTATGATGATTTATAGTGATAAGGTACTTCAAGAAGTTATTGATAACTTAAATTTAGACACTAGTGTTCAAGAGTTTAGAAGAAACTTTAATATAAATATATGGCCAAATGATAATACTAATGTTATAAAAATATACACTAAAGCTAAAGAAGAACAGGAGTTAGTTGATGATGTTGCTAATGAAATAGTTAAAGTATTTAAAGAGCAAAATCCAAAACTTAGCGTTGAGATAGTTCAAGAAGCAGTAGAGCCAACTTTACCAATACCCCTTCTTGATGCTAATGGTAAGCCACTTCCAGAAAAAGAAGAGGAAGTTATACCTCCTAGAGTAAGTATTAAAAAAGTAGTTATGAATGGGGTTATAGGTGTTGTACTTGGTGGAATGATAGCTTTATTTGTTGTATTTATGAAAGAATATATGGACAATAAACTAAGAACATCAAAGCAAGTAACTGATATACTAGGACTAGAAGTACTTGGAGTTATTCCGAAAGAAGGTGGTAAATAATGGATTTTTACAGAAATATAAGAACTAATATAGTTTTTTCTAAAAAGCATGAGAACGTAAAAAGTATAGTTTTTACTTCTAGTCAAGAAAAAGAAGGTAAAAGTACTATATTATCTAATTTGGCGAAGCTTTTTGCAAATATAGATAAGAGGGTTTTAGTTATTGATGCTAATTCAAAAAATCCAAGTGCTACTAATATACTAGGTGCAGAAAGTATAGAAGGTGTTAGTGAGTCTTTAAAGGAAAATGAGTACTTTAAGTATATTCAAAAAACTAACACTGAAAATTTATTTTTGCTTACTAGTGGAAATGAAATGAACTCTGATTATATTTCATCAAGTAAGATGAAAGAAATGATGGAAAAGTTAGAAAAAGAGTTTGATTATATTTTTGTAGATACTATCTCTTTAAATGATAGTAGTGATGCTTTAGTTTTATCTAACTACTGTGAAGGTGTTATACTAGTTTGTGCATGTGGAGAGGTAGATATTGATAATGTTAAAATTTCCAAAGAAAAACTTGAAAATGTGGGGGTTAATATTTTGGGAGTTATAATGAATAAATTTGAAGAATGATATAAAAATAGTTGGGAGGTATATCTATGGATAATGTTAAGATAATGGCTAGAAATGAGTACTTAGATTCATATGATAATAAAAAAATAGCTAGTATTATAGATTATTCCTTATACAAGGAAAATATATTTTATAATGTTTATTCTAGAGTATTAGATATATTATTATCATTATTAGGATTAGTTATAGGTATACCACTTATTATTATTTTTGGAATCATTATAAAATTAGAAGATGGTGGTCCTATAATATATAAGCAAGAAAGAGTAGGAAAGCAAGGAAAGACATTTTATTTATATAAGTTAAGATCTATGAGAGTTGATGCTGAAAAATATGGAGTGCAATGGGCTCAAAGTAATGATCCTAGAATATCAAAAGTAGGCAGTTTTATTAGAAAAACTAGAATAGATGAGTTACCACAGTTATTTAATATATTAAAAGGTGATATGAGTGTTGTTGGACCAAGGCCAGAAAGACCAATGTTTACAATGCAGTTTAATGATGAAATAGATGGATTTGTGAATAGACTTCTTATGAAACCAGGACTAACAGGTTTAGCTCAGGTTAATGGGGGATATGATATTTCTCCAAAAGAGAAGTTAGAATATGATTTATATTATATAAAAAATCGAAATATATTTATGGATTTAAATATTATATTAAAAACTATATGTATAATTTTAACTGGAAATGGAGCAAGGTAATTGATTTAAAGGAGTGTGTTTTATATAAAATCTAAGAAAGTTCTTTTTGTGGCAACTGTTGTAAAAACACATATAAATGTATTTCATTTACCATATTTAGCGCTATTCAAATCAAAAGGATATGAAGTACATGTATGTGCAAAGAATGATTTTGAAATAAAAAAAGATTGTATTATACCAAATTGTGATAAATACTATGATATAAACTTTGAAAGATTTCCGTTTAAAATTAATAATATAAAAGCCTATATTAAACTAAAAGAAATAATAAATAGTGAAGACTATGAAATAATACATTGTCATACACCAGTTGCATCTATTCTTACAAGATTAGCCTCTATTAAGTCGAGAAAAAATGGAACAAGGGTAATTTATACAGCACATGGATTTCATTTTTTTAAGGGAGCACCAATTATTAACTGGTTAGTTTATTATCCTATTGAGAAGATATGTTCGTACTTTACTGATGTATTAATAACTATAAATAAAGAAGACTATAGTATTGCAAAGAAAAAGATGAACGCTAAAAAGATATACTATGTACCAGGAGTAGGGATTGATACAAAAAAGTTTTCTAATATTATAGTTAATAAAGAACAAAAAAGAAAAGAACTTGGGATAAGTACTGACGATATTATGATTTTATCGGTTGGAGAGTTAAGTAAGCGTAAAAACCATGAAGTTATTATAAAAGCTATATCAGAAATTAATAGGAAAGATGTACATTATTTTATAGCTGGAAGAGGAAATTTAAAAAAATATTTAGTAAATTTATCAGAAAAACTAAATATTAAAGGAAAGGTACACTTTTTAGATTTCAGAACAGATATAGCTGAACTTTGTAAGGTATCTGATATATTTTGTTTTCCATCTAATCAGGAAGGTTTACCAGTTGCACTAATGGAAGCTATATCTATTGGAGTTCCAATTGTATGCTCTGATGTTAGAGGAAATAATGATTTGATTAAAAATGATATTAATGGTATTTTATGTAGACCGAATTCAGTTGATAATTTTAAAGATGCTGTTGTTAGAATAATCGAAAATAAAGATTTTATGGATAATTTAGAAGAAAATAATAAACATGATATATTGAATTTTGATATAGAAAATGTTATGAATGAAATGGAAAAAATATACGGAGAAGTTTTATGAAAAAAAAATTAAAGACTTTTGTTAAGAGATTTAATTTTATTTATAAATTTTATTACATATTTGGCAATTTGTTAGTTAATACGCTGAAAATTTTTGTAAAACCATCATATAACACTATATTATTTGTTAGTTATGGTGGTAAAAAATATGATGATAGCCCAAAAGTAATATATGAGTATATATTAGGTGATGATAGATTTGCTAATTGTGAGCTCATTTGGGCTTTTGATGACCCAAATAATTTTAGTTTAAAAACAAAAAAGATAAAAATAGATACTTTAAAATACTATATAATCGCACTAAAGGCTAGGATATGGATAACTAATTCTAGCATAGAAAGAGGTCTTGATTTTAAAGGTAAAAATACTATATATATAAACACATGGCATGGTACTCCATTGAAAAAGATGGGTAAAGATATACCAAGAGGTAATATATCTTTTAAAAGTAATGCTAAGTTAAAAGTTGATGTAATGCTTTCTCAAAGTAAATATGAATCCAACATATTTTCCAAAGCTTATGATATTGAATTATCTAAATTTAGATTATTAGGATTACCTAGAAATGACGAACTGTTATTAGATAATAAAGATAAAAAACGAAAGATATTGGAACAATTTGATATATCACCAAATAAAAAGATAATATTATATGCTCCAACATTTAGAGAATATGATAGAGATAATACAAGTAATTGTGTATACAATTCACCTTTTAACTTTGAACTTATGTATGAGTATTTTGGAAAAGATACTATTATATTTTTAAGAATGCATTATGAGATATCAAATTATTTTAATAAAAATAATAATTTAGAAAAGTTTTTAATAGATGTGTCAAGTTATAAAAGTTTAAATGAATTACTAATAGTTTCTGATATCTTAATAACTGACTATTCTAGTATAATGTTTGACTACTCAATTATGAAAAAACCTATTGTGACCTTTACTTATGACTTTGAGAAATATATATGTAATAGAGGACTTTATTTTGATATTAGAAAATATTTACCTAATGCAAGTGACATGGATGATTTGATAAATATATTAATAGATATTAAAAATAGATATAACCATTATTGTCAAATAACTGAAGGGTTTAGAAAACAATACATAGATAAATTTGGAGACGCAACACATAGTGTTGTGGAAGAAGTATGTAAATATATAAATTAAAATAAGAGGATATTATTTAAAATGAAAAGAGTGATAACTTATGGAACATTTGACTTATTACATTATGGTCATATAAATTTATTAAAAAGAGCTAAAGAAAAGGGGGACTATTTGATAGTCGGACTTAGTACTGATGAATTTAACACATATAATAAAGGAAAGAAAACTTATTTTTCGTTTAATGAAAGAAAGAAACTTTTAGAGGCAGTAAGATATGTTGATTTAGTTATACCAGAGTATTCTTGGAATCAAAAAAGGGATGATATACTAAAATATCATTGTGATATATTTGTAATGGGTGATGACTGGAGAGGAGAATTTGATTTTTTATTTGATATATGTGAAGTTGAATACTTGGAAAGAACACCTGAAATATCTACAACAAAAATAAAAGTGGATTTAGGGAGAATACAGAATGATTGATATAAGTGTAATAGTTCCTATATATAATGTTGAACATTATTTAGAAAAATGTATTGAATCAATTATAAATCAAAGATTTAAAAATATAGAAATTATACTTATTAATGATGCAAGTACAGATGGTTCTTTAGAGATAATAAATAAATATAGCAAACATCCAGGTGTAGTAATTGTAAACAATGAAGTAAATCTAGGTCTTTCAGAAAGTAGAAATAAAGGGATAAATATAGCGCGTGGTAAATACCTATCTTTTATAGATGGTGACGATTTTATAAATGAAGATTTTTTATATTTACTTCATAAATTAATTATAGAAACTGACTCTGATATATGTGTTTCATCTATAATTCACTGGGATTATAAGTATAATAAAAAACATATTGTAAATAAAATAGAGTACCATGATTCAAAAGTTATAGATAGACAAGCATCAATTAGGGACTTTCTGCTTAGAAAAAACATATATAATTATACATGTAATAAATTATATAAAAGAGAATTATTTATGGAAAATAATATATTTTTTCCTAAAGGTAAAAGATATGAAGATGCATATACAACATATAAATTATTATACAAAAGTAATAGAATATGTTTTTCAAATAATTCGATTTATTTTTATGTACAAAGAGATAATAGTATAATGAATCAGAAATTTTCCTCAAGAGAGATGGACTATGTTTATGCTGTTGATGAATTAAAATTATTCTTAGAAAAAAATAATATATTTAGTAGTCTACAAAAGGAGTATTACTCTTATTATGCAAATGCATACTGTTCAAGACTAAAAAAGCTAATACTATCAAAACAGATTAAAAAACAATCTAAAAATTTAAAGTATTTAACTAATGGTATTTATTATAATTATAAAAATATACTTTATAATAATTACGTAAACCATAGACATAAAGTATTATGTTATATAGGTATTATAATTGCAAATTTTTATAAAACTAGGGAGTGACAAAATGATATTAAAAAGTGTAAAATTATATGAAAAAATAACAAATATGTTTCTGTTTTTTTATATTTTTCTATTTTTTTCACAATGGATAATACCGCCTTTATATAGTTTTATAGATAGATTTGCGAATCATATTAATATTTTGTTTCTATTAAGTTTAAATTTCTTTATAATTATGTCTTCCCAAAAGATATATATTAAATTCTTATTTTTAATACCATTTATAATTATTCTTACAAATACTATTTTTGTGGATTATAGCATGGGTAGTATTATAAATGCTTTTAATATATTTTTATTACTTATGATTGTTAGAAAATATAAAATGAGTATTGATTTTATTAAGAAATTTTGCTTTATTATGATAATCTATTTTTTTATATACATAAACATAGCAGATACTAACTATTATAATGTTAATAGTATTAGCTATATACTATTTAATCTTATGATTTATTGTGTTCTGTTTAATGATTTTAAACTCAAAAGAAATATCTTACTTGAATCAGTAGTTATTTTTATTTGTATTATAAAATCTATAGAGTATAATTCTAGAGCATTTACCATAGGAATTATTACATTTATACTTTTTAGATATATACTTAACTCAAAGGTACTGGCAAATAAGTTTGTATATAATTTAATAATAATATCTATATTTATAGGATCTATAATTTTTCCGTATTTCTATGTATATTCATATGAAAATGAGATGTTTATGAATGTTTTGGACTTAAATGGTAGAAGTTTATATACAGGAAGAGAATATATATGGAAAGAGGTTTTATATATTATAAAAGATAATATTTTTATGGGTGTGGGTAGGCCTATACAACTACATAGTTTTGAAAGCTTTAATCCACATAATGCTGTTTTGTATTTCTTAGCTTTATATGGTGTACCATTATTTATTGTTTTTATGATTACAATGTTATATCATTTAAATATTATAAGGAAATATATATCTTTAGATGTTAGAATAAAAACACTTATATCAGGTTTTTTTTCTCTTTTGATAATATCCTTTTTTGAAATTAATATGTTTTATAGAATTACATTTATAATTTCTATGTTTCCTATAATTTTTTGTTTCTCTATTATATATAATGATTATAATACTAAAAATATTCGTAATTAATTGTAAGTAATAAGTTACTCTATCTAAATAGTAAAGAGGTAAATAATATGAAAAAGATTTTAATAGTTATTGATAATTTGTGTGGTGGCGGAGCAGAAAAAGTATTAACAGATGTATTGCTTAATATAAATAGAGACAAATATGATATAGACGTGTTACTTATTAATAAGATAGGTGTTTATATAGAAAATTTAAAAGAATTCTATAATATATTATATTTAAGTGAATATATACCAAATAAGAAATCTAACATAATGTTTAGGAAGTTCAATACTCTCATATTTAAAATAAAATCAAATCTAATGGCAGGAAAATACTTTGCAAATAAATTAGTTAATAATTGTTACGATATAGAAATTTCCTTTTTAGAAGGTATGAGTGCTAAATTTGTAGGAAATAGAAAAAATAATGCTAAGAAAATAGCCTGGGTTCATACTGACTTAGAAAAACACAAAACTATAAATAGAGCTATTGAAAAACGTTGTTATAATAGAATGGATAAGATAGTAGCTGTATCTAATGATAGTAAAAAAAGTATTGAAAATTTGTATCCAAATTTAAAAAATAATATTAGTGTTATATATAATCCCGTAGATGCTAGGAAAATAACTAGGTTATCTAATGATAATATAGATGATAAAATTTATTTTGAAAGTAATAATGAGGTAAACTTTATATCTATCGGAAGATTAAATAAAGTAAAAGGTTATGATATTTTGCTTGAAGTTCATAAGCAGTTAATAGAGGAAGGATATAAACATAATATATATATATTAGGAGAAGGAAGAGAATATGAAGATTTAAACAACTATATAAATAGAAATAACTTAAATGATACTGCTCATTTATTAGGATTTAAGAAAAATCCATATCCTTATTTAAAACAATCAGATGTTTTTATTTCTAGCTCTAGGTATGAAGGTTTCTCTCTAGTTATAGCAGAGTCTATGGTTTTAGGTAAGCCTATAATAGCAACTAGCTGTACTGGCCCGAGAGAGTTGCTAAATGATGGCGAATTTGGAATTTTAGCTGAAGTAGAGAGCGTTGAAAGCTTGAAGGAAGCTATGAAAGCAATGATAATAAGTAAAGAAAAAATAGAGTACTATTCTACAAAATCTTTAGAGAGGTCTAGTATATTCGATTTAAATAAAACTATTAAAGAAGTAGAGAATTTATTTGATACAATTGGTGGAGGTATTTATGAATAAGATAAGTATAATAATTCCTGTTTATAATGTATATGATTATTTGGATAGGTGTATGGAAACTATAATAAATCAAACATATAAAAATATAGAAATTATACTTATTAATGATGGTTCTACAGATAATAGTCTAGAATTATGTAATAAATATAAGAAATTAGATAAAAGAGTTGTTGTATTAGATAAATGCAATGGTGGTGTGTCTTCTGCAAGGAATTCTGGATTGGATATAGCTACGGGAGATTATATAGGTTTTATTGATCCAGATGATTGGATAGAGTTAGATATGTATGAATCTATGTATAATGAAATAATTAATAATGAATGTGATGTAGTGATGTGTAGTTATATTAGAGAATATAAACATAATTCAACTAATATAGATTTAAAGTTAGATGAAGGAATTTATACGAGAGATAAAATTGTTGATTATATTATAGCTAATATGATTTCTTCATCAAGTATAAATGGTCTAAGTACAGAAATTATGGGTAGTGTATGGAAATTATTGATAAAAAGAGAGTTGATTGATAAAGGAAATATTTTATTTGATGAAAGTATACACCTAGCAGAAGACTTAATTTTTAGCATAAATTTATTTTTAAATGCTAATAAAGTTTATATACAAAAAAAATATAGTTATCATTATTTTGATAGAGATGGTTCTGCTGTAAATAAACATAGGGAAAATTTATTAGAAGAAAATAGACTACTTAATGATGAGATATTAAAAATACTAAAGAAATCAAATTTAGACAAGAAGTTGATTGATAGAATATACATTAGAGAATATAGACTTTATTATTGGACGATAGAACATTATACACGAAAAAATACTCCTATGAAGTTTATAGGAGTTATAGACATTATAAAAAGCTTCTGTAATGATAATAATATAGAATATATAGTCGGCGCACAAAGATTAAGTGAATCAAATTGGAAAAAAAATGTCTATATTTATTTTGTTAAGAAAAAGATATATATTATGATATATTTATACCATAAAATACAACATTTTTGGAGAGTATGTAAAAAATTTTGTTAGGAGATATGACATGTTGGTTAATTTACTAAAAGAAAGTAAAATTTTATTACCGTTATTACGGAAAATGAAGAAAATGTATCATCTTATCACAGGTAAAATTTATTATAATAAGTTTATAAACAAGTATAAAAAAAACAAATTCAATTTCAATGACTTTGATCATACTATTGAATTTATTATATCTAAGAATTGTTCTGTAAGTAGACTTGGTGATGGAGAATTGAATATGATTTTTTCTGACTATAGCATA
Source organism: uncultured Peptostreptococcaceae bacterium (assembly GCA_944383455.1). Classification (GTDB taxonomy): domain Bacteria; phylum Bacillota; class Clostridia; order Peptostreptococcales; family Peptostreptococcaceae; genus JAGHEK01. The sequence goes on from CALWPP010000017.1 coordinate 22,205, forward strand.
GGATTTCAAAAACATAATATAGAGTTGTCTAAAAGGTTATTAGAAATACTAAATAATCATAAATTATCAAACCATATTGTTTGTATGCCTGGAATATTCAATAATGAAATGAATCTTTTTACAGATGATGCAAAGTTATTTTGGTATAAATTTATAAAAATAAATGGTGAAAATATTATTAATATTATTAACAAAAATAACATATATTATGAAACACATATAACTAGACCATATATTATATATAAAGATAAAAGTAATTGTAGAAAAAAGTTTGATAAACTTAAATTAATATGGGATAGAAAAGATTTATTAATAGTTGAAGGTGAAAATACTAGATTAGGAATGGGAAATGATTTATTTGATAACTCAAATAGTATCCAAAGAATTTTATGTCCCAGCAAAAATGCATTTAGTGTTTATGATAATATACTAAATATTTCTAAACAGTTAGGTAAAAATAAGCTAATATTGATAGCATTAGGTCCAACGGCAACTATTTTATCTTATGATTTGTCGTCATATGGATATCAAGCTATAGATATAGGACATATTGATGTTGAATATGAATGGTTTCTATTAGGAACTAAAGAAAAGGTAAATTTAAAAAATAAGTATGTTAATGAAGTTGATATTGGTGGAGACGAGGTAGAAATCGCTATAGATGAAGTTTATAATTCGCAAATAGTATATAGAATAAATTAATAAATATATTAAGTTTTGGATAATTTAATATACATTAAAGGTAAAGTTTATGAGAAAGAAAAAGTCAATTATAAATTCTAGTGTAAATATATTTTCATTATTATTAACATTTTTACCAAACTTGATAGTTAGAAAAGCTTTCTTAAATTCGTTAGGAAGTGAAGAATTAGGTCTTATATCGCTTTATACTAATATAATTGGATGGATATCAATAATTGAAATGGGTATAGGAAGTGCTATAGTATATTCACTATATAAGCCATTTTATGATAAAGATTATACTAAAGTAAATGCTTATATTAATTACTATAAACACTTTTATAGAATAGTAGGTTTTACAATACTATTATCAAGTTTTGTTATATCTCCTTATATGAAGTTTTTTATAAGTGGAGATATAGATAGTAATTTTGTTAGTATAGGTTTTTTACTGTTTACATTTAATACATTTATATCTTATATATTTTCGCATCGTTTATGCATATTAAATGTAGCTCAAGAATCATACAAATTAACTCTAACGACTTCTTTGTCTAGATTAATAATAGCAGTATTCCAGTATTTATCGTTAAAATTAAATCCTAACTTTTATTTTTATATAATTATTCAGATTTTAGTAAATTATATATATTATATAATTATAGATAAATATGTTTATTTTAAATATAAATACATCTTTGATTTACATGGAGAATTAGAAAAATCAGAAAAATATAACTTAACAAAAAATATAAGATCCCTTTTTATGCATAAAATAGGAAGTCTTATAATGTTTAGTACTGATAATATTATTATATCTAAGTTTTTGGGATTATCATTACTAGCAAGATATACAAATTATCAAACTATAATTTCTGTTATACAAAACTTTTTTAATGCCTTAATGGGAGGAGCTACTGCAAGTATAGGAAATCTTATATCAGAAGGTGATAAAAAAAATATCTATAATATATTTAAAAATATGATGTTTTTAAATTTTTGGTTTGCATCTTTTATTGTTATAAGTTTATATAATACTATAGATCAGTTTGTTGTAATTTGGTTAGGAAAAGAAAGTACAATAGATTTTATAACTATTATACTTATTCTTTTTAACACGTATTTTGTGTGTATGAGACAATCTGTAGAAACTTTTAAATCTGCAAGTGGTTTATTTTATCAAGATAGATATGCACCAATTTGTGAAGCATTAATAAATCTATTTATGTCATTATATTTAGTTAATAAACTAGGATTGTTAGGAGTTTTTTTAGGAACATTATGTTCAAATTTACTAGTTGTATTTTGGGTAAAGCCCTATGTAGTTTATAAGCATTTATTTGAAAGAAATGTTTTAGAATATTATATAATGTATTTTAAGTATATGTTAGTGGGAATAATACCATTATTTATAACTAATCTATTAACTAGTACTTTTAAATATAATTATAATATAGGAAGCTTTATAATTAATTGTTTTATAAATATAGTTTTTATAAATTTAATATACATAATTATATTCCATAGAAGTCATGAGTTTAAGTATTTTAGAGGTATACTATTAAATATAATAAAAAAGATAAGAGGTTAAAATATGAGTATATTATTAACAGGTGGAGCAGGTTATATTGGAAGTCATACTGCCGTTGAACTTTTACAACTAAATAAAGATGTAATAATTTTAGATAATTTTTCTAATAGCAGTCCTTTAGTATTAGATAGAATAAAAGAAATAACTGGTAAAAGTTTTAAATTTTACGAATTAGATTTACTCGACAAGAAAAATCTTGAAAAAGTATTTATAGATAATAATGTAGATTCTATAATTCACTTTGCTGGATATAAAGCTGTTGGTGAATCAGTTGATAAGCCACTAGATTATTATACAAATAATATCATTAGTACATTAAATTTATTAGAATTAATGAAAAAATATAACATAAAAAACTTTGTTTTTAGTTCATCAGCAACAGTCTATGGAAATCCTGATAAATGTCCTATAAATGAAAATTCCCCACTAAGAGCAACAAACCCTTATGGTCAAACAAAGCTAATGATTGAAAATATTCTAAAAGATATATCAAAATCTGATGCTAGTTTAAATATAGCTATTTTAAGGTACTTTAATCCAGTAGGAGCACATAAAAGTGGGCTTATAGGAGAAGATCCAAATGGTATACCTAATAATTTATTACCTTATATTTCTCAAGTGGCAGTTGGTAATCTTGATAAGTTAAAAGTTTTTGGTGATGATTATAATACCCATGATGGAACAGGTGTTAGGGATTACATACATGTAGTAGATCTGGCAAAAGGTCATATTAAATCATTAGATAAATTAAACACAAAGTGTGGTTTAGTAATTTACAACTTAGGTACTGGAAATGGTTACAGCGTATTAGAAATGGTTGATGCCTTTAGAGAGGCAAGTAAAAGAGAAATTAGTTATGAAATAGTTAAAAGACGACAAGGTGATATAGCAATATGCTATGCAGATTGTACTAAAGCAAATAGAGAGCTTGATTGGCAAGCAGAATATGGAATAAAAGATATGTGTATAGATTCTTGGAATTGGCAAGTTAATAATCCTAAAGGATATAAATAAGGAGACCTTAAGGTCTCCTTATTTTTCTATAACCAAAGTCTACCGAATTTACAAGGGTGTTTTTGAAATGAATAAAAAGAATTGAAAATAGATTTGTATTTAGATTATATCCTTATAAATAATATTTATACAAAAAACCGAGCATAAGCTCGGTTAAATTATTTTCTTTTTTTGTTTGCTTGTTCTATATTTATTTTGTTTCCTTTTATTTTTATATTTTTCATTTTTTCAAGTACTTTTTTAGCATTTTTCTTTGGAACTTCAACAAAAGTATATTTATCGTATATATCTATAGTTCCAACGTTTTTACCAGGTATTCCAACTTCTCCTGCAATAGCTCCTAGTATATCTTTTGCTTGAACTCTTTGTTTTCTACCTACATTTATGAAAAGTCTTATCATACCTTCTCTTGGAGATTTAGAATTTTCTCTTTTTCTTGAAGGTTCTTCTATTATTTCTTCTTTTTCTTCGTCTCCCAAAGAAATCTTAAGAAGAGCTGATGCTATATCAAATATACTATAATCAGTTTCATTTTCTTTCATAAATCTTTCAAGGTAGTTTGCTTGTTTAGTTAAGTTTCCTTCTTTTATAGTTTTTTCAACTTCGTCAAAAAATGCTTTAGCTTTTTTCTCTTCAACATCAGAAACTGAAGGGATATCGTGTTTTATAAGTTTTGTTTTTGTATATCTTTCTATATCTCTCATTTTTCTTAGTTCTTTACCAAATACAAATGAAAAAGATATACCTTCTCTACCAGCACGACCAGTTCTACCTATTCTATGAACATAGTATTCCTCATCTTGTGGTAAATCATAGTTAAATACAGCTTCAACATCATCAACATCTATCCCACGAGCAGCTACATCAGTTGCAACTAAAATATCAATAGTTGAGTTTCTAAACTTATCCATAACAATATCTCTTTGAGTTTGCTTTAAATCTCCGTGAAGTGCATCAGCAAAGTATCCTCTTGCTTGAAGGTCGCTAACTAATTCATCAGCACCTTTTTTAGTATTAGTAAATACAACTGATAATTTTGGATTATATACGTCTATTAATCTACTTAAAACCTCTAATTTATTAGAAGACCTTGTTTCTATGTAGTATTGTTTTATGTTTGGAACTGTAAGTTCTTTTCTAACAACTTTTATATGTTCTGGATTGTTTTGATATTTTTTAGTAAGTTCTAAAATTCCTTTTGGCATAGTTGCAGAGAAGAAAGTAGTTTGTCTATCTTCTGGAGTTTTAGAAAGAATAGTTTCAATATCTTCTCTAAATCCCATATCAAGCATCTCATCAGCTTCATCAAGTATAACCATTTTTACGTTGTCAAGTTTTAAAGTCTTTCTATTTATATGGTCAATTACACGTCCAGGAGTACCTATAACTATTTGAACTCCACCTTTTAAAGATTTTATTTGTCTATCTATTGGTTGACCACCGTATATAGGCAAAGTTTTTATACCGTGAATATATTTACCTATTTTTCTGATTTCAGTTGAAACTTGTATTGCAAGTTCACGAGTAGGGCAAAGTACTAATGCTTGTAAAGTTTTTTCGTTTGGATTTATCATATCAAGTATTGGTATACTAAATGCTGCAGTTTTACCAGTACCAGTTTGTGCTTGACCTATAACGTCTTTTCCTGATAGAATAACTGGTATTGACTGAGATTGAATAGGAGACGGTTCTTCAAATCCCATTTCAAGTACTGCTTTTTTTATATTATCATTAATTAGTAAATCTTCAAATTTAATTTTTTCCATTAATAATTTCCTTTCCGCTATCAATTTATATTAACCTATCTATTATATATTTAATTTAATTAATATGCAATTATTATTTTTGACTTAATAAATTGATGATATACAAAAAGGATTTATATGTACATAAAAGATAAAAATGAGATATATACAAAGTAAATCATAAGTAAAATAAGTCCCTGAAGTCTTGATACTTTTTTTGTAAATATTGTTGGTATTATTAAACTAAGAAGTAAAACTATCATAAACGGGAAGTCTATTTTCATACTTTGAGATAAAACTGGAATACTATTTGGAATAGATGAAATTGCAACTACTGAAACTATATTTAAAATATTTGCACCAAGTACATTACCAACACAAAGCGAATGACAATTTTTTTTAATAGCAGTTAGACTTGATACAAGTTCTGGAAGTGAAGTACCAAGTGCAATTACAGTAAGGCTAATTATTCCTTGAGGAATACCTAAAAACTCTGCAATTTTTATTCCATTATCAACAAGAGTTTTTGAGCCCAAAATCATCATAAAAAGACCTACTAAAAATAAAATTAATGTCTTTATCCAAAATGAAATACCTTGATTTTCTTTAGTGTTTGTTGAATTTATTCTATTATTAGATACACTTTTATAGTTTGAATACATATAAAAAATACATATTGAAAGAAGAATAAATCCATCAATTCTAGAAATTTTTGAATCCATTCCAAGAAGCATTAAAGTGCTAATGGAAGTAAGTAGTATAATAGATTTTGATATAAACATTTTTTTATCAACCTTAAATGGACTAATAAAAGAAACAAGACCTAAAATAAGTCCTGTATTACACATAATAGAACCAATAGCATTTCCAAGACTCATAGTAGTATGACCTTTTATTGAAGCTAGAGTTGATACTGTAAGTTCTGGAAGTGTTGTTGCAAAACTTACTATTGTTGCACCTAAGATTAATTCTGAAATATTCAACCTTTTTCCAATATTAACTGTTGAGTTTATAAATAAATCAGCACCTTTGGTTATCAAAAAAAATCCAACAAAAAATAGGACTACAGTCATAAAAATATTCCCCCTCATATATTTTGTATAATATATAATTATTAAAAAGATTATTTTATATGATTATTTAACTATTAAAATTTAATAAATTTGATTAAAAATATTAAAGAGGTGGTATATATATCATATATAATTAATATATAACTATATTTGACAAAACGTTTTATAAAAATTGTATACAAAGTACCGAAAATATGGTATGATTAAGTTGTCAAAAAATTATCTATTTTTGATGTCAATAAAATTAAAAGTTAGGGGGAGTATTCAATGACGAATGCTTGGCAAGGATTTAAAGAAGGTAGATGGACAAAAGAAATAGACGTTAGAGGATTTATCCAAGCTAACTACACTCCATATGAAGGAGACGATTCTTTCTTAGCTGGTGCTACTGAAAACACTAAAAAACTTTGGGATGAAGTTATGGTGCTTTTCAAAAAAGAAAGAGAAAATGGTGGAACTTTAGACGTTGATTAAAAATAGCTACGCACACTTAAGTCTAGTTAGTAGCTTAGTCAGCATATAAGGAAACTTGTATGTAGAGATAGCAAAAGCTATCCAATACTACTCGAATTGCTGGAAAGTCCTAAAGCTAATCAAACTACAACATAAGGATGAAAAAAGCCTAAGTGTGAATGTTACGAAAGTAGAAAAAATTGGTTAGATGGCATAAGGTTAAATCCTAAGTGCTAAAATAATGGATAATCAGCAGGTAAGCTCTGAAAAGGAGAAACTTCAACGACTATTCCTCTTGAGGGAAGTACACTACAAGCGATAGGTAGTGGAAGTGGGTAGACCTTAACAGGTAATGCTGAAGGATAAGATATAGTCTGTGCTTAGGGGAAACTCTAAGAAGTTCATAAGAGAACTGCATAAAAGTAGCGATTTTATGTGAACGACACATCAAAAACGACAAAGTTAGTCCTACAGTTATTATATATGTTATTTAATGTAAAAACCTTCAAAACACTTGAATTTAATAATTCGTATTTATATAATTTTAATTAATAATAAAATCAAGTGAGGTGAAAAGTAGTGGAAAAAGCACATAAGTATAGAATATATCCAAATAAAAAACAAGAAGAATTAATAAATAAAACATTTGGATGTACAAGATTTGTATAT
>CALWPP010000018.1 GCA_944383455.1 uncultured Peptostreptococcaceae bacterium
AATGGCTCTGTTGCACTTATGTTAAAGTCTCCTTTTGACATAGTACTTAGTGCTACATCTATATCTTTTATATACATCGATAAAGTCTTCATACTTTGTCTCATACTTTCTGCCATTACTCCAACTTCATCATTTCCTTCGTATTCTATGTTAGTATTCAGTATACCTTTTGATAATTGCTCTGCTGCATATGATACTTCTTGTACTGGTTTTACTATTCCATTTGTTACTGCAGTTGATATAACTATACTTAATAATATTGCTATTATAAGTATCACTAATATAAATGTACTTATAAATCCTACTTGATTTACAACTGATGATATTGCATTATCTGCTATTATATTTACTTTTTCTGTTAATTCTTCTGACATAGTATTTACTGATGATAATGCCGGTACACATTGACTAACAAGCATAGATGAAGCTTGTTGTAAATTACCAGCTTCAATCTGACTAACTATTGATAAACCTATATTAAGCCACTCATCAATTTTTTTCTCATATTCAGTCGTTTCTACAGATTTATTTGTACTTAATTTTGATATACTTTCTCTTATATTTGCTACTTCAGTATTTAATTGTTGTTTTAGAGTTGCTTCTGATGCAGGGTTCGTATTTATAATCATCTCTCTAACTATACGTGCCGCTGAAGTTACTTGTATTCTCGCTAAAAGAATATCATCCTTTGCAGCTGCCTCTTGATTAATAAAATTTACAAATCTAGATCTAGTATCTCTTAATTCAAGTACAGATATTGAAGATAATATCAACATAAAAGCTAATATTAGAGCATAACTAGACATAAGACGCTTTTTAATAGTCATATTATTTAATAAATTCCTCATAAATTTTCCTCCATTTGATTATTTAGGTGCTATACAAATTTCTACATATTATTATATAATATTTTTATACAGTATATTATAATTAATATTTTTTAAAAATCAATAGAATAATTAACATTTCGATAAATAATTATAATTTATATTTTAATTTTCATTTTATTTTTTAACAAAAAAAGATATAGAATATCTATATCTTTTTTTATCTTCTAGAAATTAAAGTCTAGGCTAGAATTATTATTTGTTGAAGAATCAAATCCTTCTCTTAATGTAAATCCACTTACTAAATCTTTTAATACTTGTGATTGTCCACTTAACTCTTCACTTGCTGCTGAACTTTCCTCTGCTGTTGCTGAGTTTGTTTGGACTACTGCTGATATTTCTGATATACTTTCTCTTATATTTTCTGCTGCTTTTGCTTGTTTTTCACTTGCATCTGCTATATCTACCATCATTTGTGTTGTTCTTGTTGCATCTTCTACTATTTCTAATAATGATTTTGCTGTTTCATCTGCTATTTTTGATCCATTTTCTACTGCTTCTACCGTTCCTTCTATTAATGCCGTTGTATTTTTTGCTGCCTCTGCACTCTTGTGTGCTAAGTTTCTTACTTCATCTGCTACTACTGCAAATCCTTTACCTGCAACTCCTGCTCTTGCCGCTTCTACTGTTGCATTTAATGCTAATATATTTGTTTGGAATGCTATATCATCTATTGTTTTTATTATCTTACTTATTTCATGTGATTTTTCTGATATTTCACTCATTGCTAAAGTCATTTCTTTCATTTTTTCATTACTTTCTAATAATAATTCTCCAGACCTACCAACTAATAAGCTAGCCTCTTGAGCTTTTTTTGAACTTAAGTTTATATCATCAGTCATAATATTTATTATACTTGATAAATCTTCTACACTTGCTGCTTGTTCTGTTGCTCCTTGTGCTAATTCTTGAGATCCCATTGATACTTGTTCTGAACCTGATGCTACTTGTTCTGATGATAAATTTATTTGTTCTAATGTTGATGACATTTCTTTACTAAACTTCATAAATGATTTTTCTATATTTTCAAAATCTCCTATAAATGATTCTTTTATAGTTATATTAAAATCCCCTTTTGACATAGTACTAAGGATAAAATCAATATCTTTTATATATTTTGTTAGTATATTTATAGTATTTCTAATACCTTGTGCCATAACACCAAGTTCGTCTTTTCCCTCATAAGTTACTTTAGCATCTAAAACTCCTTTTGATAATTTGTCTGCTGCATTTGATACTTCTAATACAGGTGTTACTATATAGTTTGTCATTTTTAATGATATAAATATAGCTAGTGCCATTGATAATATTGTTGTATAAAATAAAAACTTCATTGTAATATTAGATATATTTATAGTTCTAGTTAATATATTATCTAAATGTTCATTAATTTCAGCTGATAACTTTTCTGCCTGTTCTTCAGTTAAAACTAATGCATTATTTTCTTCATTTTTTATTAATTTGGAAGCCTTGACTAAATCACCAGTTTGTACAGTATTAATAACACTTTGTGATTTGTTTGTCCAATTATTTAATAAACTTTCATACTTAGTTATATCCTTCTCGTCTAAAATATTATATTCTCTTAGTACATTAATATTTTCATTAATTCTAGATAAATTATCATCATATTCTTGTTTTATAGTTAGATATTTTTCAGAAGATTCCATAATAGAATCTCTTAAAAGAGCTGATGATATATTCATATCTATCCTTATATTTAAAATAGCGTCTTTTACTTTTAATTCTTCATTAACTACCTTTTTTAATGCTATATTAGTATTTTCAATTCCAAGTATAGCTAATGATGATATTGTAATCATAAGTAAAACTATAATACTATAAGTAAATAGTAGCCGTTTTCTTATGTTAAAATTTTTTAATATTTTTTTCATAAATATTCACCCTTTAACGTAAAAATTTAGTAACTGTATAATATCTATATATACTTAATAATCTTTTATTTGTTACAAAATTTGTTGTATAATATGTTTGATTAGTATATTTTGTAATACTAAGGAGGTTTTTGTATGAAGAATATAAATGTAGCTATAGTTGGTGCTACTGGTATGGTTGGTAGAACTTTTCTTAAAGTTTTGGAAGAAAGAAACTTTCCAATAAACAATCTATACCTTTTTTCGTCAGCTAAGTCTGCTGGTAAAAAAATTAAATTTAAAAATAAAGAATATATTGTAGAAGAATTAACTGAGTCTTCTTTTGATAGAGATATTCAGATTGCTCTTTTTTCTGCTGGAGGTTCTGTTAGTGAAAAATTTGCTAAAATAGCTTCTTCAAAAGGTATTGTTGTAGTTGATAACTCTAGCTTTTGGAGAATGAATAAAGAAGTTCCTTTAGTAGTTCCTGAGGTTAATCCAGAAGATGTAAAAAAACATAATGGAATAATAGCAAATCCAAACTGTTCAACTATCCAAGCAGTTGTACCACTTAAAACACTTCATAAAAAATACAAAATAAAAAGAATTGTTTATTCAACTTATCAAGCAGTTTCTGGTTCTGGTGTGAGTGGTGTTTCTGATTTAGAAAATGGAATTAACGGAAAAGAAAACACTTTTTATCCAAAGCAAATTGCTTATAATTGCTTACCACATATAGACGTCTTTGAAGAAAATGGATACACCAAAGAAGAAATGAAAATGATAAATGAAACTAAGAAAATACTTGGTGATGACTCTTTAAAAATTACTGCAACAACAGTAAGAGTTCCAGTTAAAAATGGTCATAGTGAGTCAGTAAATGTTGAGTTTTATAATGATTTTGATTTAGATGAATTAATAAATGACTTAAAATCAACTAAAGGTTTAGTAGTTATTAATGACAATAATAACTATCCAACCGTTCTTGATTGTAATAACTGTGATGAAGTATTTGTAGGAAGAGTAAGAAGAGATTTTAGTGTTGATTTTGGAATTAATATGTGGGTAGTTGCTGATAATATAAGAAAAGGAGCTGCAACTAATGCAGTTCAAATTGCAGAGTTATTACTTGAATATAATTTAATATAAGGGGGTATTTTTATGTTTAAAGGTTCTGGTGTTGCACTTGTTACTCCTTTTGATGAAAATGGAGTAAATTTTAAAGTTTTAGGTGAATTAGTTGATTTTCACTTAAATAATAATACAGATGCAATAATAGTTTGTGGAACTACTGGTGAATCTACTACTATGAGTTATGATGAGCAACTTGAAACTATTAAATTTGTTGTAGATAAAGTTAACAAAAAAATACCAGTAATTGCTGGTACTGGTTCTAATGACACTTTAAAGTCAGTTAGATTAAGCCAAGAAGCAGAAAAACTTGGAGTTGATGGACTTTTAGTTATTACTCCATATTATAATAAATGTAGCAAAAAAGGAATGTATCTTCATTTTGAAACTATAGCAAAAAGCGTTAATATACCAATAATACTATATAATGTACCTTCAAGAACTAATGTTAATTTAACTCCTGAAATTGTTTTATCTCTTTCTAAGATAAAAAACATAGTTGGTATAAAAGAAGCAAGTGGAGATTTATCACAAGTTGCTGAAATTAAAAGACTAGTTAGTGATGATTTTTATATTTATTCAGGAAATGATGATTCTATAGTACCTCTTTTATCAGTTGGAGGGCACGGTGTGATTTCTGTTTTGGCTAATGTTTGTCCAAAAGAAACTCACGATATGGTATTTGATTATCTAAACGGAAATATTGAAAAATCTGCTAAAGCTCAACTTGAATTAAAAACTTTAATTGATGCTTTATTTATTGAAGTAAATCCAATTCCTGTTAAAACTGCTATGAACCTTTTAGGATTTAATGTTGGTAATTTAAGGCTTCCTCTTTGCGAAATGGAGGAGTATAATTTAGAAGTTATTAAAAAAGAATTATTAAATAGAGGTATGAAATTATGCTAAGAGTTATTGTTAATGGTTCGCTTGGAAAAATGGGTAAAGTTCTTACAAGATGTATAAAAGAGGATAAAGAACTTGAACTTGTTTGTGGTGTATCTTTAAATACAGAAGAAAGTACAGACTATAAACTATACTCTAAAATGAGTGATGTAAATGAAAAATGTGATGTAGTAATTGATTTTTCTAATCCTTTAGCTTTAGATGATGTTTTAGAGTACTGCACTCAAAATAAAACTCCACTAGTTATTGCAACAACTGGATATAATGAAGAAGAATTAAATAAAATAAAAGAATCATCAAAAATAATTCCAATATTTCATTCTTCTAATATGTCTCTTGGAGTTAATGTTTTATTAAAACTTGTTAAAGAAGCTTCAAAACTTTTAAATGGATTTGATATAGAAATAATAGAAAAGCATCATAATAAAAAAGTAGATGCTCCAAGTGGTACTGCTCTTATGATAGCTAATGCTATAAAAGAAGTAATCCCTTCTATAAATTATAATTATGGAAGATATGGTCGTGATGCAAAAAGAAATGAAAACGAAATTGGAATACACGCTGTAAGAGGTGGTACAATAGTTGGAGAACATACTGCTATTTTTGCTGGACTTGATGATATTATTGAGATAAAGCATACTGCTCAGTCAAAAGATATTTTTGCAAATGGTTCTATAACCGCTGCAAAATATCTTGTAAAACAAAGTCCTGGATATTATAATATGGACGATATGTTAAGATAATTTAAGGAGATACTAAAGATGAAATTAAATAGTGCTAAAGAAATTGCAAATTTTATAAAAACTGCTAAAAAAGTAACACCTGTTAAAGTTTACTTAAACTGTGATAATCTAAATTTAAAAAGTTGTGATGAGTTTAAGGTTTTTGGAAGTGAAAATTCATTCACTATAATAGGTGACTATGAACCTATAATGAACTACTTAGAAGATAAAAAAGAAAAAATAACTGATATGCATATAGAATACGACAGAAGAAACTCAGCTATACCTCTTTATAACTTCTTACACGATAGTGCAAGAATAGAGCCAGGAGCATTTATAAGAGATTTTGTTACAATAGAAAAAAATGCTGTTGTTATGATGGGTGCTGTTATAAATGTTGGTGCTGTTATTGGTGAGGGTACTATGGTTGATATGAATGCCGTTATTGGTGCTCGTGGGACTTTAGGTAAAAATGTACATCTTGGAGCAGGAGCAGTAGTTGCTGGTGTACTTGAGCCACCTTCTGCAACTCCAGTTATAATAGAAGATGATGTTATGATAGGAGCTAATGCTGTTATTCTTGAAGGAGTTAGAATAGGAAAAGGTGCAGTAGTTGCTGCAGGGTCTGTAGTTACAAAAGACGTTGAACCTAATACTGTTGTTGCTGGTTCTCCTGCAAAAGTAGTTAAGATGAAAGATGAAAAGACTTCTGATAAAACTCAAATACTTGAAGAATTAAGAAGTCTAGACTAATAAAAAGGGTAAATCAAATGATTTACCCTTTTTTCCTTAATACACTTCCATCTGAAGATTGGAAAATCTGAAAATTTGGTTTATTTCCCATAGCATAAAAAGTATAAACTTTATTTGGTCTAATATTTACTCTTAATTTTCTAATTAATTGATTATTCTGTGAAAGTTCAATCTCAATGTCATAAACTTTTCCTTCTAAATCTATATACGGTGTTACATCTTTATAGGAAACGTCATAAGCATAAGTGTTTCCATCTAGTAATATATTCACAGGTTTTCCATTTGGAACAAGATGAACAAATCTAACTTTTGATAAATTACCCTCTGGAGCTTCTTTATCGTCTTTCATTCTTATAAGTGAAATTTTATCTCCTTCATTTCCTGCTATTGCTAGTGATAGTAATTTATCTTTTCCTATTTTTATATCTTTTTTAAATATAGGTTCTGTTTTGTCTTGACTAGTATATACTTCTAGAAGATATTCTCCTGGTGGCATATATACATATGGTGTAAAATCAGTAAAACTTATATCTCTAAATAAAGTTTTTCCATTTAAATTAATGTCAAGCCCTCTACTTTGTGGTATTGCATTTATTATCCTTACAAGTGAATGGTCTTTATCAAAATTTCTCAAAATAATCCCTCCAAATACTTTTTATATATTGTATTTGAAGTTTTATTTTTTGCTACTTATCTATACTTTCTTTTATTTCTCTAAGTAGTACAAATATTTTATTTAAAGTTATCTGTATTGATATAAGTACAACAAAAAGCATAGAAACAGCTACTACTAAAAAATTTATATTCATAATCTCCTCCATTTTTATAATATAAAAGACTAGGTAAACCTAGTCTTATTTTTTCTTTCCTATATATATATATCTATCATTAGAAACTTCTTTTAAATTACCTTCAAATCCATAATCTAAGAATAAGCTTAATATTTCGTGAGGGTACTTATAGCAATTCTTATCTCCACACATTTTATGTTTTAAATTTTTCATTTTTACTTTTAAACTCTTAAGACTAAAATCTTCTATAATAACTTCTCCATTTTCTTTTAAGATTCTTTTTATTTCTTTTATAGCATTTTCATTTGCACTTATAGTATTAAAATACTCTAGTATAATTATTTTATCAAAATAATTATCACAAAATGGGATTTGATTTAAACAACTCCTAACAAAATCACAGTTATTATTTTTTACTAAAGAATGGCAAACTTCATTATAACCTGTATCATCAATTATAGTTACACAAAGTCCTTTTGATTTTAGTCTATTTCCTAAATTCTCAATATTTCCTATTAAAAGTATTTTATTTCCAACACTATACCTTATACTACTTAAAAAACTATGCACATCATTAAAAATGTGTATTTCATTATCATCATCATTAGCATAAGTGTCGTAGAGTATACTTTTCACTATAGTCACCTTCTTGTCATACTTATTATATATTCATATAGATTATAATAAATAGATAAGATGTATTCAATAAAAATTTATATATTTTCTTCTACTTTCTTTATTTTTGATATAGATACTTCATAAGCTACCTTTTTTATAATTTCACCATCTTCTTGTTTTTTATCATATTGTCTACTTTGTATTCTTCCCCAAATCTGAACTCTATCACCTATTTTTAAATTTTTAGCAAATTTTGCATTTCTTCCCCAAACTATCGAAGGAATATAGTCTGATTTGTTGTATGGCCTATTTATTGCAACTAATAAATCTGTTATATCTCTACCAAGTGGTGTTTTTCTATGGATTGGATTTTTACATAAAAATCCATCTAAAAATATATTATTTGGATCTTTGTTATCATCTTCATCACATATACTTAATTCTCTTACAAAAACTGTTAAAACTAATCTATTTTTATTATCTACTACTTTATTATATGACCTTAATTGACCAGATATATTAAAGTAATTAGTTTCCTTTAAATTTACATCTTCAAGTAATCTTTCAGATATTGTTATTGGTAAAATATCCTTTGATTCACTTAATCTATCAACTTTTATAGTAGTTGTGTAAAATTTTTCACCGAATATTTCATGACTAAATTCTAAATCTTTGTCTAAGTACCCTCTTAAATTAACTATATTAGTATCTTGATTCATCTTAAATCCCCCTGATTTGTTAATTAAAATTTCATCTTTAATCTTTATATAAACATTTATATTTATCATTTATATATTTATTACAAATTTATTTTTCTTTTGATTTATTTTAATCAATATATTTCTATAAATTTCCACGAAAATTAAATTAATTTTTGGAAAACATAATATTAACCCAAAATAAAAGGTGGTGTATTTATGTCAAACATATACAGTAACTTTGGTAACATAAAAGGTCATCAAGTTGAAACTGGTAGACAGACTATAAAATTTGAAAACAGACATTTTTTAAGAGAAGCTCATAATATAAATGAGGGTGGTAGAAAAGACAAGAAAATACCAATCTCAAAAAAATATAAATAATTTTTCAAATTTTTAAATTAAATGCATATAAATTTTGTTTTAGGGAAAATTAATACAGACGATAAGTAAAAGTTTAGTCTTATCGATAAATAATCATCTAAGGAGGAAATTTACTATGTCAAACAAAAAAGTTGTTCCTGAAGCTAAAAATGCTTTAAATCAAATGAAGTTAGAAATAGCTAATGAATTAGGGCTTGCTAACTATGAATCTGCTGATAAAGGAAATTTAACTGCTAGACAAAATGGTTATGTTGGTGGGTATATGACTAAGAAATTAGTTGAAATGGCTCAAAACCAAATGTCTGGAAAGTAATAGTAAATTCTGACATCTAGTTTAAAAAGAGGGTTTTATACCCTCTTTTTAGTTTAAAAAATAAAATATATAATACTCTTTCATTTTAGTATATTTTAGTTTAATATAATAATAAAGAGTTTTTCTTGGAGGTTGATTATATTATGTTTGACAAATCATCTGAAGAATTAGCTTCTAATAAGCTTTTAATTCTTTATATAATAGATAAAATTGATGTTGACCTTACTAATTCACAAATAACGCAAGTAATTCTTGAAACAGAAATAATGAATTATTTCCTACTTCAACAATTTCTGTCTGATTTAGTAGAATCAAAGTTTTTAAATACATACAAAGAATCAAAAAAAGAATACTACTGTATAACTCAAAAAGGTTTTGAAATATTAGAATCATTAATAGATAAAATTCCACAAGATATAGGAAGTAATATAAATACATATATAAAAAAGAATAAACAAAGAATTTTATCAAACACAGAGATAAAATCAAGCTTTAAAAAACAAAACGATTATGAATTTATTGTTAATTTAAGAGTAATTGAAAATAGACGTGATTTAATAAATTTAAGCTTAAATGTTTCATCAGAGAAACAAGCAAAACTTATATGCAATAATTGGAGAAAAAATGCTTCTTATATGTATGCTGAAATAATTCAATCCCTTATACAAGAAAAGCCTACTTTATAAATATTGTTGTAGGCTCTTTTTGTAAGTTTATTTCTTTTATTAGTTTATTCTTTGATGTTTGATATACTTTTAATGAATTATTTTTTGTGTCTGTTACAAATAAATATTCTTCATCTTTTGATACTAAAAATCCCCTTGTATAACTATTAAACGAAATACTATCCTTTAATTTTTTAGTTTCATAATCCAGTATAATTATTTTTTTCAACTCAAAATCGAGTACATAAATACTTTTGTACTTATAACAAATTTCTATATCAATCGGGAATAAAAAATTTTCTAATATTTTTAATACTTCTAAATTCTCATTTAAGACTAATATATTTCCTTCTAATGTTAATACATATATTTCATTCTTTAATTTGTCAATTTTTATACTAAAGTTATTAAAATTTGTCTTAATATCTTTTATTATATTTTTTTTAATTAAATCAATTATAGTTATACTATCGTTGCATAATACGTACAGTTTATCTTTATTTATACACATTGACTGTGGAGTATTTTTAAGTTTAATTAAATATACTGGATTTAAATTGTTGATATTTAAAATATATATACTATTTGAGTCTTCATTAATTATCAAAAGTTCATTTTTATATTTTAAAATATTTCTTATTGATAATCCAATAGAAATATTATCTATTATTTTATCTTCATCTAAGTCCATTAAGTATAAATTTCCATCAAGTGAGCCTAATAAATATATTATGTTTTTATCAATAATAAAATCATTAGAATTTATCTGACCTAAACTTAAGTTTTTTATTACTTCTAAACTAGCATAGTCTATTACACTAATACTATTTGATAGATAATTAGAAACATATATTTTCAATTATTTCCTCCAAAAATTTTAAATTCTACACCTTTAAATATATTAAATTACTTAAACTTATGTGAATAAAAACTTAAATTCAAACCCTTTAATATATATTGTTTATATAAAATTTTTGTGATATATTTAACTTATTATCAAATTAAGAGGTGATTTATGAAGAAAATAAATTTCAAACCAGAAGGTATCTGTTGTAAAGAAATAATATTAGAACTTAGTGATGAAAATATTATAACTGATGTTGATTTTATTGGTGGTTGTCCTGGAAACTTAATCGGTCTTAAAAGCCTAGTTGTAGGTCAAAATGCAATTGATATTTCAAGTAAATTAAAAGGTATTCATTGTGGAGCTAAATCTACTTCTTGCCCAGACCAATTATCAAAGGCAATACTTGAAAATATCGTATAAAAATATCCCTAAGGTATAATAAAATTATACTTTTAGGGATATTTATTTTACTTAAAATATTTTAAATTTTATTTGATAATCTTCTTATTTCACCAATTAAATAAAGCGAACCACAACTTATTATTATATCATCTTTATCTGATTTTTTTAATGTAAAATTTAAGGCTTCTTCTAGATTATCTATACTATAAACTTCTTTTACATAATTACTTATCTTCTCTTTTAAATCATCACAACTTATAGTCCTTGGATTACTTACATTTGTAGTTACTACTTTATTAAAATAAGGAATTAAAATTTCTAATACTTTGTCTATTTCCTTATCCTCAAGCATTCCTAATAAAAGAGTTAAATTCTTATTTTTAAAATTTTTATCCAAAACTTTAGAAAGTGATTTTGCACCATCTTCATTATGCGCTCCATCTATTATAAATAAAGGATTTTCTTTTATTTTTTCAATTCGTCCTGCCCATTTAGTATTTAGAAGGCCTAGTTTTAATTTATCTTCATCTATTTTTTTATTATACTTACTTAAAATAAACTCAACTACATTAATAGCTAAGATGCTATTTTTTATTTGATGTTCTCCTATTAAGTTTATTTTTAGATTTTTATAGTTTTTATAATCAAATTCTTGATAATTTATATCTGAGTGTTTTATTTTTATATCATCAAATAAAACTTCAAAAAATTTACTATTTTTATCATCACAAACTTTTTTTATAACGTTTTTAGCTTCATCACTTTGATTATAAATAAATACAGTTGAATTTTCTTTTATTATGCCTGCTTTTTCAGATGCTATTTTACTAATTGTATTTCCAAGTACATTAATATGGTCTATACTAATTGGAGTAATTACACTAACTTCACTTTTATTTATAACATTTGTTGCGTCATATTTTCCACCAAGTCCAACTTCCAAAACTACAAAATCAACATTATTTTCAAAATAATAATAAAATGCCATAGCAGTTACTATTTCAAATTCTGTTGGATAGTCAAACCCTTTATCTACCATAATTTCTATTTTTTCTTTTATTATAGAAACTATTCTTCCTATATCTTTATCAGATATATTTTCGTTGTTTATTCTTATTCTTTCATTAAAAACTTCAAGAAAAGGTGATGTATAAAGTCCTACTTTATAGTCAAATTCTTTTAAAATTGTACTTATAAAAGAACAAGTTGAACCTTTTCCATTAGTTCCTGCAACGTGAATAATTTTTAATTTCTCCTGAGGATTTCCTAAAAGTTCAAGTAGTTTTTTTATATTATCAAGTCCAAGTCTCATTCCAAACTTATGAGATTTGCTTATATAATCTAAGGCCTCTTTATAATCCATAACTACTCCTTATGCATAGTTCCTGTAGAACCAAATCCACCTTGACCTCTTTTTGTTTCACTTACTTCATCAACTTCAATAAACTCACAATGATAAACTTTTCTTAAAACTCCTTGAGCAAGTTTTGTATGTTTTTTTATAGTTATTTCGTGGTCTTCTTCATTTTTAAGCATTATCATAACTTCTCCACGATAATCCATATCTATAGTTCCTTCATAAACAGTTATGTCTGCATTTTTACCAGAAGCAGTTGGAACACCTTTTAAAGTTATTCCCGATTTATTTTTAACTTGTATTCCAAATCCATAAGGTATCTCGAAAATAATACCTGTTTTTGCAACTCCTTTTGTCTTAGGAGCTAATGTTAAATCTTCACTTGTAAATAAATCAAATCCACTATCTGTTTTATGTGCAAATTGTGGAGTAACTGCATCTTTACTTACTTTTTTTATATTCATTTTCATAATTTTTCTCCTCTTCAGATATATAATTCTTCATAATTGTTTATTATATAAAACGATAAATATAATTTAATATTTTATTTAATATAAATTTATCTAAAAAATAAGTACTTGGAAAAATCCTTGTACTTATTTTTCAATTTATTATTTTAATTTATCTTCTATATTAGAAATTCTTTCTAAGACTGATTTCATCATTTCTTCAAATTTTTCTTTTTTAGCTTTTTCTTCATTTATTAGACTTTCTGGGGCTTTTGCTAAAAATCCTTGATTTGAAAGTTTTCCATTAACTCTTTTTATCTCGCCTTCAAGTTTTGATTTTTCTTTATTTAATCTTTCAAGCTCTTTAGTAAAATCAACTAACTCATCAAGCGGTATAAATATTTTAACTCCATCAATTACAATACTTACAGCATCTTCTGGTATATTTTCTTCAGTATCTATTATATCAACACTTGATGCACTAGCTAGAGTTATAAAATAGTCTTTTCCTTGTATCATAGCTTCTTTTTTATCAGAAGTTGGTACTATTATAACTTTTGCTTTTTTAGAAGGTACAACATTCATTTCAGCTCTTACGTTTCTTATGTTTCTTATTCCATCCATCGTAAGATTCATCATTTCTTCTTCTTTTTCCATATTATCTTCTTCTTTATAATGAGGCCACTCACTAACTACTATACTTCCATTTACAGTTTTTAGATGAGTATATATTTCCTCTGTGATAAATGGCATATATGGATGAAGAAGTTTTAGTATCTTTTCTAATACATAAGTTAATGTATATAGTGCAGTCTTTTTAGCTAAAATATCATCTGAGTAAAGTCTTGGTTTTACTATTTCTATATACCAATCGCAATATTCTGACCAAGCAAAGTCATATATTTTTTGACCTGCAAGTCCTAAGTCAAACTTCTCTAAGTTATTATTTACTTCCTTAACTAAATTATTAACTCTTGATATTATCCACTTATCAGCTAAAGTCATACTTTCTTTTACAGTTTCTCTATTTAAGTCTTTTAATAATTCTTCATCAATGTTCATAAACACAAATCTTGATGCATTCCATAATTTGTTTGCAAAGTTTCTAGCACTTTCAACTCTTTCCATATGAAATCTCATATCATTTCCTGGAGAGTTACCCGTTGCTAACATAAACCTTAATGCGTCTGCTCCGTATTCATTTATTACTTCAAGTGGGTCTATTCCATTTCCTAAAGACTTACTCATTTTTCTTCCTTCAGCATCTCTTACAAGTCCGTGAATTAATACGTGTTCAAATGGAGTTTCTCCCATACAAAACATTGATGCAAACGCCATTCTAACAACCCAGAAGAAAATTATATCATATCCTGTAACTAATACACTTGTTGGATAATAATATTCAAGTTCTTCAGTTTTATTTGGCCACCCTAATGTTGAAAACGGCCAAAGTGCAGAAGAAAACCAAGTATCTAAAACGTCTTCGTCTTGTTTAAAGTGAGTATGACCACACTTGCATACTTTTGGCATTTCTTTTGAAACTACAACTTCACCACATTCTTCACAGTAATAAGCTGGTATTTGGTGTCCCCACCATAATTGTCTTGATATACACCAGTCCTTTATATTTTCAAGCCATTGAAGGTAAGTTTTATCAAACTTTTCTGGTACAAATTTTAAATCTTTTTTCTTTAAAATTTCTATTGCAGGCTTTGCAAGTTCGTCCATTTTAACAAACCATTGGTCTGATAAACTAGGCTCAACAACAGTTTTACATCTATAACAAGAACCTACATTATGATTATGGTCTTTTATTTTTATTAAATATCCTGCCTCATCAAGGTCAGCTATAAGTTGTTTTCTACACTCATATCTATCCATTCCTTCATATTTTCCTGCTAGATTATTCATCGTACCATCTTCATTCATAACATTTATTTTTTCTAGGTTATGACGAAGACCAACTTCAAAGTCATTTGGGTCGTGTGCTGGAGTCATTTTAACTGCACCAGTTCCAAACTCTTTATCAACATAATCATCTGCAACTATTATAAGTTCTCTCCCTATCATTGGAAGTATTGCATATTTTCCAACTAAATGAGCATATCTCTCGTCTTCTGGATTAACTGCAATACCAGTATCTCCAAGCATAGTTTCTGGTCTTGTTGTAGCTATTTCTAAAAATTCATCACTATCTTTTATAGGATATTTTATATGATAAAATTTTCCTTCGTGTTCTTCGTGTTCAACTTCTGCATCAGATAAAGTAGTTTTACAATTTGGACACCAGTTTATTATTCTATTTCCTCTGTATATATGTCCTTTTTCATAAAGCTTTATAAAAAACTCTGTAACAGCTTCATTGCAACCCTCATCCATTGTAAATCTTTCTCTATCCCAATCACAAGAGTCTCCAAGCTGTTTCATTTGGTCTACTATTTTTCTACCAAATTCATTTCTCCAATCCATTGCTCTTTTTAGGAATTCTTCTCTTCCTAATTCATACTTAGTTTTTCCTTCTTCATTTTTTATTCTCTCAACAACCTTAACTTCAGTTGCAATTGATGCGTGGTCTGTTCCTGGTTGCCAAAGAGCTTCATATCCATCCATTCTCTTCCATCTTATAAGAATATCTTGTAAAGTATGATCAAGTGCGTGTCCCATATGAAGTTGCCCTGTTATATTTGGGGGAGGAAGCATTATTGTAAATGGTTTTTTGTTTTTATTTGGTCTTGATTTAAACACTCCTTCTTCCATCCACTTTGCATAAATTCTAGATTCAAAATCTTTTGGATTATACGTTTTTCCTAAATTTGTATTTTCCATAAATTTCTCCTTTTCATTAGTATAATTAAAAAAGCTTCTCATCCTAATTTAAGGACGAAAAGCTCGCGTTACCACCTTAATTTTAATCTACTAAAAATAGATTAACTCTCAACGGAATTTTAACGGATTCCACACGTTTGTAGCTACTAAAATTTCACCACAAAAACTCCAAAGCTACCTTCTGTAAATAATTTCTTAGAAAGTCTTTCAGCCCACGAACTTTCCTCTCTTTAAGTTTAATTTACATACTCCTCTTTTTCACAGTTTTTAGTATTATTTTTTATTATAAAAATATTTATTATTATTGTCAATATTTCTAAGTAATATAAACTAATTCTATAATCTTTAATAAGTGATAATTAAAAACAGGACTCTTTTCGTCATCTATTCCCCACACAATACTTGGATATTTATTTATAAGTCTATGGTTATTTTCATTATTTATAAATAATTCTTCTTTTAAAAATTCTATTGACTGCATATGGTGTATTATTTCTTTAAAATTATCTATCTTGTGCTTTATAAAATCTATATCTATATCTTCTTTTGAGTATTTAATTTCATCTAATAACTTTAAATATATACCTTCTAATGTTTTTATTTGCTTATTAATAGCACTTATATTAAATTTATCATTCTTAGTAACTTTATTTTCTAAAGACTTTTCTATCATATTTTCTACTTTAGCTATTTCACTAATAGAATTTTCATAATAATCAGGTCTTCCTATTAAATTTACAAGTATCCCAATTAAAACTCCTATACTTGTATCAAATACTCTTTGCAAAGAATAATCAATTGGACTTGTGTCGATAACACCTAAATTTATAGATAAAAATGTAACTGACGCAACTACTATACCTGAGTTGACTTTTAAAAATGTACACCCGTATATTGTAATCATAACTCCTATACCACATACTATAGAGTTTTTATGACCTATAAAAAGTGATAAAAAACCTACCAATCCACCTAAAAATGTACCTAAAGCTCTATTAAATCCTAATTTTACAGAACCTTTAAATGTATCTTGTATAGAAACAACACAACCAACACCTGCATACATAGGATTTTCTATTATAAAGTTTCCTGCTAATACACAAAGCATTACCCCTATTCCAGTTTTTATATTTCTCATTCCGAGCCTCAAAATATATTTCCTCCTCATAAGTTATATGAATAATTATAGCAAATGTTTGTATATTACTCTATAACTAATAAACTATTTATATATCTTATAATTAATAATAAAAATTATATTCTTTATATTTTTCTCTTTTAGAAATTATATTATTTATTATAATTACTTTTATAAAATCCTTTAATAAACATATATTTTCACTTGATGTAAAATCAACATATGGTATTTCTCCGTTCTTAAATTTATTATAGTTTTCATATTTGTACTGTTCATAAATTTTTTCAACTAAATCATAAAATAAATCTCTATTTGGAAATGGATGAAGTTTTTCATTATCAATATTTTCTAGTATATTTTTAGTGTATTTGTATAACTCTTTATAAATATTTGGATAATATTCATTTGAAATAACTACACAGTATTCATAATAATTCATAAAATCACCTCTTTATAATTTTATGATTATAAGTGTTTTATAATTACAATATAAAAAGATGCCCTAAAAGGACATCTTTTAAAAACTATTTTTTAGAAGGCTTCTTACCATCATATATTAATTCATATATTTCTTTCATTTCTGTTACTAATGGAAGTCTTGGGTTTGCTCCAGTACATTGATCATCAAATGCTTCTAAAGATAATCTATCTATAGCAGCAAAGTAAGTTTTTTGATCTATTCCACATTCTTTAACAGTTGATGGCATGTTAAGTTCTTTCATAAGATTTCTAACAGCATCAGCTAAGCTCTTAACACCTTCTTCTGGAGTGTTAGCCTTAAGACCTAAAGCTTTAGCTATTTCTTGGTACTTCTTATCAGCAACATATGATTTATATTTAGGGAATGCAGCAAACTTAGTTGGCTTTGTTCCATTGTATTCTATTACGTGTGGTAATAATATTGCATTTGCTCTACCGTGAGCTATATGGAATTCTCCTCCTAATTTATGAGCTAATGAGTGATTTATTCCCAGGAACGCATTTGCAAATGCCATACCAGCTATACAAGAAGCATTATGCATTTTTTCTCTTGCTATCTTACCTTCATTAGTTTTTCCACCTTCTCTATAAGAAGTTGGTAGATATTCAAATACCATTTGAATAGCTTTCATAGCTAATCCATCAGTGTAATCAGTAGCCATTATAGATACGTAAGCTTCTATTGCATGAGTTAAAACATCAAGTCCTGTATCTGCAGTTACAGCAGCTGGAACTGACATAACAAATGATGGATCTATTATAGCAACATCTGGAGTTAACTCATAATCAGCTAAAGGATATTTTATGTTATTTACCTTATCAGTTATAACAGCAAATGAAGTTACTTCCGAACCAGTTCCTGAAGTTGTTGGTATAGCAACCATTTTTGCTTGTCTTCCAAGTTTAGGGAACTTGAATATTCTTTTTCTTATATCCATAAACTTAAGTCTTAGATCGTTAAAGTCTGCTTGAGGATTTTCATAGAATAACCACATACCCTTAGCAGCATCCATTGCAGAACCTCCACCTAATGCTATTATAGTATCTGGCTTAAACTTTCTCATAGCTTCAGCACCGTTTAATACTGTATCTACTGATGGATCTGGCTCAACGTCAGCAAATATATCTATTAAAACTGGGTTTCTTCTTTTTCTTAATTGGTATTCTAACTTAGCAACATATCCTAATTCTACCATCATTCTATCAGTTACTATCATAACTCTTTCAACATCTGGTAACTTTTCTAAGTATTGGATTGAACCTACTTCATGGTATATTCTTTCTGGAACTTTAAACCATTGCATATTTATTCTCCTCTTAGCAACCTTTTTAACGTTTATTAAGTTTGTAGCAGATACGTTGTCAGTTGTTGAGTTATTACCCATAGAACCACATCCAAGAGTTAATGATGGCTTATTTACGTTGTAAACATCTCCTATTGCACCATGAGTTGATGGAGCATTAACTAAAAGTCTTCCCGCTCTAACTTTTGTACTAAATTCTAATATTATATCATCATTATTTGAATGTATAACAGCCGAATGTCCTAATCCCCCAAATTCAACCATATCAACAGCTCTTTGTATTCCTTCTTTAGCATCCTTAACTTTTATACAAGCTAAAACTGGACTTAATTTTTCCTTTGATAATGGATGATTCATACCAACTCCACCTATTTCAGCAACTAATACTTTAGTATCTTTTGGTATTTCAAATCCAGCCATTTTAGCTATTGTGTATGGACTTTGCCCAACTATATTAGGATTTAAAGATTTAGTTTCTGGATTTATTACAGTCTTTTCTAATAATTCTTTTTCTTTATTGTTTGTGAAGTAACAGTTAAATGACTTCATTAAATCAACAACTTCTTTATAGATACATTCTTCAACTATAACAGCTTGTTCTGATGCACATATCATTCCGTTGTCAAAGCTTTTTGATAATATTAAATCATTAACTGCTTGCTTTATATCAGCAGACTTCTCTATAAAACAAGGTACGTTTCCAGCTCCAACTCCTAAAGCAGGCTTTCCTGAAGAGTATGCAGCTTTAACCATTCCTGGTCCTCCAGTAGCAAGTATTAAAGATACTCCTGGATGTTTCATTAATGAATTTGTAGCTTCTACTGATGGATTTTCTACCCATTGAATACAATCAGCTGGAGCTCCAGCTTCTATCGCAGCATCTCTTAATATTCTTGCAGCTTCTGAAGAACATTTTTGAGCTGATGGATGGAATGCAAATATTATTGGATTTCTTCCCTTTATAGATATTAACGATTTAAACATTGTAGTTGAAGTTGGATTAGTAACTGGTGTTACCCCTGCAACAACACCTATTGGCTCAGCTACCATCATATATCCTTCTTCATCATTTTCTTCTATAACACCAACAGTTTTATTATACTTTATACTATTGTATATATATTCTGTTGCAAAAATATTTTTTGTAACTTTATCTTCAAAAACTCCTCTTTGAGTTTCTTCAACTGCCATTTGAGCAAGTTCTATATGTTTATCAAGGCCAGCTTTTGCCATAGCAGCAACTATCTTATCAGTAGCTTCTTGATCTAAATTAAGCATAGCATCTTTTGCTTTTAATGCTTTTTCAACTAAAGTATTTATCATATTTTCAGCATTTACTTCTTCTATATTTTGCTTTACTTCTTTACTCATTTTACCCTCCATTATATTTTATATTTAATATAATATACTTAAATTGCAATAAATATATATTGTAATTATATATTATATATAAATCACAAAATAAAAACTTTCGTTAGTTATTTAACAAACTTTACACATATATAATATCACTTATTATCTTATAAAGTCAATAGATTTTTGGTAAATTTTTTAATTTAATTGGTTTCGTATTACTTTGATATAAATAATATTTCTATATTATTGTATCCCATAGAACTTAATATTGATGTTAGATTTTCTTTTGTACTAATTTCTATCTCCTGTAAAAATCCTTCTTCTAAGACTTTTTTCTCATAATCTTTTTTGTACTTACTTATATCATCTAATACCTCCTGAATCTCTATTTTATTAAATATTGATTCTTTAGTATTATAAACATATATTCCATCATCCTTTATATAATGGTCAAGTATTTTGCACTCATTTATTTCTATTTTTATACTATCCCCTTCATTGCTTATTATTTTGACGTCCTCAGACCTAATTCCTCCATTTATAACTCCTTCATATTTTATAATAAATGATTTTTCAGTAAACGGTAGTTTTATATTATTTATAGTTTTATCTTTTTTGACTGTTATTAAATTACTATAATTGTATTTAACTGTATTTAACTCTAAGGTCTTACTTATTGTATCTAATACTTTTGAGTCATCATTTTTTATATTATAGTCTGACCCTTTTTCTAAAAAAATGGAATAAAAATTAGAAAAAATTATTCCAAAAAAAATAATAAATGCTACCAAAAACAATTTACTATTTTTTTTTCGTTTTTTAAACAAATTGTCTCCTCCTTTTGGTATAATATTTGATTGTAGTTATTAAAATTATATTTATTATACAAACTACTATATGATTATTTTTTGAAAATCTTAAAAGGAGTGTTTATATGAGTTTATTAGTATTTGGACATAAAAACCCAGACACAGATTCAATATGTTCAGCAATTTCTTTAACATATCTAAAAAATAAGCTAGGAATAGAAGCTAAAGCTTGTGCTTTAGGAAAACCTCAAAAAGAAGCTTTATTTGCATTAAATTATTTTGGAGTTGATGCTCCTGAAATCATAGATAGTGCTAGTGGAAAAGATGTAATATTAGTTGATCATAACGAAAAAATACAAACTATAGATGATATAGATAGTGCAAATTTACTTGAAATAATAGATCACCATAAAGTTGATATAACTACCGATGTTCCAATAAATATTAGAGTTATGCCTGTTGGATGTACTTGTACTATAGTTTATACTTTATTTAAAGAAAATAATATTGAAATACCAAAACATATAGCAGGTCTATTGCTTTCTGCAATACTTTCAGATACTTTATTATTTAAATCACCAACTACAACTGAATTAGACAAAAAAGCTTGTGAAGAACTTGAAAAAATAGCTAATGTAAACAAAGAAGAATATGCTATGGAAATGTTTAAAGCTGGAACTTCTTTAGATGGTTATAGTATAGAAGAAATAGTTAATATGGATTTTAAAGAATTTAATATGGGTGGTAAAAATGTTGGTATAGGTCAAGTATTTACACTAGATATAGACTCAATATTATCTAAAAAAGATGAATTTTTATCTTTTATAAATTCTACTAATCACGATATATTAGTCCTTGCTATTACAGACATCATAAAGGAAGGTTCTTATCTTTTATACAAAGCAGATGATAGTATAATATCAAGTGCTTTTGATGTTAATGCAAATCAAGGAGTATTTGCAAGTGGTGTTGTTTCAAGAAAGAAACAATTAGTTCCAAATTTAACTGAAATAATAAAATAAAAAGAGTACGCCATATGGCGTACCCTTTTTTATTATCACACTTAAATGTTATATCTTTTTTATTTAGTGTAGATAAAACTTCTAGTGGTTTATTTTTGTGTTTTTAGGATTCATTACTATAATATTCTAAAACAAACTATTAAAAAAGTAAATAGTTTTATTAACAGTAATTTATATAAATTTTTACTATTTTTTCGTTACTTCAACGTCTGAATAATCTTCTCCAAAAGTTTCAACAGTTACTTTTTTCATAACTTGAGGCTTTGTTGGTCTATCAGAGTAATCTGTCTCAGTTGTTGCAATTTTATTAACAACTTCCATACCTTCAATAACTCTACCAAATGATGCATATTCTCCATCTAAATGAGGTGAATTTTTATGCATTATGAAAAATTGAGAACCTGCAGAATTTGGCATCATAGTTCTTGCCATAGATAAAACTCCAGCTTCGTGCTTTAAATTGTTAGTAAATCCATTTGATGTAAATTCACCTTTTATAGAATGACCTGGTCCACCCATTCCAGTCCCATCAGGACAACCACCTTGTATCATAAAGTTCTCTATAACTCTATGAAAAATTATTCCATCATAATAACCTTTATTAACTAATGTAACAAAGTTTTTAACAGTATTTGGAGCTATATTTGGATATAACTCACAAACTATTTTTTCACCATTTTCCATTTCTATTGTAACTATTGGGTTTTTATTTTCCATAATAATCTCCTATTTATCATCTAATTCTTTAGTTTCTTTATAATTTATATCAAGTAGACTAAGTATCTCTTTTGCTCTATCTTTTGTAGAACCCTTAACTTCTATGTAATCTATATTCTCAACTTTTAAGAAATTTAATATTGCATCATCAATTTGTCTTGCAACTTCCTCATCTTGCCATCTTACACCATCTTTAACATATCCAAATTCTCTTGGAATATAAATTATCATATCATAATTTGGTATGTCCTCTATTGCTAAACAATATAAATCTTTTAGTATTTGGATCTCCTTTTTAGTTCTTTGCTTATTACCAAGCATAAATCTTCCATAAACATAAGGAATAAAGGTAGCATAATCAGTAAGTGCATAATCAAAACTTGATAAATCATCCTCTATTCTCTTTTGTCCTAAATAAATTCCATATTGTTCAGATATAGTCTCTATCATTCCTTTATCTCTTAGGTAATCAGTTGAATATTCTAGCGCATAACCAACATTTAATCCTGCTATTTTCATCTCAACATATAAATGTTGTATTAATGTAGTTTTTCCACATCTAGGACCACCTAAAACTGCTATTCTTTTGGTTTTCATTTATATCAACTCCAATATATTTATCTGATCTAACCTTTTAATTATACTAACAATTGTTGTATATTTCAATATATTTAGAGCTTTATTAAACTATATTTCAAAAAACTTAAGAAATGTTTTGTATATATTAAAGTGGTCTGATACACTCCCTAATTCTCTTATTGAATGCATAGCAAAAATTGGGCTTCCAACATCAATAGAAGGTATATCTATATGAGTTGATGAAATTGGACCTATTGTACTTCCACCTCTTTCATCAGACCTATTAACAAACTCTTGATATTTAATATTAGCTTCTTTACAAATTGACTTATATACTGATATTGAATAAGAATCACTTGTATATGCTTGGTTTGCATTAATTTTTATAACAGGTCCATCTCCTATTATAGGTCTATTAACAGGGTCATGTTTTTCACCTAAATTTGGGTGAACAGCATGTGCTAAATCTGCAGATATCATAAATGAAGAGTAGATTGATTTTAGGAACTCTTCCCTATTTTTAGATAGACTAATACAAACTCTCTCTAAAATATTTAAAAGCATATTAGAATCTGCACCTTGCTTTGTAGAACTTCCTACTTCTTCATTATCAAAAACTGCTACAACATTTATCCCTTTTGAATTTTTTGAGTTTATTAATGCATTTAAACTAGCGTGAGCCATAGATAAATTATCAAGCCTTGAACTAGATATAAATTCTTCATTCACTCCAATTAATTTTCCTTTTTCATATTCGTATAAAAATAAATCAAAATCAATTATATCTTCCTTATCAACTTTTAGTTCATTCGAAATTAAATTTATTAAAAAATCATCTTTTTCTAAAGTTTCGTTTAAAACTCCAACAAAAGGCAACATGTCTTTTTGCTTGTTAAAAGCATATCCCTCATTTACACTTCTATTCATATGAATTGCTAAATTTGGAATTATACAAACTGGTTTATTTATATTTATTATTTTTTCGTTTGGTTTTAATATATTATCACTTTTTAAACAAACTCTACCAGCTAATGATAACGGTCTATCTAACCAAGTACTAAGAATTGGACCTCCATAACATTCTGTATTTAATTTTAAGTATCTATTTTCACAAGTTATCTCAGGGTTTGGTTTTATCTTAAAACACGGTGAATCAGAATGACTTCCAATTATCCTAAATCCTTCTTCACAAGTGTTGTTTGAGTTTATTGTAAAGGCAACTAATGAAGATAAATTTTTAGTTATATAATACTTTCCATTTTCTTTTAATTTCCACTTATCTAAAAAATCTAATTCACAAAAACCATTTTCATCTAATAGTTTTCTTGAAGTTTCGACAAAATTAAAGGCTGTTGGACTTTCATAAATAAAATCTATTAAATTTTTTGCAAAATCTTTCATAAACTCTCCTATTCTTGATAATTATTTTTAAACTTATTCTCTAAATAATTATAATAAATCAATTGTCGTGTATTCTTTGTTTATTTTTTTTATTCCCTTATTAACAAAAGAAATTGTAAGCTCACTTCCCATCATTCCAACTACTGTTCCAACTCCAAATTTAGGGTGAAAAACTTTATCTCCAGCTTTTATATTAGAAGTATCATTTTCTTTTTCAGCTTCTTTTATAGTTGCATTCACCTTTTTTGCAAGTGTTTGCTTATTAATACTATTCATATATTTTTGCTTATATTTATCTAATACGTTATAACTTGATTTTGAGTAAGTTATTTCGTTTTGAGGGCTATTAAGCTTTTCAATACATTCATTTGGAAGTTCTTCTATAAATCTTGAAGAAACTGAAGGAGCAGTTTTTCCATATAAAGTTCTTCTCTGAGTTAACGTCATATATAAAATATCTTTTGCTCTAGTAATCCCAACATAGCAAAGTCTTCTTTCTTCTTCTATATCTGATTCATTCATTGATTTTACAGCTCTTGAAATAGGGAATAAATTTTCCTCCATACCAATTAAAAATACTACTGGAAATTCAAGTCCTTTTGATGTATGTATAGTCATTAGAGAAACTTTTTCGTTTTCATTTTCTTCTTCATCAGTATCAGAATTAAGTGAAATACTAGTTAAGAAATTTTCTAAATCTTTTTCTTTACTATTTCTTTCAAATTCAATAGCAATAGATACAAACTCCTTTAAATTATCGATTCTATCTAAATTCTCATCTTTTTTATCCTTTTCAAGCTCTTCTATATATCCTGTTGTTTTAAGAACTTTTTCTATTAATTTACTAACAGGATATACTTCTTTCATAGCTCTTAAAGAACCTATAATATCAACAAATTCTTTAATACTTTTTTTAGCTTTTGGTGATAAATCAGAATTTGACTCAATATCAACAATTACTGAATACATACTTTCTTGTCTTAAACTTGCTCTATCTTCTATTTTTTCTATACTTTTTAGACCGATTCCTCTTCTTGGTACATTTATTATTCTTTTTAATGATATATCATCTTGAGGGTTTTCTATAACTCTTAAATACGCCAACAAATCTTTTATTTCTTTTCTTTCATAAAACTTTACTCCGCCATAAATAGTGTATGGAATATTACTTTTATTTAGTGCATCTTCTATTGGACGAGCTTGTGCATTTGCTCTGTATAAAACTGCTATATCACTATATTTTATATTTTCTTTTTTAGATATTTTATAAATATTATCAGCTACAAAATTTGCCTCATCAATCTCATCATCAGAAACCTGAATTTTTATTTTTTCTCCTTCTTTTTTCTCACTCCAAAGCTTTTTTCTTTTTCTTTCTATATTATTAGATATAACTTTATTTGCAGCATCTAATATAACTTGAGTTGACCTATAATTTTGTTCTAACTTAACTGTATGTACATTATCATAATCTTTTTCAAACTCTAGTATATTTCTAATATCAGCACCTCTCCATCCATAAATACTTTGGTCATCATCTCCAACAACACAAATATTTTGATGATTTTTGGCAAGAAGTCTTATAAACTCATATTGAGCTCTACTAGTATCTTGATACTCATCAACCATTATATATGAAAATCTATTTCTATAATATTCAAGTACTTCTTCATTTTCTTTAAAAAGCTCTACAGTCTTAACTATTAAATCATCAAAATCAAGTGCACTACTTCTTTTTAATCTTTCTTGATATAGTTTATAAATCTCTGCTATTTTAGTTTTTCTATTATCTGATATGTTCATATCTTTATATTTTTTTGGAGATAACAATTTATCTTTAGCACTAGATATTTCACTTATAACTGCTCTTGGCTCAAAAACTTTATCATTTAGATTCAATTCTTTTAGACAATCTTTAATTAAAGTTAATTGATCAGAACTATCATATATAACAAAACTTCTATTATATCCTATTTTATTTATATCTTTTCTAAGAATCCTAACACAACAAGAGTGAAATGTACTTATCCACATTTCATCATTATCCTCTTTTAGTAAAGATTTTACTCTTTCTCTCATTTCATTTGCTGCTTTATTTGTAAAAGTTATAGCAAGTATATTAAAAGGGCTTATATTTTTATTTTTTATAAGATGTACTATTCTAGTGGTTAAAACTTTTGTCTTACCAGAACCAGCACCAGCTAATATAAGAACTGGACCTTCCGTTTTTTCAACAGCTTCTCGTTGTTCATAATTTAGACTTTCTAAATTCAATACGTCTCCTCCTTAATATTTTTATAGATATATTTTAATCTAAACATTATATTTATTCAAATAAATATAAAAAATAGAGGACAACTTTATCCCCTATTTCCTAATTGTATATATTTTAAATACGAAAAAAGATTACGTGGCTATGACATAATCTCCCAGGTAGTTTCCCACCAAGTACCTTCTGCGCTAAAGAGCTTAACTTCTGTGTTCGGTATGGGAACAGGTGTATCCTCTTCGC
>CALWPP010000019.1 GCA_944383455.1 uncultured Peptostreptococcaceae bacterium
TTTTTTAGATTTTTTCGTATCTCTTAAGGACAGGTATTAATATACTACATAAAAAAAATTAAGTCAACACTTTTTTAATTATTTTTTTAAATATTATTAATTTAATCTTAATATATTTAAATTTCAATAATACAAACTATATAATAATTAAATATTAATATATACTAATAAATTTATACTATAAATTTTAAATAAATTGACATATGTACTAAAATTTAGTTTATACTTTAGTTAATAATATTTTTAAGAGGTGAATTTATGAGTAATATTGCTGCATTTTTTGATATAGATGGCACTCTTTATAGAGACTCTCTTATGGTTGAACACTTTAAAAAACTTATAAAATACGATGTTATTGATGAAAAAGATTGGTTTTTAGCTGGTAGAGATAATTTTTTACATTGGGACAAAAGACAAGGAAATTATGACGATTATTTAGATGATGTTTGCAATCTTTATGTAAAATCTCTTATAGGTCTTGATAAAACTTGTATTGATTTTACTTGTGATCAAGTTATAAAATTAAAATCAGAAAGAGTTTATAAGTATACTCGTTCAAGAATAAAATATCATTTAGATAATAATCATATAGTAATATTTATTTCTGGAAGTCCTAATTTTTTAGTAAAAAGAATGGCAAAAAAATATAATGCAACTGATTTTATTGGTAGTGAATATGTTTTTGAGAATGGTTTTTTTAATGGAGATGTAGTTCCTATGTGGGATTCAATTAGTAAAAATATTGCAATAGATAATTTTATAAAAAAATATGATATAGATTTATCAAAATCTTTTGCTTATGGTGATACTAATGGAGATATAAATATGTTAAGAAGAGTAAAAAATCCTATCGCTATAAACCCTACAAGAGAACTTTTAAATAATATAAAAAACGATGAAGCCTTAAAAAATACTACTCAAGTAGTAGTAGAAAGAAAAGATATTATATATAAATTTTCATCAGATATTTCTATGTTAGATATTTAAAATTAGTGAGGTATAATTATGAACGATATTGTTAAAAATGATTTAGATTTAATTAGTAAAGAATTATATTTAGAATCTCCTGGACTTTGGATTGATTTTAGTGATAAAGTAGGAGAAAATGTATTTGATGAATTTGTTTTATATATAGCTAGTAAGTATGACTATCCTTCTATAATAGAGTACGCTTTAAAAAATAATTTAATTGATTTAAATGATAAATCAAAAAATAGCAATTTTAACACTATATCAAAACATCTTATAAACACGGCAAAAAATAATAATAGTAAAAAAGTTTTAAACTTACTTTTAGATAATAATGATAGTTGTGATGATTGTAGTGATATTAATAAATTAGAAGAAAATTTAAATAGTGAAACTGATAAATACATACCTTCTTTTACTTGCACAAATTGTGATTCTAATATTTTAGAAAAAGGTTATAAAATAATTGAAAATAAAACTTTAAAATACTCTACTAAAGATGATAAGATAGTAGAAATTAAAAAAGATGTTTTAGATACAGTTATATGTGTAAATTGTAACGAAAAACTTAATGTAAAGCCAAAAGAATTAGAAGTTGTTTGCACAATTAATAATTGTACTTCTTGTAAGGCCGATTTAAGAAAAGTCGGAATAATAGCTAAAAACCAAATGACTTATGATGAAAATACAAACACATTTAAAACAGAAAATACTGGATATGTTTGCTCTAACTGCAATTCTTATATAAATAATAATCAAAAAGAGTATTTTCTACTAAAATAAGCAGATAAAAATATCTGCTTATTTTAGCTTTAACATTTTTCTTAACTTCTTGTTATAATAAATAATAAAACTTGTGTAAACTTTATCGTAAATTAAAAATAATATTTGGTAAATAGATATTAAGTATATATTTAATTTTAGTAATATAAATTCTTGAGAAAAACTATAAAATAGAAAAAAAATACTATTTGAAAAAATAAACTTTAATATATATTCAATACTTACACTATTTCTACTCTCAATAAAGTATTTAAATACACCATAAAAAGAAAAAAATAATGAGTAAACAACAGAATATACTTTATTATTAATTATAATAAAACTCATAATGATAGATGAAAAAGAAAAAAGTATGGCCGTTTTAATATCAAATTCAATAACTATAATAGATACTAAAAATGATGATATCATCATAAAAAATAAAGTATTAGTTGGAATTAAATTAATAAGTATTAAAATTAGAGAGTTTAAAGCTAAAATCACTCCGGAATAAGCTATTTTTCTACTCATAATTAATTAAAAACAATCAACAAAATCCCCACCAAAACACTCACAACAAGTATCAAGTGCCCATAACTTACCTATGTTCTCGCAACAATCATCTCCAAAACAACAGCATAAATCATCACAACAGCAGCAACAACAATCACCACAAGGGCAACAATCAAAATCAGGTCTTCTCCTTCTTCTATAACGTCTACTCCTTTCGTAGTAATCATCTCTATAGAAATTAAAACTTTCAAGCAGTTTGTTGTATTTTTCGTTTTTAGGGTTTATTTGTATCGCTTTTTTTATACTATCATTAGCTTCTTTATAATATCCTAACTTCATAGAAGAAATAGAATTTAAATAATACCAAGTTTCACATTTATTAGTTATATCTTTTAATAAGTTATATGCTTTTTCAAAATTATTTTCATTTATATTATTTGACACTAAAAGTAAATTATTTTGCACCAATTTCACATCCTTTATTAAGTATATATTTGTATCTTTCATACATTCCAGAATATACTATATTCTCTATTATACCTACATTCTTTTTAAGTTTTAGTTTGTTCAGATTTTTTGATAAAACTCCTAAACTAAATTTTATCAACTCATCAACTAAAATAATTAACTCATCTTTTTTATCAATATATTGTATAAATGGATTATATCTATTTTTCTTAAAATCTTTTTCTAAATCTGAGTAAGCATCTAAAATATAAATATATTTTCCGATATTAAAACCTATTTTTCTTAAGATTTCTTCGTTTTCATCATTTTGGTATGCAAATACTTCTGCCATTAATCTACCAAATGTATTTGATACCAAATCTATATTTGTACTTTTTTCTTTTTCTAAATTATAAAGATTTGTAAGCTCAAGCTTTATTATGTCAGATTTACTTGGATAGTTTTGATAAGCCTTTTTAAAGTTACTTTTATAAATATTGTATGCTACTTTATCAATTATTCTATTATCATCATTTAAATTATCCTCTAATTTATGATAAGAAAGTAAAACATTCATATCAGAACAATAATCAGTTATTTCACTTTTTATTTTTTTCTTTTTCTTAAAAGGATTGACTATACATCCTTCATTTATAACAGTTTGTTCTACATTATAAATAGAGTTTAATAAAACAACCAAAAAAGTCATATCATAATTTAGAGAAAGTCTTGATATTTCACCATAATTGTCTTTTAAAGTCTTACACAGACCACAGTAATAACCCCTATAATATTCATATTCCCTAAACGTTAAATCCATTTTATTTATTTTAACATAACCAAACATTATTATCCTTCCTAAACTTAAATTCTAATACTTTTATTATACACAAAAAAGATGCCTAAGTAGACATCTTTTAAAAATTGTAATCTAATTATAATGAAACTATCATATTCATAAGTTTATTATTTCTATCTATAAACTCACTTAACTCATTTGAAGTTAGTTCTTTATTTGAAAGTAATGCTATATCAACTATTTGATTACATATTAAAGATAATTTTTCCTTCTTTTCTTCATTATCTTTAAGTTCAACTAATTTTTTGATTATATCATTATTATTATTTATTATTAAAGTTTTTTCTTCTTCAAAAGTCATTCCAAAATCCATTCCAGCAAATTGAGATTTCATTTCTGCCATTCTTCTTGAATGTTCAGAAACTAAAATTATAGCAGGAGTATCTTTAGATTTAAGTCCTTCAACTGAGTAAGTTTTTATTCTTTCTCCAACAAAATCTTTAAATAAATTTTCTATGACTTCATTAGCTTCTTTATTTTCTTCTTTATCTTCTTTTAATATATCTGATAAATCAGAGTCTATTCTATTAAACTTAACTTCGTGGTTTTTGTACTCAATAAATGATATAAAATGATTATCTATTGAAGAATCTAAAATTATAGCATCAAGTTCGTAGTCTTTAAATAATTTTATATACTGAGATTGTTGTTCTTTATTAGTTACATAAAACACTTTATTTTCGTGTTTTTCTTTATTCTTTTCTAAGTATTCACTTAAAGTTACATACTCATCATTTATAGTTTTAAATAATATATCTTCTTTTATTCTATCATAAAAACTTTCTTCTTTTAGACATCCAAATTTAATGAAAACTTGTATATCGTCCCAGAATTTTTCGTAGTTTTCTTTTTCGTTTTTATGAAGACTTTTTAACTTATCTCCAACTTTTTTAATAATATGTTTTGATATTTTACTTACATCCTTATCATTTTGTAAGAAACTTCTTGAAACATTAAGTGGTAAATCTGGACAGTCTATAACCCCTTTTAATAATAGTAAAAACTCTGGTATAACTTCTTTTATATTATCAGCAACGAAAACTTGGTTATTAAATAATTTTACCTTACCTTCTATAAGTTCAAATTCATTTTTTAATTTAGGGAAATAAAGTATTCCTTTTAAATTAAAAGGATAATCAACATTTAAATGTATCCAAAACAATGGCTCATCAAAGCTCTTAAATACTTTTTTGTAAAACTCTTTGTAATCTTCATCTGTACAATCCTTTGGAGATTTTAACCAAAGTGGATTAGTATCATTTATAGGATTTAATTCATCTTCCTTATTTTCTTTATCCTCATCTATAACTTCTAAGTAAATATTTACTGGTAAGAATGCACAGTATTTTTCTAATATATTTCTAACTGTATACTCTTCTAAAAATTCTTTACTATCTTCATCTAAAAATAATGTTATAGTAGTTCCTCTTTGTTTTCTATTATCACTTTCAGTTATCTCATATTCTAAACCACCTTCACTAACCCATCTTACAGCTTTAGAATTTTCTTTAAATGAAAGTGTATCTATTTGAACCTTTGTTGATACCATAAATGAAGAATAAAAACCAAGTCCAAAATGACCTATTATATCATTTTCTTCATTCATTTTATCTTTGTATTTATTGAAGAAATCTTCTGCACCAGAAAAAGCGACTTGATTTATATATTTTTGTACTTCTTCTTCAGTCATACCAATTCCATTATCTTCAAATATAAGAGTATTGTTTTTCTTATTTATTATAACTTTTACTGAATAATCTTCAGTTGACTCGCTAGCTTCTCCAAGTGAAACTAATTTTTTGTGTTTATTAACAGCATCACAAGCATTACTAACTAATTCTCTTATAAAAATATCTTTGTCTGAATATAACCATTTTTTAATTATTGGAAAAATATTCTCTGTATGTATTGATATATTTCCTTTCATATAAAATACCTCCTTTTTTTATTATATCTTTATTATAATATTTTTATTAGCAGTGTCAAGTTTAGAGTGATAAATTTTATAACCTAAAACTTATCGTATTTATCTAAGTCTTAATTTTTCTTTTATTTGTTTCTTTCAATTATTTTTACTATAAAAAAGTATTAACCCTATAAAAAAACATATACCATAAATTAAAGATTTAATTTTTCTTTGTTAATTGTAACTATTGTGATTATTTACAAAAATACTCTATCAAGTAGTTTATAATAAGTAAATTTTATAATTATTAAATAATTTATTTACATTTACAAAAACAAATTATTATGATAATATTCTAATGACAAAAAATATGGTACCTTTAATTCAGTTCGGAGAAACTGGCAAGGTTTTCGAAAAATTATTATCAAAATGACTTATTAATTACAAGAGTATTTATAAAGTCAAATTTTTTAGAAAACCTCTTTATTAAAGAGGTTTTTTATTTTTAAAAATAATAAACTTAATCGAACTCTTGGGTACTAGACAATAGGAGATGTTTAACATTATGAGTAAAAAACAAGATCATGATTATTCACTAGAAGCAATACCAAGTAGTGCAAAAAAAGGATTTTTATCAATGTTGGTTGTTATGCTAGGCTTTACATTCTTTTCAGCTAGTATGTTAGCCGGTGGAACTTTAGGAACTAGCTTAAATATTGATAAATTATTAATTGCAATATTTATAGGAAATTTAAT
Source organism: uncultured Peptostreptococcaceae bacterium (assembly GCA_944383455.1). Taxonomy (GTDB): domain Bacteria; phylum Bacillota; class Clostridia; order Peptostreptococcales; family Peptostreptococcaceae; genus JAGHEK01. Next base: position 6,213 of record CALWPP010000019.1, read on the forward strand.
TTTATGTATTTATACAGGTTTACTTGCTTATATCGCTGGAGATACAGGACTTTCTACACATTTACTTGCAAGATATTCATTTGGAGAAAAAGGTTCTTATTTAGTTTCTTTTTTAGTATCTGCAACTCAAGTTGGTTGGTTTGGTGTAGGAGTTGCAATGTTTGCAATACCTGTTTCAAAAGTTACTGGAATAGATGTTAATATATTAGTTTTAGTATCTGGTCTACTTATGACTGCAACAGCATTTTTTGGAATGAAATCCCTTACTATACTAAGTATAATCGCTGTGCCTTCAATTGCTATACTTGGAAGTATATCAGTATTTAAAGCAATCTCAGATGTTGGTGGTTTATCTGGATTTTTAAGTATAGATCCAACAGGAAGTATTACTATGAGTGAAGCACTTACACTTTGTGTTGGAACTTTTATAAGTGGTGGTACATTAACTCCAGATTTTACTAGATTTTCAAATAGTAAAAAAACTGCTGTAAGTTCAACAATAATAGCGTTTTTAATAGGTAACTCTTTAATGCTTTTATTTGGTGCTGTTGGTGCTATGGCAACAGGATATTCTGATATAGCAGATGTTATGTTTACACAAGGTCTTATAATTCCAGCTATTATAGTTTTAGGGCTTAATATATGGACAACTAACGATAATGCTTTATACGGGTCTGGTCTTGGATTTTCAAACATAACAAAGCAACCAAAAAGTAGAATGGTTATAATGAATGGTGTAATTGGAACTTTACTTGCAATGTTTTTATACAACAATTTTATGGATTGGTTAAACTTTTTAAATTCATTTATACCTGCAACAGGAGCTATTATAATAGCAGACTATTTTTTAGTAAATAAATGTAAATATACTAAGTTTGAAAATACAAAGTTTAATAATATAAATATAAATGCTATAATATCTTGGGGTGTTGGGGTATTAGGTTCTTTTGTATTACCTGGTATAACACCTATAAACTCAGTATTATCAGCAATTATAACTTATTTATTACTTACTAAACTAAACAATAAATCATATATAGAAAATGACAATAATTAAATAGTATTGTTAGGAGGAAATTATATGTTAATTAAAAATGCAAAACTAAGAGAAAATGATACTTTAGTAGATATATTAATAGAAGATGGAATAATAACTAAAATAGAAAAAGACATAAATATACAAGATATTGAAACTATTGATGCAAAAGGATTTTTAGTTACTCCTCCTTTCATAGAACCACATGTTCATTTAGATACAACACTTACTGCTGGTGAGCCTAATTGGAATGAAAGCGGAACTTTATTTGAAGGTATTGAACGTTGGTCTGAAAGAAAAGAATTTTTAAGTATAGAAGATGTTAAAACTAGAGCAAGAAAAGCTATAACTTGGCAAATAGCAAATGGAATACAATTTATAAGAACTCATGTTGATACAACAGACCCTAACTTAACAGCTATAAAAGCTATGGTTGAATTAAGAGAAGAATTAAAAGATTATGTAACAATTCAAATAGTAGCTTTTCCACAAGAAGGTATATTATCATACCCTAATGGTCTTAAACTTTTAGAAGAAGCTTTAAAACTTGGAGCAGACGTTATAGGTGCAATACCTCACTTTGAGTTTACTAGAGAATATGGAGTTTTATCTATTGAAAAAATATTTGAACTTGCTAAAAAATACAACGTTTTAATAGATGTTCATTGTGATGAAATAGATGATGAGCAGTCAAGATTTATAGAAGTACTTGCTACTAAAGCATTAGAAAATAATATGGGCGAGAAAGTAACCGCAAGTCATACTACTGCAATGCATTCATATAATGGAGCCTATACTTATAAATTATTTAGACTTTTAAAAATGAGTAAAATAAACTTTGTTGCAAATCCACTTGTAAATATACATCTTCAAGGAAGATTTGATACCTATCCAAAAAGAAGAGGTATTACAAGAGTTAAAGAAATGATTGAGTCAAATATAAATGTTTGTTTTGGACATGATGATATATTTGACCCTTGGTACCCACTTGGAACAGGAAATATGCTACAAGTTCTTCATATGGGACTTCATATTTGTCAGATAATGGGTTATAGTCAAATAAATAACTCTCTTGATTTAATAAGTCATAACAGTGCAAAAACATTAAATATACAAGATAAGTACGGTATAGAAGTAGGTAAACCTGGAAATATGATAATACTTCCTGCTGAAAATGGATATGATGCAATAAGAAGACAAGTACCTGTTTATTATTCAATAAGAGAAGGAAAGGTAATATCTCATACAACATTAAATAAAACTATTGTAAACTTAGATAAAGAAGAAATAATAGATTTTAAAAAATAGTAAGATTTTTAAGAGTGTACATTCGTGCACTCTTTTTTTATTTCAAATAAATTATAAATCCTATGTAATTAATCAATTAAATAATATATATTATTTTATATAAATTTGCATTCATATAAAAAATAATATAAAATTATATAATGGAATAGATATTTTGGAGGATTAAAATTAATGAATAATAAATTAATGAGATTATTTCTAGTAAGTATTATATCTATTAGTATGGTTGGATGTGGAGGTAAAGAAGAAAAAACTACTGAAGAAGCTACTAAAGGTGAAGCTACTGAGGAAACTAAAACAGAAGATACTAAAAAATCAGAAGAAAAATCTAGTGAAGAAAGTAAAGAAAAAAAATCTGATGATAAAAATACAAAAGATAAAAAAGAAAATACTGATGGTAAAATAGATCTAGCTAACTTAGACTCATATGAAACTGTAGAAAAAGCTTATGATGAAAATTTACAAAAAATTATGAAAGGTGAAAAAATACAAGATTTAGATAGTTCTAAAATAACCTTAGAAGAAATAATAAAAAAATCTGAAAAAGCTGTAGAATTATCATCAAATGCTAAAACTTCTGATGATAAAATTTATGCAATAGGAAAAGTAGTGTCTTTAGATGATTTAGCCAACAATACTACTAAAGAAGTTGTAACTAAAACTTTAAATTATGTTTTAGGAGAATATGAAAGTGGTGCTTTTTTTGATAATCTAGAAAAAAATCTATATTTAACTAGATACTTAAATAATGCTACAAAAAAACAAAGTATGACTACAGAAAATGCACTTTCTTTTTCTTTATATCAAATAGCAAAAGATACCTTAAGAATGAATGATAAAGAATTTAAAGCTAAGACTAAAGATGAATTAAACAAAAATATAGAACTTAATAAAGCTGAAGTAAAAACTAAAATAGAAGAAATTAAATCATCTTCATCACAAAATGTAGAAAGTACTGATAGTGAAACTAAAAAGGAAGAAAATACTGAAAATGATGATACTAAAAAATAAAAAACCACTCAAAAAGAGTGGTTTTTAATCAAAATAACTTACTCCGCTTTCAAATATTAATTGGTCTTTTTCTCCAGTAATATTTTTCATAACTGAGTTTCCTATTCTCTCAGAGTGTCCCATTTTACCAAATATTCTTCCATCAACACTTGTTATACCTTCTACTGCAAAATATGAACCATTTGGGTTAAACTCTATATCATAAGTTGCATTATTATTTAAGTCTACGTATTGAGTTGCTATTTGACCATTTTTTACTAAATCTTTAAAGATTTCTTCATTACAAACAAACTTACCTTCTCCGTGAGATATTGCTATTTTGTGTATGTCTCCAACTTTAGTATTACTTAGCCAAGGAGATTTATTCGAAGATATTCTAGTTGTAACTACTTTTGATTGATGTCTTCCTATATCGTTGTAAGTTAATGTAGGTGAGTTTTCATCTATTTCAGTTATTTTTCCATAAGGAAGTAGCCCTAATTTTATAAGTGCTTGAAAACCATTACAAATTCCTAGAATTAACCCATCATTAACGTATAAAAATTCATTTATAGCTTCTTTTATTTTTTCGTTTCTAAATACTGTTGCTATAAATTTAGCAGAACCATCAGGCTCATCTCCTGCACTAAATCCTCCAGGTAGCATAATTATTTGTGATGACTTTATATTTTTAACTATTAAGTCAATAGAATCATTAATATCTGTTTTCTTTAAATTTCTAAATACTTCTATGTTAGGATTTGCTCCTGCTTTTAAGAATGCCCTTTCAAGGTCATACTCACAGTTTGTACCAGGGAATGTTGGTATAAATACTTTTGGTTTTGCTATTTTAATCTTTGAAGTTAATTTAGTACTTGAGCTATAACTTATATTTTCTATCTTATTACTATATTTATTATCTACTTGAGTACTAAATATAGTCTCTAAAGTTTTCTTAAAGTTATTAAGTACATTATCAAGTGATATAGTTTCATTATTTATAATTAATTCAAACGAAGATATAGTCTTTCCAAGTAAAACCCCTTCTTCTACATCATCAAAAACTTCAAGAATTATATCTCCATAGCTTGGTCTATAAATATCAAGTTCAAAGTCTTTATCAAAACTAAATCCAATTTTATTTCCAAAACTCATCTTACAAATAGCTTCAGCTATTCCACCAAAACCTACTGCATAACTTGATAGTACCTTTTTATTTTTAATTAATGTATGTACTAATTCTAAATTTTCTTTATAACTTTCAAAACAAAGCGTACTATCTTCATTCTTTTTAGCTTCTAAATATATAACTTTTGAGTTTTTATTTTTAAATTCATTAGAAATCGCATCATTACAATCTAGAGTGTTTACAGCAAATGATACTAAAGTTGGAGGAACATTTATATCTTTAAAAGTTCCAGACATACTATCTTTCCCACCTATTGCAGGTATTTGTAGATTCTTTTGAACGTAATATGCACCAAGTAATGCACTAAATGGTTTACCCCATTTAGTAAAATCATTTCCTAATTTTTCAAAATACTCTTGTAAAGTAAGTCTTATATTTTTATAGTATCCTCCAATACAACAAGATTTTGTAATGCTATCAATTAATGCAAAGTAAGAACCTAAAAATGGACTCCACTTTGATAAATAAGGATTATAACCGTAAGTCATAACTGTTGAAGTATTAGTTTCACCTTTTAGTACTGGTATTTTACAAACCATTCCTTGAGAAGGAGTTTCTTGATATTTTCCACCAAAAGGCATAAATACAGAATTTGCACCTATTGAACTGTCAAACATCTCAACTAAACCTTTTTGAGAACATATATTAATATCACTCATAACTTTATTTATTTTTTTATCGTGTGTATTATCACTTTGATCAAATAACCTTTTGTCAAAGAAGTTATCATCATTTACTTTTTCAACTACTACATCAGTGTTTTGAGTTACTCCACTAGTTTCTATAAATTCTCTTTTTAAGTTAACTACTAATTCATCCATAAAAAACATTTTTAAATATCCAGAATTAGTAACATTTGCAACTACTGTTGCTTCTAAGTTTTCTTTATTTGACTCTTTTATAAATTCATCAACATTACTCTTAGAAATAACTACTGCCATTCTTTCTTGAGATTCTGATATTGCAAGTTCTGTAGCATCAAGTCCTTCGTATTTTTTGGGAACTTTATCAAGAAAAATATCAAGACTATCACAAAGCTCACCCATTGCAACACAAACACCACCAGCTCCAAAATCATTACATCTTTTAATCATTTTAGAAACTTTCTCGTTTCTAAATAATCTTTGGATTTTCCTTTCTGTTGGTGCATCTCCTTTTTGAACCTCTGCACTACAAGTTAAAATAGACTCCTCTGTGTGTTCTTTTGATGAACCAGTCGCTCCACCACAACCATCTCGTCCAGTTTTATCTCCAACTAAAACAACAACATCAGAAACATTTGGAACTTCTCTAACTACATTTTCTTTTTTAGTAGCACCAATTACAGCTCCAATTTCCATTCTCTTTGCAACAAAATCTTCGTGATAAACTTCACTAACAAGTCCAGTAGCTAAACCTATTTGATTACCATAAGAACTATATCCGTGTGCTGCAGTTGTAGTTATTTTCTTTTGAGTTAGTTTACCCTCTAAAGTGTCTTCGTATTTAGTGTGAGGATTTCCTGAACCTGTAACTCTCATAGCTTGATAAACATAACTTCTTCCTGAAAGTGGGTCGCGAATTGCACCTCCAAGACAAGTTGCAGCTCCTCCAAAAGGCTCTATCTCTGTCGGATGATTATGTGTTTCATTTTTAAACATTACTAAATATTTTTCAAGTTTTCCATTTACTTCAACGTCAACATTTATACTACAAGCATTAATCTCATCACTCACATCTAAATCATCAAGTTTTCCACTTTGTCTTAACTCTTTCATACAAATAGTTGCAATATCCATTAGAGTAATATCTTTTTTAGAGTTAATTTTTTGTCTTGATATTAAATACTCATCATAAGCCTTTTTTATAACTTTATTGTATTTTCCATCACTTATAGTTATATTATTTATTTTTGTCATAAATGTAGTATGCCTACAATGGTCTGACCAATAAGTATCAAGTACTTTTATTTCTGTTATAGTAGGATTTCTATTTTCTTTGATAAAATAGTCTTGTATATATACTAAATCGTCAAAGTTCATTGCTAAACTATTTTCATTTAAGAATTTTAATAAATCTTCTTTATTTAAGTTTATAAAATTATGTAGTGTATAATCTTTTTTAGTTGGATTTATATTATTTTTCTTGATAGAAAATTTATTAAAATGAGTTTCTTCACTATCAACTGGATTTATAATATGTTTTTTTATTTTTTGTTTATCTAAATCAGAATAATCCCCTTTAAATATATATACTTTTGATGTTACTATACTTGATCTGTTACTTGATAATATTTCAACACATTGACTTGCAAAATCTGCTCTTTGGTCGTATTGTCCATCAAGGTATTTTACAGCAAAAATAAAATCTTTATCGTCTAAATTAGGTATATTCTCAAAATAAACATCATCTAAATTAGGCTCAGAAAATATAGTTTTTGATGCAATTAAAAAATTTTCTTCATCTATTCCTTCTATATCGTATTTGTTTATAACTCTAACTTCATTAACCTTAACTAGATCACTTAAATCATTTATTAATTTTTTAGCTTCTAAATTAAATCCACTCTTTTTTTCAACAAAAATAGTTTTATTCATAATTATCTCCCTATATCAGTTCTAAAGTGCATATTGTCAAAACTAATCCTTTTTATATTTTCATAAACTCTATCTGATGCTTTTTTGATACTTTCATCAAGTATAGTTATCCCTAAAACTCTACCACCATTAGTATAATACTTGCCATCAACTAATTTCGTCCCACTATGAAAAACTAATACATCTTCATCAAGCTCATTAAGTCCTTTTATTTCTTTATCTACTTCATAGCTTTTTGGATATCCTCCACTAGAAAGTATCACACAAACAGCTTTTTTATCTGAGTATTTTATATTAATTTCGTCTAAGTTATCATTTAAGATAGAGTCGATAATATCAACTAAACTAGTTTCAAGGCGACTTAATACAACTTGGGCTTCTGGGTCTCCAAACCTTACATTAAATTCTAAAACCTTTGCACCATCTTTAGTTATCATAAGACCTACAAATAATATTCCTCTAAAGTCTAAATTATCTTTTTTAAATCCATTTAAAGTCTTATCTAAAATCTCTTTTTGAATTTCATATTTTAAACTATCTGTGTAGATATTACTTGGAGATATAGTCCCCATCCCTCCTGTATTTAGACCAGTTTCCCCATCAAAAATTTTTTTGTGGTCTTTTGCACTCACCATAGGAATAATATTATTTTTGTCGACAAAAGCCAAAATTGACGTTTCAATACCTTCTAAAAACTCTTCAACTATAACCTTATCCCCTGCACTTTTAAATACTTTACTATTCATAATGTCATCTAGTGCCTCAGTAGCTTCATTTTTATCATTACAAATCAAAACTCCTTTACCAGCACAAAGTCCATCAGCCTTTATAACAACAGGATAACCAAAATCATCTATTTCGCAAATGGCATCATCAAAATTTATGTATTCTTTGTATTTTGCAGTAGGGATATTATGTCTTATTAAAAAGTCTTTACAAAAACTTTTACTTCCTTCAAGATTTGCACAAGCTTTATTTGGTCCAAATATTTTTAATCCTTCTTTTTCAAACTCATCAACTATTCCTAAAGTAAGTGGTACTTCAGGACCTACAATAGTTAAATCTATTTTTTTATCTTTACAAAAATTTATTAACTCTTTTATGTTAGTTTCTTCAATATCTACTAAAGTAGCAACTTCTGAAATTCCACCATTACCCTTTGCACAATAGATTTCTTTAACTCTTTTATCTTTTTTTAAATTACAAATAATAGCGTGTTCTCTACCACCACTACCAACAACTAAAATCTTCATAAATTCCTCCTAATGCTTAAAATGTCTTATTTTTGTAAATACCATACTCATATTAAGTTCATCACAAGCATTTATAGAATCAATATCTTTAATTGAACCCCCTGGTTGAACTATTGATTTTATATTATACTCATTAGCAAGTCTTACACAATCATCAAACGGGAAAAATGCATCACTTGCTAAAACTGAACCAGTAAAGTCTTTATCAGAGTTATTTTCAAGTGCATTTTTTAAAGCCCATATTCTTGAAGTTTGACCACAACCACAAGCTAAAGTTTGACCGTCTTTAACTATAACTATCGCATTTGACTTCATATTTTTAACTATTTTCATACCAAATTCCATATCAGAAAGCTCTTTTTCACTTGGACTTAACTTAGTAACCACTTCATAATCTTCTAGTAATTTAGTATCTTTTTCTTGTACTAAAAGCTTACCATCAAGATATTTAAAATCGTAATTTTGTTTTGAGTCTTCTATTTTTTTAAGTTTTAAAATTCTTAAATTCTTCTTAGATTTTAATATTTCAAGTGCTTCATCAGTAAAATCATAAGCTACAACTATTTCAAGGAATATATTATTTAAAAGAGTTGCAGTTTCTTTATCAATAGTTGAAGTTATCCCAACAATACCTCCAAAAATAGAAACTTTATCTGCTTCATAACATTTTTTAAAAGCTTCATAAGAAGAGTTTCCAACTCCAACACCACAAGGATTAGTATGTTTTATAGCAACTGATACTACTTCGTCTTTAAACTCTCTCATAACTTCAAGACAAGCATATAAATCGTTAATATTATTAAAAGAAAGTTCTTTTCCATGAAGTTTATCGTAATTTAAAATTGAGTTTTTCTCATTTACTTCACTGTATAAACTTGCATTTTGATGAGGATTTTCACCGTATCTTAAAGATTCTTTTTTATCAAAAGTTAAAGTTAAACTTTCTGGGAAAGTATCATTCATTAATTCTCTAAAATAACCACTAATTAAAGCATCATATCTTGCAGTAATTGAAAAAGCTTTATAAGCTAGTTTTTTCCTATCTTCAACAGTTAAAGAATCGTTTTTTAATTTTTCTATAACAAAATTATAATCATTAACATCAACAACTACTGTAACATCTTTATAATTTTTTGATGCCGAACGAATCATACTAGGTCCACCGATATCAATATTTTCTATTATTTCTTCGTGAGATTTACCACTTTTTAAAGTTCCATAAAAATCATATAAATTAACTACAACAATATCTATACTTTCTATGTTAAGTTCAGCTATAGTATCTAAATGGTTTTTATCATCTCTTTTAAAAAGTATTCCTCCGTGTATAAAAGGATTTAAAGTCTTAACTCTCCCATCTAAAATCTCTGGAAATTTAGTTACGCTATCTATAGTAATTGCATTAACACCATTTTCAACTAAAGTTTTAAAAGTATTTCCAGTTGATATTATTTCATATCCTAAATCAGAAAGACTTTTTGCAAACTCAACAACTCCAGTTTTATCAGTGACACTAATTAATGCTCTCATAAACTTTTCTCCCATCTAATCTTAACTTATCGTCTTTTATTAATTTAATACTTTCTATTAAAATCTCGTGTTCTATTTTTAAAACCTTCTTAGATAAAGTTTCAACAGTATCAAAATCGCTAACCTCAACTACTTTTTGACGAATAATAGCTCCTGTATCAGCTCCATAATCAACAAAATGAACTGTAGCACCAGTTACTTTTACTCCGTAATCAAGTACTGCTTGATGAACTTTTTTACCATAAAATCCCTTACCACAAAAAGAAGGAATTAAAGAAGGATGAACATTAATAATCTTAAAACTATCTACAAAATCTTTTGAAATAATTTTTAAATACCCTGCAAGAACTACTAAATCAACCTTATAATTTTTTAATATTTCGATAATTTTTTTTTCATCATTTTCAAAAAATGAATCAATACCACTATTTCTTGCGCGAGTTAAACCAAAAGCATTTTCGTTACTAGATATTACAACAGAAACATCAATACCAATATTTTTTTGATTATCTATTATAGCTTGTAAGTTAGTTCCCCCTCCAGAAATTAAAACTCCAACTACCATAAACTAACTCCGCTTCCTTCAATCACTTCTCCAATTATATAAGATTCTTCTCCAAAAGATTTTATACTTTCTAAAACTTCATTTGAAATATCAGAACTAACAACAATACAAAGACCTATCCCCATATTAAAACTTTTGTATAACTCAAATTCATCTATATCAAGGTTTTCTATTAATTTAAAAATATTAGGCTTTACCCAAGAATTTTTATTTATTCTTACTCCAAGATTATTTGGAATAACTCTTGGTATATTTTCAATAAGTCCTCCACCTGTAATATGAGATATAGATTTTATTTCAAATTTTTTGATTAAATCCATAACTAAATCAACATAAATTTTAGTCGGAGTTAATAAACATTCTCCTAAAGTCATACCAATCTCATCAACATAAGTATTTACATCGTAATTTAGATGTTCAAAAAATATTTTTCTAATAAATGAAAATCCATTACTATGAATTCCACTAGAACTAATACCAATTACTACATCATTAACTTCTACATTCTCACCTGTAATTATTTTTTCCTTATCACAAATCCCAACAGAAAATCCTGCTAAATCATAGTCATTTTCCTTGTACATTCCAGGCATTTCTGCAGTTTCTCCACCTATTAAACTGCATTTTGCCATTTTACATCCCTTTACTATACCAGATACTATATCATCTATTTTTTCAGATACTAACTTTCCAGTTGCTATATAATCAAGGAAAAATAGAGGTTTAGCCCCCTGACAAATAAGGTCATTAACACACATTGCAACAAGGTCAATACCAACAGTATCGTGCTTATTCATTAAATTTGCTATCATTAACTTAGTCCCAACACCATCAGTTGAACTTAAAAGTACAGGAGTTTTCATATTACTAAACTCACCTAAAGAATAAAGTCCACTAAAATTTCCTAAATCTCCTAATACATTATTATCATAAGTAGATTTTATCTTATCTTTTATAAGATTTACTGCCTTATTTCCCTCATCAATATCAACGCCACTATTTTTGTATGTTAGCAAGATAAACACTCCCTCTCATCTATTTTTTTAACTGGATAATCTCCATCAAAACAAGCCTTGCAAAAACTAGCTACATTATCAGTTGCATCAATCATATCTTGAGTATCTAAAAACATCAGACTATCACAACCAATATAATCTTTAATTTCATCAATACTCATATTAGATGCAATTAAATTTTCTCTATTTGGTGTATCAATACCATAATAACAACTAAACTTTACTGGAGGAGAAGTAATTCTTAAATGAACTTCACTAGCCCCTGCATCTTTTAAAGACTTTACTATTAATTTTGAAGTTGTACCTCTTACAATAGAATCATCAACCAAAACTATTTTTTTGCCATTTACAACACTTTTTAAAGGATTTAACTTAATCTTAACCCCAATTTCTCTTTCTTCTTGAGTAGGTTTTATAAAAGTTCTACCAACATATCTATTTTTAACTAACCCTTCACTAAGTGGAATATTTCGAAAATTTGAGTATCCAATAGCACCAGACCACCCAGAATCAGGAACAGGAACTACTATATCACAATCAACATCATCATTTTTTCCTAAAATCATTCCACATTTTTCTCTAAAATTATATACATTAAGACCATCAATAGTAGCTTCATTTCTTGCAAAATAAATGTGTTCGAATATACAACTTCTTTTAACACACTTATAGTTTTTTGAATAGGAAAAACTTTCTAGTTCACCATTTTTACAAACTACTATTTCACCAGGTTCTACATCTCTAATAATTTCTCCGCCAAGTATTTCAATTGCACAATTTTCTGATGCAAAAATATAATCATTGTTTACTTTACCAATAATTAAAGGTCTAAATCCGTGTGGGTCTCTAACTGCAACTAATTCATCTTCACAAGCAATAACTAAAGAATACGCCCCTTTTATATAATCCATAGTAAGCTTTATACTCTCAATGATATCCCCTTTATAATATCTAGCTAATATGTATAAAATAACTTCTGTATCTGAATTAGCTTGAAACATATACCCATCTTCTTCAAGCATATCCCTTAGATAATTTGCATTAACTAAATTTCCGTTATGTGCAAGTGCTAAATTTCTTTTTCTACAACTTCCAACAAGTGGCTGACAATTAGCTAAATGACTTCCACCAGCAGTTGAATATCTAACGTGCCCTATCCCTATATTTCCATTTAATTTACTTAATTCTTCATCAGTGAAAATATCACCAACAAGTCCCATTCCTTTTTTATAATTTATATTTTTACCATCAGAAACAGCAATCCCACAACTTTCTTGACCTCTATGCTGAATAGAATACAGTGAATAATATAATTTTTTACAAACTTCTTTATCAGAATAAATTCCTATAATACCACACATAATAACCCCCATTTAGTTAGTCATTCTAGAAAGAACTTCCTCATATGCCTTTACTAAATCCCCTAAGTCACGTCTGAATCTATCTTTATCTAATTTTTCATTAGTATCTTTATCCCATAATCTACAAGTATCTGGAGATATTTCATCGGCTAAAATTATATTTCCATCCTTGTCTTTTCCAAACTCTAATTTAAAATCAACTAACTTTAAATTCATATCTAAGAAAAATTTTTTCATCACTTCATTAATTTTTAATGTTTCATTTTTTATATATGATATCTCTTCTCTTGTAGCAAGTTTCATAGCTACTGCGTGGTCCTCATTTATTAATGGGTCGCCATACTCATCATTTTTATAACAAAGTTCAAATATAGGCTCATCTAAAACAATGCCCTCTTTAACTCCTAGCCTTTTACAAAAAGAACCTGCTGTTATATTTCTAACTATAACTTCAAGTAAAAGTATATCTACTTTTTTGACTAACATTTCTCTTTCTGAAATATTTTTTATGTAGTGAGTTTTTATGCCCTCTTTTTCTAATTTTTCAAATATTATGCTAGAAATTTTATTGTTAAGTATACCTTTAGAAAAAATTTCTGCCTTTTTTTCACCATTAAATGCAGTAGCATCATCTTTGTAATAAACTACAAATTCATTTTCATCATCAGTTTTAAATATTTTCTTAGCTTTTCCCTCATATAACATCATTTTAAATTACCCCCTTAAATTTTTATCATCATTTAAAACTTGTTGTTCCATTTCTTTTCTGTAATTTTTTAAATCTTCTTTTAATTTTGGATATTTTATAGACATAATTTGAAGTGCCATAAGTGATGCATTAATTCCTAAATCTATCGTAACAGTTGCTACTGGAATTCCCTTTGGCATTTGAACTATTGATAACAATGAATCAAGACCATCCATTGTTGAGGATTTGATTGGCAAACCAATTACTGGTATTAAAGTATGAGATGCAATAACTCCTGGCAAATGTGCTGCTTTTCCAGCTGCTGCTATAATAACATCTGTATCATACTCTATTTCTTCTAAAAAAGATAAAAGCTGTTTTGGCGTTCTATGAGCAGATAAAGCTCTAACAATAACTTCTACCCCATACTTTTCAAGTAACTTTATTCCTTCATCTAGTTTAGGATAATCAGATTTTGACCCCATAATTACTGCTACTTTCATTTTTTCTCCTTATTTTACGTATATTTATATATTAATTCCATATATTAATTCTATATATTTCGTACTTTATATTTATATATTATTATATTATTAGTATTTTTTCAACATTTTTTTAAATTTTTACAAAAAAATACCATATCTTAAGATATGGTATTTTTAATTCTCTTTTTTTGTTTCAAGCTCTATAGCATCAGGCAAGTCCTTTAAATTTGTTTCTACTACTATGTATGGTTGAGATTCTTCTTTATTTTTATATGTAATATTAACTTTCATAACATTTTTATCTTCTCTTTCTATAAAGGATATTTTGTCTATTTGTATACCAAAATTTTTATCTTTTCCTCTAGTAGCAATTATGTAAATTTTATCTTGTAATTTAACCGCAAGTGCTCTTTCCTCATCAATATAATCATCTATCATATCTAGTATACCTTCTGGAATAGAGTCTCTTTGAACAACAACATAATCAACTGGTGTACTATTCTCACTAAACATACTAGGTATAAATATAAATCCTCCTATAACAAAAGCAAGTAGAATTATACCTAATATAAATCCTTTTAAATTAAATTTTATATTCATATCCTTCCCCCTTCTACTTAAATATATGAATATTTTTCATTTATTAGAATAATAAAAAAGTCTTATTTATAAAAATAAGACTTTTTTTGGGGGAGATTGAGTAAATTTTTGTACTAAGTTTATATTACAATTATAACCATAATAATAGTTTATATACATAATTTATTAAAATATTTTAATATTATACCCCTAAATATTTTTTCGCACAAAAAAAGATTACGTGGCTATGACATAATCTCCCAGGCAGTTTCCCACCAAGTACCTTCTGCGCTAAAGAGCT
>CALWPP010000020.1 GCA_944383455.1 uncultured Peptostreptococcaceae bacterium
ACTTATAACAAAATAGATAACATATATAAGAACCGTAGGAACTACGGGGATAGCCTGTGGAGAATCAGTAAGACATACTTTAAGTATGCAAGATTCAAAGAAGCAGGAACCTCGCGACTTTAGTCGTGAGAGGTTCAGGATGTTGATATTACAAATATTAATAGGCAAATTCCAGCACTTCATTCAACTGTTGGAAAGTATAAAGTTGAAGTTATGAAAGAAAGAATACTTGATATAAATCCAAATATAAATATAAAAGCAATAAAAGAAATTTACAATGAACAAACTAGTGATAAAATATTAAATGAAAACTATGATTATGTAGTTGATGCAATAGATATGGTCTCATCAAAAATTCATTTAATTAAAACTTGTAAACAAAAAAACTTAAATATAATAAGTTCTATGGGTATGGGAAATAAACTTGACCCAACAAAAATTGAAGTTAGCGATATTCACAAAACTAGTATTTGTCCACTTGCAAGAGTTATAAGAAAAGAGCTTAGAGATAGAAAAATAAAGAATTTAAAGGTTGTTTATTCAAAAGAAGAACCAAAAGAACTTAAAAAAAGAATAATGAATGGTAAAAAAGTAACTCCAGGAAGCATTTCGTTTGTTCCATCTGTTGCAGGGCTTACTATTGCATCCGTCGTAGTTAACGATTTACTTAAAAATTAATGATTTTATTGTTTTTTGTAATTCTTTTTAGTGTAAATAGTGTATCCATCACTATAAAAAACTAAATCTCCAGATATATCTGTTCTATATATTAAAGAGTCATATTTTTTTAGAGTATCTAAAACTGATTTATGAGGGTGACCGTATCTGTTTTTATACCCACAAGAAATAACAGAGATATCTGGAGAAACCTCTTTTATAAATTCGTCAGTACTAGATGTGTAGCTTCCGTGATGAGCTACTTTTAAAAAATCAATTTCTTCTAAATCATAAGAATTAATTACTTCTATTTCATTTGATTTTTCCATATCTCCAGTAAATAAAAAAGATTTGTTTATATAATCTAATGAAAACACTATTGAGTTTTCGTTTTTATTTTCAGATATAAAAGAAGGGCTAAGTACGTTTATATTTATATTTTTTTCTAAGTTTATAGTATCATTTTTTGACAGAGAATCTAATTTTATATTTTTACTTTCTAATGAATTTATAAAATTATCAAAAGAATTTGAATTTGTAGTATGATTTGGTGCATAAACTTTTTTAACTGGAAAATCTTTTATTATATTATCTAGTCCACCAGTATGGTCTGAGTCAAAATGTGTTGCTATTAATATATCAATAACTTTAACTTTGTTCTTTTTAAGATAATTTGAAACAATATTATCACTTTTTTCATCACCACCATCAACTAATATATTTTTTCCAAGGGGTGTTTTAATTAATATACTATCTCCTTGACCTACATCTATTATATGAACTGATAAATCTTTATTTTCTTTACTGCAACCACTAAAGAGTGTTATTATAATTAGTAGTATAACTATTTTACTCAAATTGGTATGCTCCTTTTGGGTTTGTTTAATTAATTTGATTATGGGTAACATAAATATATCATACAAGAATTATTAACAATAAAAATAAGAAAAATACAATTGAAGTAATATTGAAATAATTTTAATTATAAAATGGAGGATTTATGAATTGCAAAGAAATAAATATAGATTCAAAAAAGGAACTTCAACCATACTTTGATTTAGTTGATTATGAGGGGTGTGAGTATTGTTTTTTAACTCTTTTTATGTGGCAACACAAATATAAGACTAGTTATTATATAGAAGATGATTTTGCTGTTATAATGGCAGAAGATGAGGGAGATGTTTTTTCTATACTTCCTTTATCTACAAAAGAGAAATTGCCAAGAGTACTTGACTTGATAGTTAATCATTTTGAAAAAGAGAATAAAAAAATATACTTTAGAGGTATAAACAAAGAAGTATGTGATATTTTAAAGGAAAAATATAAAGATAGATTCGTGTATATAGAAGAAAGAGATATGTTTGACTATATATATGATGGTGAAAGTCTTAGAACTTTAGCGGGTACAAAGAATAGAAAAAAGAGAAATCATTTAAGTTATTTCTTAAAAGAATATGAAAATAGATTTACTTATAAATTACTAAATGAAGACAATTTTTCAGAATGTATAGATTTATTAAAAGAGTGGAGTCAATTAAAAGCTGAAAATGATACTTATGATGAGAGTGTTGATGAAGAGCTAATCGGTATAAAAAAGATTTTTAATAATTATGATAAACTAAGTGATAAAATAAAAATAGCAGGAGTATATGTTGATGATAAATTAGAAGCTTTTACTATAGGAGAATTACTAAATAAAAATATGGCAGTTATTCATATAGAAAAAGCAAATGCAAATATAAGAGGATTATATCCTTTTATAAATAAAGAATTTTTAGTGAATGAATTTAGTGATGTAGAATTTGTAAATAGAGAAGAAGATATGGGAATAGAAGGTCTTAGAAAAGCTAAACTTTCTTATCATCCTGTTAGATTTGTTGAAAAGTATACTATTAGGGAGAAATAATTATGATTAGGTATGCTAAAGAAGATGAACTAGATAGCATAAAAAATATTTGGAATTATTGTTTTGATGATGAAGAAGGATTTGTTAATTATTATTTTAATAATAAATATAAAAGCTATAACACAGTAGTAGCTTTTGAAAATAAAAAAATAATATCATCACTTCAACTTAATAATTATAAAATAAATCTAAATAATAAAACTTATGATACATCTTATATAGTCGGTGTATCAACTTTTCCTGAAGGACGAGGAAGAGGGTTTATGAAAGAAATTATGAGTTTTTCTTTAAATGAGCTTTACAAAAAAAATCATCTAATTTCTATTCTTATGCCTATTGATTTTAGACTTTATGAAAAGTTTGGATATACTAATTGTTATGATATTTTGGAGTATGAAATAAATACTAATGATATAGATAATTTTAGAATAAGTGGAAAGTTCTATGAGGCTAATGAGGAAAATATAAACGAACTTATAGATATACAAAATGAATTTTTAAGAAAAAATAATGGAAATATAGCAAGAGATGAATATTATTATAAAAACTTCTTAGAAGAAGTAAAAAGTGAAAATGGATATATTTATATAAATGATGGTGAAGGATATTTAGTTTATTTTATAAATAATAATGAAATGTTTGTAAGAGAAATTTATTACAAAAATATAATTTCATTAAAGTCTATGTTAGGATTTATTTATAATCATAACACTCAAATAAATAAAATAAAGATAACTACACCAATAAATGATAAAATAAGATTTATTCTAAAAAATCCTAAAAACATAAATATTAATTTAAAACAATTTATGATGGGAAGAGTTATAAATGTTTTTGAGTTTTTAAAAAGCGTAGAATTAGATAATAAGTCTTTAAATAAAGATTTAAGAACTGTAATTTGTGTTAATGATGAATTTATAAAAGAAAATAATAAATTAATTGAAATAAAAGTAGAAAAAAATGAATTATTTATAGATGAAATAAAAGACAATACTAATCAAGAAAGAGTAGATTTTATAGATATAAATATTTTTTCAAAACTTTGTTTCTCTTATTTAGATATAGATGAATTAATATTTACTTATAATTTAGAACTATCAAAAAACACATTAGAGATTTTTAATATATTATTTAACAAAAAAATAAATTATATAAATGAATACGTATAAACTCCTTAAAAAGGAGTTTATTTTTTTTAAAATAAATTAATAATCAATAAAGAGGAGGTGTTTTGATGAGAAGGCCACTTTTAGTACTTTTTGTATTACTTATTTTAACATCATTTATAAATACAAAAAATCAAAGTCTTTATATTAATGAAGAAATTACTAAAATAAATGGTGTAATAACATTAAAAAAAGAAAAAGAAAAATATGATGAGTATATAATTGATAATTATATAATTAAAGATTATTCAAAAAAATTTGATTTGAGTGTTGGGAGTATAGTAGCTATAAATGGGAAAATAAAAAATTTAGAAGACTTAAAGTTTGATGATTTTAATTATGGAAGATTTATAAAATCTAGTGGATATAAAGGATTAATAGAAGCTAGTAGTTATGAAATATTAGGAGTAAATAAATTTTATATGACTATTAATAAAATATACACTTATATCAAAGATACAACTAGATACTTATACAAAGAAAATTCAGACTTTATAAACTCACTTTTACTTGGTATGAAATATGATTTATCAGATGATGAGACTGATATGTTTTCAAAAACTGGAACTAGTCATATAATAGCTATGTCAGGACTTCATATTGGTATTTTATCTTCTATATTTATTTTAATTATGAATAAGATAAACAAAATTTATAAATTAATATTTTTTTCAATAATTATGTTTTTATATCTAATTATGGTTGGTAGTACACCTTCATTAATTAGAGCTATACTTTCTATGATTTTATCATTATTTTCTTATTTTATTGATAGAAAAAGCGATTCAATATCCAATTTAAGTTTTATAGGAATAATTCTATTAATAATAAATCCTTTTATTATATACAATATTAGTTTTCAATTGTCTTTTCTTGCTACTTTATCTATAATATACTTTTATAAGATTATAAATAATAGATTAAATAATTCATTTTTATCAATAACATTATCTGCGAACATTTTAACATTTCCACTTGTATATTATTATTTTAATAATATTTCAATAATTTCATTTTTAGGAAATATTGTTATAGTACCATTTATAGGAATTATTATTTATATATCTATTTTTAGTGTGACTTTGTTTAATATAAATATTTTTATATGTAAATTTTTAGTTTCTATAAATAGATTTATAATAGATACTATATATTTTTTACTCGATAAATTATCAAATATCAATTTTTTATATTTTGAGTTTGAAAAAAGCAATTTAAACTATGTTATTATTTATTACATTTTGATTTTTAGTTATATGATTTATAAAGAACAAAAAACTATTAAGGAGGGAGCTAATGGAGTACAAGGATATTATAAAGGATATAAAGTTAAAAAATTATAAAAATATATATTTATTTTATGGAAAAGAATTTTTTCTTATCGATAACGTTTTAAAAATCATAAAAGAAAATGTAGAGATGATAGACTTTAATTTAGATATACTAGAGGAAACTACTTTAGAAAATTTGACTTTTTCTATTGAAACTATGCCTTTTATGGAAGATAAGAAAATAGTTATAGTTAAAAATTTTGAACTTTTTAAATCTAAAAGGAATAATTTCTCTAAAAAAGATGAAACTTATTTACTTGATTACATAAAAAATATATCAGAATATACAGTTTTAGTTTTTCTTTTTTATGGTGATATAGACCATAATAATATATTTTTAAAAGAGCTTAAAAAAGAAGCAGTAGTATTTAAATGTGATAAGCCAAGTGATAATGACCTTTTTAAATGGGTAAAAAAAAGATTTAACCAAAATGAAGTACATATTGATATACCACAAATAACTTATTTTATAGAAAATTCAGGCTATAGAGAAAAAAACACTACTAAAACCCTAGAAGACTTATCAAATGAAATAAATAAAATATGTTCAAACGTTGGAAAAAATAATAAAGTTACTAACAATGATATAGACAATTTATCTCAAAGAAAAATAGAAAATGATATTTTTAAGTTAGTAGATGCAATAGGAAATAAAAAAGGAAATAAAGTTTTAAAAATTTTAAATGATATGTTAGATGAAGGGGATGAAATTTTAAGAATACTTCCTATGATTTATAGGCAATTTATTATGATTATTAAGATAAAAGACTTAAATGAAAAAAAATACTCATACAAAGAAATATCAAAAAAATGTAATATAAAAGAATTTATGGTTAGCAAAATAATAAAACAAGAAAAAAATTTCTCTTATGATTTAGTTATAAAGATTTTAAATGATATTTCAGATATTGATTATAAAATAAAAACTTCTTATTCAAATAGTAAACTACTACTTGAAACATTTATAAGTAAATATTGCAATTAAAAAACCCTTGAATTTTCAAGGGTTTTATATTAAGCGCTCATAGAGTTTAATTTACTAGCTAATTTAGCTACTTTTCTAGAAGCAGCATTCTTGTGTATAGTTCCTTTAGCAGCAACTTGAGATATCTTCTTTTGAGCATATTGGAACTTTTCCTTAGCTTCTTGTACGTTACCAGAAGCTACAGCCTCTTCAAATCTTCTTATAGCAGTTTTTATTTGAGATTTTCTTGATCTGTTTAAAGCAGTTTTCTTTTCGATAACTTTTATTCTCTTTTTAGCAGATTTTATGTTTGCCATTTAGGATTCACCTCCCTATTTAAATTTTTCGTATTCATCGTCAACATATTTGATTTTAACAGAAAAGAATATAAAAATCAAGTATTAATATTATAAGTTTTATATTTGAATACTTAACTTTTATTATTGTAATTTTTATATTGATTTACTCTATATGTATTACTTTATTTAAATTTATATATTTAAAATTAAAAAGCTATATTTAGTATTTTAAGTATTTTTAATAGTGAACTAGCACAATAGGTAATTTATATAAAAATTTATGATTTTGTTATAAAATACTAATTTCTGTTAAAAATGATAAATAATAGATTAGAAATTCTGGAGGATAAGAGTATGATAACAAGAAGAACTGATTTAGCTCTTGAAGCTAGAGAAATTTATGAAGAAGAACAAAATCAAACTGATATAAAAGGTGTTAAACTTAACACTAAAGAACTTGAGAATTGTGTAGTTACAACTGTTGATATTTTAAATGAAGAAGGCTCTAAAATAATGAACAAAGGAATTGGAAAATACATCACACTAGAAAGTAGTCTTATGAAATATGATGATGATGAATCAAGAGAAGAGGTTATTAACTATTTAAAAGATGAACTTTCTATAATTTTTGGAGACGATAAAACAAAAAAAACTTTAGTTATTGGTCTTGGAAACTGGAATATAACAGCAGATGCATTAGGACCTAAGACAGTATCAAAAACATTAGTAACAAGACATATTTTTAAAAACTATAACAAGGATTATGATGATGATTTTACAGAGGTTAGTGCACTTAGCCCAGGAGTTATGGGTATTACAGGTATTGAAACTAGTGAGACTGTGAAATCAATAGTTGATAAGATAAAGCCTGACAGAGTTGTTGTTATAGATGCATTAGCATCAAGAAAAATGGAGAGAGTAAATTCAACTATTCAAATATCAACAGCTGGAATTTCACCAGGTGCAGGTGTTGGAAACAAAAGAAAATCACTTAATAAAGAGTACTTGGGAGTTGATGTTATTGCTATTGGAGTTCCAACAGTTGTTGATGCAGCTACTTTAACTATTGATGTTTTAGATACTGCAATGGATAGTTTAATAAGTCAATCAGAGGAAGGAAGCGAATTTTATAATATGTTAAAAGCTCTTAAAGAAGAAGAAAAATATTCTTTAATAAGAGAGTCTTTAGAACCTTATGATAAAAATTTAATAGTAACTCCAAAAGATATTGATGAAACTATAGAAAATTTATCAATAATAATAAGTGAAGGGTTAAATAGGTCTTTGCACCCAGGCAGATTAAATAATTAAAAGGAGTTATATTATATGATAAAAAAAATTATTAGTTTTACAGTTATATTTTCACTTATTACTCCTATTTTATCATTTTCTTTAGACAAAGAAGAGTTCTTAAAATTTTTGATAAATTCATCATACCCAGAAGTTAATCAATCAGAAAAAAGTAGTGAAGATGATAAAAACAATAATATAGAAGAAAATAAAAGTAACGATAAACAAACGTACAAAACGGAATCTACTAATGACAAAGAAACTAGCAAAACAAAAGAAGATGAATTTATTAAAGTTCATATAGGTAAAGAGAATGTACCTCAAGTTTCTAATAATCAAGAAAATACAAATACTGATGATAAAAGTGTTGAAAGTAACTCTTTAGTAGCTAGTAATTACACAAATAATATAAGAGTTACTAAAGAAAATCCAAAAATATTTTTGTACCACACTCATTCATCAGAAACTTATAGCAATTCACCAAAAGGAAATTTTCATTCAAATGATATAGATAACTCTGTTATGAGAATAGGTAAGGAGTTAACTAATGAACTTGAAAAAAGGGATTGGGGGGTACTTCATAATATAACTTATCATGATGCCCCTGATTATAATAGGTCATATATAAATAGTTTAAATACTATAAAGGAAACTTTAAGCAAAAATAAAAGTGTAGAAATAGCAATTGATATTCACAGAGATGCTAGAATTTTAGAAACTAAAAAGCAAATAGAAGAAGAAAAAGAAAGAATGGTAACTACTATAAATGGAGAAAAAGTTGCTAAGTTTTTCTTTGTAGTAGGTCCTGACAATAAAAATGTAGATGAAATAAGAAAAATAGCCAAAGATTTAACTAATCTTGCAAACAAAAAATATCCAGGTATAGCACTTCCAGTTATAGAAAAGGAGTACGGAAAATTCAATCAATATTTAGCAAAGAATCATATGTTAATAGAAATGGGAAGTAATGGAACATCAACTGAGGAAGTTTTAAATAGTACAAAATATGTTGCTGAA
The DNA here is from genome assembly GCA_944383455.1 of uncultured Peptostreptococcaceae bacterium. GTDB lineage: Bacteria > Bacillota > Clostridia > Peptostreptococcales > Peptostreptococcaceae > JAGHEK01. The sequence goes on from CALWPP010000020.1 coordinate 8,631, forward strand.
ATTTTAGATGAATATTTTAAGAAGTATAAATAATTAGGTGATACATGAGTAGACTAGAAAGAAAGGCTCAAATCAAAATAAAAAAATCTAAAAAAAATACACGTAGAAGAATATTATTTTTAGGTATTATGGTATTAAACTTACTTTTTTCTATATTTTTAGTTGAAAAAAGTGCTAATGAATATTTAGGAAGTGAAGATATTTATTTAGAGAATAAAAAAGAAGATTTAAAAGATTTTATTAGTAGTAGTTTTATTATGGCAAAAAGCTATATTTCAAAGATTAATGACTATATAAATACATACAAATAATTAAGTAAGACTTATTTTGAGTCTTATTTTTTTGTAAATCAAACATTATTTACATAATGAGTTATATATTATAAAATAAAAGTTATGATAAAAAAGAGTTTTTTATAGGAGGAAAAAAGTGGATAAACAAAGTAGAACTAGGAATTTTAGTATAATAGCTCATATAGACCACGGAAAATCTACTTTAGCAGATAGATTAATCCAAAAGACTGGACTTGTTAGTGAAAGAGAAATGAAAGACCAGCTTCTTGATAATATGGACCTTGAAAGAGAAAGGGGAATAACAATAAAGCTTCAAAATATAAGACTTGTGTATAAAGCAAAGGATGGAAATGAGTATTACTTAAATCTAATAGATACTCCTGGACATGTTGATTTTAACTACGAGGTATCAAGAAGTTTAGCAGCTTGTGAAGGTGCTTTATTAGTAGTTGATGCAGCACAGGGAGTAGAAGCTCAAACTTTAGCTAATGTATATCTAGCACTTGACCAAGACCTTGAGATACTTCCAGTGATAAATAAAATAGATTTACCAAGTGCAAGACCAGAAGAAGTAAAAACTGAAATAGAAGATATAATAGGGCTTGATGCTAGTGAAGCACCGTTAATATCTGCAAAGAGTGGACTTAATATAGAAGATGTACTTGAAACCATAGTAAAAAATATTCCTGCTCCTAGTGGAGATAAAAATAACTCTCTTAAAGCACTTATATTTGACTCTTATTATGATGCTTATAAAGGAGTTGTGGCATACGTTAGAGTTTTTGAGGGAACTGTTAAAAAGGGAATGACAATAAAAATGATGAATACTAACAAAAAGTTTGAAGTAACTGAGGTTGGTGTTATGGCTCCAGGTCAAAGAGAACTTGACGAATTAAGTGCAGGAGATGTTGGATATATTGCAGCAAGTATAAAAGATATTAGAAGTTGTCAAGTTGGAGATACTATAACTGACTTTAATAATCCAACTAATGAAGCTTTACCAGGATACAAAAAGGCAACTCCTATGGTTTATTGTGGGATTTATCCAGGTGAAGGAGAAAAGTATGAAAATGTTAGAGATGCACTTGAAAAAATGCAAATAAATGATGCAGCTCTTGAGTTTGAAGCAGAAACATCAGCAGCGCTTGGATTTGGATTTAGATGTGGATTTTTAGGTCTTTTGCATATGGAAATAATTCAAGAAAGACTTGAAAGAGAGTATGATTTAAATCTAGTAACAACAGCACCATCAGTTATATATAGAGTAACAAAAAATGATGGCGAGGTTGTGATGATACAAAATCCAACAAATCTTCCTCAACCAAGTGAAATAAATATGATTGAAGAGCCAATAGTTAAAGGTGATATAATAGTTCCAAAAGATTATGTAGGTACTGTTATGGAGCTTTGCCAGGAAAGACGTGGAACTATGATTAATATGGAATATATAGATGAAAAAAGAGTTATGCTTCATTATGATTTACCATTAAATGAAGTAGTTTATGACTTTTTTGATGCGCTAAAATCAAGAACGAGAGGATATGGTTCACTTGATTATGAAATGAAAGGATATACTCCATCAAAACTTGTAAAACTTGATATATTAATAAACAAAGAACAAGTTGATGCACTTAGCTTTATAGTACATGAATCTCGTGCATATACTAGAGGAAAGGCTATGTGTGAAAAATTAAAAGGAGAAATTCCAAGACATCAATTTGCAGTTCCAATACAAGCAGCAGTTGGAAATAAAGTTGTTGCAAGAGAAACTATAAGTGCACTTAGAAAAGACGTTTTAGCTAAATGTTATGGAGGAGATATCTCTCGTAAGAAGAAACTTCTTGAAAAGCAAAAAGAAGGTAAAAAGCGTATGAGACAAATTGGTTCTGTTGAAGTTCCTCAAAAAGCATTTATGTCTGTACTTAAATTAGATGAAAATTAATGAAAAATTAAAATCAAATTAAAATAATGTATATCCTATAGAAAAAAATTCCCTACTTATATATAATTGTATTAATTTATAAATGTATATAGGAGGGAATTTTTTTATGAGAAAGTTATCGAAAAAAATATTATCTGTTTTAGCAATAGCTTCTATAATGACTACAACGGCAAATTTAAATGTATCAGAAAGTTTTGCATATGGTTCACCTTATTTAACTATAAATGGTAATAGAGTTAGTACAAGTCCTATTATAAAAAATGGAAGAACTTTAGTTCCAATAAGAGTAATAGGTGAAGAACTTGGTTCACAAGTAGATTACAATGCAAATACTCAAGAAGTGAGTGTTGTTAAAAGTGGTATAAATATAAAATTAATAATCAATCAAACTAATCCAACTGTAAATGGAGTAGTTAAGCCACTTGATGTTGCAGCAACTGTTGTAAACGGAAGAACTTACGTTCCAGTTAGATTTATATCAGAATCTTTTGGAATAAATGTTGATTACAATCAAAATAACAATGAAGTAATAGTTGGGACACCAGCAACTACTCCACTTCCACCACAAAATAATAATGGTAACAATAACACAAATTCATCTAATCAAGTTTATACATCTTTTGATAGATGGGAAGATGCTATGGAGTTAAAATTTGGAGATGATTGGAATGATAGACTAGAATATTCTTTAAAAGTAAAGTATGGAGAAGCTTTTTTAGATAGAAAATATGGAGATGATTGGGATGATAAATTAGAATATGCCATATTTAAAAATCTTGGAGGAAAAATACCAACAAATGCACCAACTGATATACCTCCAACACTAAAACCAGTAACTCCTCCATCGAATAATACAGGTGGAAGTAACACTGGAAATACAGGTACTTTAACTTTTAACCAGTGGGAAAACCAAATGGAATGGAAATTTGGTGATGATTGGAACGATGCTATAGAAAACAGACTAGAATATAAATACGGTGAAGATGCTATGGAGTACACTTATGGAGATGATTGGGACGATAGATTAGAGTATAAGTTATATCTTTATTATGGAAAGAAAGTTCCAAGTTCATTAAATATAAACTCAATAGTTCAAAATATATCAAGTATATTAAGATAAATTTTAAGCCCCTTTTAGGGGCTTTTTATTATTTTAAAGCTTCTAAAGCTTTTTCATAATTTGGTTCGTTAGTTATTTCTTCTAAATATTCAACATAAGTAACCTTATTGTTTTCATCAACAACAAAAACAGCTCTTGATAAAAGTCCTAATTCTTTTATGTAAACTCCAAAATTTTTACCAAATTCTCTATCTTTATAATCAGATAAAGTAGTAACCTTATCTATATTAGCTCCTCCACACCATCTAGCTTGAGCAAATGGTAAATCCATTGATAAAGTGTATATACTTACATTATCAAGTTTTGAAGCTTCTTCATTAAATTTTCTAACCTCCATATCACAAACTGGAGTATCAAGTGATGGAACAGCTAAAAATACTCTTTTTCCTTTTGTATCGTTTAAGCTAACAGGATTTAAATCATTTCCAACAGCTGTAAAATTAGGTGCAGTATCACCAACTTTTAAAGTAGTTCCTTCAAGTGTTAAAGGATTTCCTTGAAATGTTACTTTCATAAATTTTACCTCCTATTTTATAACTTTAGTATTATATATTTCCAGTTATTTACGATTTAATCATTAATTTATTAGTTACATCTTAATATATAAGATTTTATTGCATAAAATATATTATTAATGGTATATTACAAATAAAAGAGTGAGGAAAGTTTATGCTAGGACTTTATATACATATACCATTTTGTGTAGAAAAATGTTTTTACTGTGACTTTAATTCGTATAAAATACAAAATAAAAATGAAAAAAAAGAATATATAAAAAATTTAAAAAAAGAAATTAATCTTTATAAAGAAGAATTTAAAGATAAGTATTTTGATACAATATTTTTAGGTGGAGGAACACCAAGTATATTAGAAAGTGAAGAATTAGAAGGAATTTTTAATGAGATATATAAAAATTTTAGTATTTTAAAAGATGCTGAGATAACTATTGAGTGTAACCCTGGAACTTTAACTAAAAAAAAGCTACAAACTATGAAAAAGTGTGGTGTAAATAGATTAAGTATAGGACTTCAAACAACTCAAAACAAAAACTTAAAATATATAGGTAGAATACATACTTACGAAATATTTGAAAAAAATTATAAAGAAGCATTAGAAGTTGGATTTGAAAATATAAATATAGACCTTATGTATTCACTTCCAAATCAGAGCTTTGATGAATACAAAGAAAGTTTAGATAAAGTAATTAAGTTAAGCCCAACTCATATATCATCGTATTCTCTTATTTTAGAAGAAAACACAAAATTACATAAAATGTATGAAAATAAAGAGTTTGAACTTAATAGTGATGAACTTGATATTAAAATTTATGATTATACAATAGATAAACTAAAAGAAAATGGATATAATCATTATGAAATATCTAATTATTCAAAAAATAACTATGAATGTAAACATAATATAATATATTGGAAGTGTGAGAATTATTTAGGGCTTGGAGCTGGTGCGTCAGGATATATAAATAACATTAGATATAAAAATGTAGACTCTATAAATGATTATAATAGCTTACTTAAAAATAATCAAAAACCAATAGAAGAAATTAACAAACTAACAAGTAAAGATAAAATTGAAGAAGCTATTATTATGAATTTAAGAATGACTGAGGGTATAGATATTTTAGAATTTAATAAAAAGTATGATATTAATTTTAAAGAAAGATATAATACTATATTAGAAAAATTAAAGTATGAAAATTTAATAATAGAGAAAAATAATAGAGTATTCTTTACAAGAAGAGGAAGACAAATATCAAATACGGTTTTGATAGAATTTTTAGAATGATTTTTTGAAAATATATTGACATATCATTAAAATAATGATATATAATATATATAATCTTTTTAGCACTCCTAATAAATGAGTGCTAATAGTAAGTGAGGAGGCAATGATGGAACTAAATGAAAGAAAACTAAATATCCTCAAAGCTATAGTTAAAGATTATATAGAAACTGCAGAAGCTGTAGGTTCTAGAACAATATCTAAAAAGCATGATTTGGGAGTTAGTGCTGCAACTATAAGGAATGAAATGGCTGATTTAGAAGAGTTAGGATACTTAATACAGCCACACGCATCAGCGGGTAGAGTTCCATCTGAAAAAGGTTATAAACTTTATGTTGATACTCTTATGAGTCAAGCTGATTTAAGTGACGAGGAAAAAAATTTAATAAAGGATTGTATAAATAGTAACGTTAATGATATTAAGGATTTAATGGAAGAAACTTCAAAGCTTCTATCAAGAATAACTAATTATACAACTATTGCTTTAGCTAAAAATATAAAAACAGAAAGTATTATAAAACATATTCAGCTTGTTAATTTGAGTGAAAATGAAATATTACTACTTGTTATAACTGATAAAGGAGATATAAAAAAATCACAAATACAAACTAATATTTGTTTAGAACAATCTAAACTTAACTTGATATCAGAAGGTTTAAATAATAAACTTTGTGGAAAAAGTATACAGGATTTGGATAATAGATTAATAGCATTTATAAAGCATGAAATAGGAGAACATTCAAACTTAATTGATGCACTTATAGATAGAATTAATTTTGATAATGATGAAGAGAGTTTATTTTCATTAAGTGGAGCTACTAACATTTTTAATTATCCTGAATTTAGTGATGTTTTAAAGGCAAAATCTTTTCTTAATATGATTGAGAAAAAAGATGCCATAGACAAAATGATAAATTCAAAAGGAATTGAGAAGGAAAATGTTAAAATAATAATTGGAAGCGACAATGAGTATGAACTTGCAAAAGAATGTGGAGTAGTTACTGCAAGTTATAATATAGGCACTGACTTAATTGGTGAAATAAGCTTTATTGGTCCAACTAGAATGGATTATGCGAGGATATATGCTATAGTAAATTATATAAATTTACTATTTAATAAAAATAGATAAGAGGTGTTTTGATGGAAGAAAATAAGTCTACAGTTGATGAGGCTGTAAATGAAGAAACTTCTGAAGAAACTCTAGAAAATAAAACTACTAATGAAGAATTAAATGATAATGTAGTTGATTTAGAGGAAAAAATTGAAGAAAATAAACTAGAAAAAGAACTAGAAGAAATGAAAGATAAGTATACTCGTCTTCAAGCTGAGTATGCAAACTTTATGAGAAGAACAAAAGAAGAAAAAGAAAGTATAGGTCTTTTTGCAAATGAAAAAATACTTAATGAATTAGTTCCTGTACTTGATAGTTTAGATATGGCACTTAAGGCTTTTGAAGATAAAGATAGCAATATGTACAAAGGTGTTGAACTTGTTCACAAGAACTTATCAAATACATTGACTAAATTTGGTGTATGTGAGATTGAATCAGAAAATGCTGATTTTGACCCAAATCTTCATCTAGCAGTTATGCAAGAAGCAGTTGAAGGTGTTGAGCCTAATAAAGTAGTTGATGTAATGCAAAAAGGATACACATTAGGTAAGAAAGTTTTAAGACCAAGTATGGTTAAAGTTTCTTGTTAATTGAAATAATAAAATAAACTTAAATTTTAGGAGGAAAATATCATGGCAAAAGTGATAGGTATAGATTTAGGAACAACTAACTCTTGTGTTTCAGTTTTAGAAGGTGGAGAAGCACAAGTTATAACTAATGCAGAAGGTATGAGAACAACTCCATCAGTTGTTGCTTTTACTAAAGATGGAGAAAGAATAGTAGGAGAGCCTGCTAAAAGACAAGCTGTAACTAATGCAGATAGAACAATAATATCAATAAAAACTCATATGGGAACTGACTATAAAGTTAATATAGATGGAAAAGATTACACTCCACAAGAAATATCAGCAATAACTTTACAAAAATTAAAATCAGATGCAGAAGCTTACTTAGGTCAACCAGTAACAGAAGCTGTAATAACAGTTCCAGCATACTTTACAGATGCTCAAAGACAAGCTACAAAGGATGCAGGAAGAATAGCAGGACTTGACGTTAAAAGAATAATAAACGAACCAACTGCAGCAGCATTAGCTTATGGACTTGATAAATTAGACCAAGAAAAGAAAGTTTTAGTATTTGACTTAGGTGGAGGTACATTTGACGTATCTATACTTGAAATAGGAGATGGAACTTTTGAAGTTTTAGCAACAGCAGGAAACAATAGACTTGGAGGAGATGATTTTGATCAAGTTTTAATAGATTATTTAGCTGATGAATTTAAAAAGGCTGAAGGTGTTGATTTAAGAAATGATAAGATGGCTCTTCAAAGACTTAAAGAAGCTGCTGAAAAAGCTAAAAAAGAATTATCTTCAACTATGACAACTAACGTAAACTTACCATTTATAACTGCAACTCAAGAAGGACCAAAGCACTTAAATGTTGATATAACTAGAGCTAAATTTGATGAGTTAACTGCTTTCTTAGTAGAAAAAACTATGGAACCTACAAAGCAAGCTTTAAAAGATGCTGATCTTTCTACTTCAGAAATAGATGATGTTTTACTAGTTGGAGGTTCAACAAGAATACCAGCAGTTCAAGAAGCTGTTAAGAAGTTTATCGGAAAAGAACCACACAAGGGAATAAATCCAGATGAGTGTGTTGCTCAAGGTGCTGCTATACAAGCAGGTGTTTTAACTGGTGAAGTTAACGATTTATTACTTCTTGATGTTACTCCATTATCTCTTGGAATAGAAACTATGGGTAACGTTATGACTAAAATAATAGAGAGAAATACTACTATACCAACTAAGAAATCTCAAGTATTCTCAACTGCTCAAGACAATCAACCAGCTGTTGATATACATGTTTTACAAGGTGAAAGAAGTATGTCTTATGACAATACTACTTTAGGTAGATTCCAATTAACTGATATACCGCCAGCACCAAGAGGAATACCTCAAATAGAAGTTACTTTTGATATAGATGCTAACGGTATAGTTAATGTTACTGCTAAGGATTTAGGAACTGGAAAAGAACAAAAAGTAACTATTACTTCAGGAACTAACCTAACAGAAGAAGAAATACAAAAGAAAATAAAAGAGGCTGAAATGAATGCTGAAGCTGATAAACAAAAGAAAGAAAAAATAGAAGCTATAAATCAAGCAGATTCTACTATATACCAAACTGAAAAGACTTTAGGAGAACTTGGAGATAAAATAGATGCATCTGAAAAGAGTGATATAGAAAGTGCTATAAATGAGCTTAAGGCTGTTAAAGATAAGGAAGATGCAACGGCTGAAGAAATTAAGAAATCATTAGATAATTTAATGCAAAAATTCCATGCTATATCTCAAAAAATGTATCAACAAGCTCAACCAGAAGGAAATTTTGAAGGAGCACAAGATAGTCAATCAAATAACAATGATGATATAGTTGATGCTGATTTTACAGAAGTTGATGACAAGTAATTTAATATAAAATTTAAGAATAAGATAGCTTGTAGTAGATATTCTACAAGCTATTATTTTAGGTGGTGAATAAATTGAGTGCTAAAAGAGATTACTATGAAATACTGGGTGTAAGTAAAGGTGTGGATGAAAAAGAGCTAAAGAAAGCTTATAGAAAACTTGCTATGAAATATCACCCAGATAGAAATCCTGATAATAAAGAAGCTGAAGAAAAGTTTAAAGAAATAAATGAAGCTTATGAAGTTTTATCAGATCCTGAAAAAAGACAAAGATATGACCAATTTGGACATGACGGAGTAAATGGACAGTTTGGTGGAGGTCAAGGCTTTTCAGGAGGCTTTGGCGGATTTGAAGATATTTTTGGTGATGTCTTTGGTGATATATTTGGAGGAGGTTTTGGAGGTTCTAGAAGTAGAAGAAGAGGTCCAGAACGAGGTGCTGATATAAAGCAAAGAGTAAGCATAAGATTTGAAGATGCTGCATTTGGTAAAAAAATAGAAATAAAACTAAATAGAACTGAAGAATGTGATGAATGTCACGGGAGTGGTGCTAAAAATTCTAGTGGCAAAAAAACTTGTCCAACTTGTGGAGGAACTGGTCAAGTTAGAAGTGTTCAGAGAACGCCATTTGGAAATATTCAAAGCACAAGAACTTGTTCTCACTGTAATGGAGAAGGAGAAATTATTGAAAATCCATGTCCAAAATGTCATGGAAAAGGTCATACAAGAAAAGTTAAAACTATCGAAGTTGATATCCCTGCAGGAATTGATGATGGTCAAATGATAAAAGTATCTGGTCAAGGTGAAGTTGGAAGCAAAGGTGGACCAAGAGGAGATTTATATATTGTAGTTAATATTAAAGAACATGAATTCTTTACAAGAGATGGTTTTGATGTTTATTTTGAAATGCCAATAACTTTCCCACAAGCAGCACTTGGAGATGAAATAGAAGTTCCAACTCTTGATGGAAAGGTAAAATATACTATACCAGAAGGAACTCAAACAGGAACTGTATTTAGATTAAGAGAAAAAGGAATACAAAAGTTAAGAGGTCATGGTAGAGGAGACCAATTTGTAAAAGTTGTAGTTGATACTCCAAGAAAATTAAATGAAAGACAAAAAGAACTTCTAAGACAATTTGCTCAAGAATGTGGTGAAGAAGTTCATGAAAAGAAAAAGAGCTTTGGTCAAAAAATAGAAAATTTCTTTAAGAAATTCTAGATAGATATTTATCTTTAAATTGCACCTTAATTATTAGATTTTTAATCTAAAAAATTTAAGGTGCTTTTATTTTTATTAAATTATTTCTATTTTATATGAAGTTTCAAAACTTTCACCAATTTCTAAAGAATTAATATATTTTTTATTTTTATATATTTTATCAGAATTAATATTATCACAAAGACCATACCAAGGTTCTATACATAAAAATGGAGCTGTTGAATTAGTTTCTTTGTAGTATGGAGTCCATATTCCAACTAATGGGAAATTTTCAAAAGAAACTTTTAAATATTCTTTTTCATTTTTATTTTTTAAGTTTATAGCATCTACATTAGTATAAATTAATGCATCTCCTTTAAAAGTTTTTGCATCTAATTCTAAATTTTTTAAATTAATATCATTGATTTCATTATGGTAAGGTGGTTCCATTACTATTTGACAAGTATTATTTCTCTTTTTAAATTCTAAATAGTAATCATTAATATTACTTATATTAAATGCAGGATGTGCACCTATTGAAAAATATATTTTTTTACTGTCAGTATTTTTAACAGACCATTTAATAGATACTCCATTTTCTAAAATTGTATATGTAATTAAAAGTTCAAAATCATAAGGATAGAGTTCTTTAGTCTTATTTGATGAAGTAAGTTTGTAAGATATAAATTTTTCATTATCTTCAATAATTTCAAACTCATTATATCTTGCAAAACCATGTTGAGTCATATTATAAGTTTTGTTTTCTATTATAGTTTCGTCGTCTTTAAGTTTTCCGACTATTGGAAATAGTATAGGAGAATGTCTACCCCAATATTTTTTATCTGCATTCCAAAGTATTTCTTTTTTATATTTTTTTTGAGTAAATTCTTGTTAATTCACCTCCAAGAGCTTTAGTTTCTATTATTAGGTTATCGTTTTCTAACATTATAAAATATTCCTTTCAATCATTTTACTATATTATACTAAAAATATTTATATATAATTAAATTTATAAAATGATTTTAAAGTATTTACAAAAAATTTATTTTAATTAAAATAAGTCTATGAATATATTTACAGTCGGTCATTCAAGTTATAGTTTAGATTATTTTTTAAAAATATTAATAAATCATAATATAAATTGTATAGTTGATTAAAAATAGCTACGTACACTCGACTTTAGTCATAAGTTAGTAGCTAAAATAGTCAGCATATAAGGAAACTTGTATGTAGAGATAGGAAAAGCTATCCAATACTACTCGAATTGCTGGAAAGTCCTAAAGCTAATCAAACTAAAACATAAGGATGAAAAAAGCCTAAGTGTGAATGTTACGAAAGTAGAAAAAATTGGTTAGATAGCATAAGGTTAAATCCTAAGTGCTAAAACAATGGATAATCAGCAGGTAAGCTCTGAAAAGGAGAAACTTCAACGACTATTCCTCTTGAGGGAAGTACACTACAAGCGATAGGTAGTGGAAGTGGGTAGACCTTAACAGGTAATGCTGAAGGATAAGATATAGTCTGTGCTTAGGGGAAACTCTAAGAAGTTCATAAGAGAACTGCATAAAGAGTAGCGTCTTTGTGTGAACGACACCTCAAAACGACA
>CALWPP010000021.1 GCA_944383455.1 uncultured Peptostreptococcaceae bacterium
GATTTAACCTTATGCTATCTAACCAATTTTTTCTACTTTCGTAACATTCACACTTAGGCTTTTTTCATCCTTATGTTGTAGTTTGATTAGCTTTAGGACTTTCCAGCAATTCGAGTAGTATTGGATAGCTTTTGCTATCTCTACATACAAGTTTCCTTATATGCTGACTATTTTAGCTACTAACTAGACTAAAGTCGAGTGTGCGTAGCTATTTTTAATCAAAACAATTTTTCTTTCTAGGACTAGCATTTATAATAAGTATCATCTTAACTCCTACTTTTGTATCTAACTATTAAAATATCATCTTCATAACTTTCTTTGTTTGAAAATAATAATAATTTTTTAGTGAATTTGTTAAAAGTATCTTTATCAGAATAGTTTGTACTTTCAATTATAAATTCTTCAAATCTTTCGATTCCAAACTCTTCTTTTAATTCATTTCTAACTTCTATCACTCCATCAGTATACATCCAAAAAGAATTTATATTATCTAAACTAAATTTTGTATCTTCATATATACTTTCATTTATAATTCCAAGTGGAATACCTTTTTTAAAATCTAAATTTTTTAATATATTTTTATCTTTATCAACTATTATTGGATTATAATGACCTGCATTAGAAATAAAAATATCATTATTTGAGTCTATCATACAAATAACACAAGTTGTAAAAACTCCCATTTTATCAAATTCATCAAAAAGCATTGAATTCAAATTATTCATCATTTCAGACGGAGTCTTACAAGTTTTTGATAAAACTTTAAAAGCACCTTTTATAATTGCTACTACATAGTTGGATACCATACCATGTCCCATAACATCAGCCACAATACAAATAAGTTTTTCATCAAACTCCACACAATAATAAAAATCTCCTCCAACAACTTTTGCAGATTTATGATAAAAATCAATTTTTCCTTTTTTGTATTTGTTTATAGTTTTTTTATCCATTAAAAATTTTTGTTGTCTATTTAATATCTCAAGTTCACTAGTTAAAACTTTATGATTTATTTCTTTTAAATTATATTCAAAGAGCTTCATAGCCACATTTAATTGTTTTGCAAAAATACTAAGTATATTTAAATCATCATCTGTGTAATTTTTGGAATTAGCACAAATAATATATCCTACTGTTTGTTCGTTATCTTCAAGTTTATAGTATATAAGAGTATCTATGTTTTTTGATATGTATCTTTCGTTGAAAAATTTCCCTAGCTCTTCGTTATTTTCTATAAAACTCATTATAGGATATATATGACTCTGGTTTATTGTATTTTTATTATAAAAACTAAGTATTTTCTTATTATTTGAACTATTTTTTATTACTATAGCAGATTCCATACTTTTTGTTATATGACAAGCTTTTTTACTAAGGTCATCTAAAAATATATTTATATTTTTGTTGTAGTAAAGTTTTTTTGTGGCTTCATTTATAGCAGTAATTGAATTTCTGAGTTTTTTTATTAAAATGTCAGTATCTTTATTTCTATTTGTTATATGAATAGATAAACTAATTAAAGATGCCACAGATGATATAAAGTCTATATCTTCCTCTTCTAAGAAATCATTTTTGTCTAAAAAGCAAGTCATAAATCCCACTACTTTATCACTTACAATAAGTGGAAATACTATTCTTCCACAGTAACCTTCTTCTTTTGCTATATTTTTTTCATCATTATTACTTTCATCAGTATCTATATTATAAACTCTTATTATCTTTTTTTTGTAAACAGACTCATGAATATAACTTGGATATTCACTAAATTTTATTTTTCTACCAATTTTACTATTAGGAGGGTAAATTTTTGGGATAACTTCTAAAGTCTCAGAACAAACTAAATAAGCATACTCGTAGTTATTATCATAAAATAGATTTATACATGCTTTAGTTGGATGTACAACATTTAGCATTTTTTCAATAACTCTATCTTTTATACTAAAAAAATCAACAGAATGTGTTACAAGCGCTGATATATCAACTAAATTTTTTACTTTATCATAGTTTTTTTTGTACAAGTTTATCCCCCCTTAATTTATAGATTTACTTCATATTACTATATATATTCTTTATAGTAAATAAAAAAACTATTACAAAACAAATAAATAATACCCAATTAAATTCAGATATAAATCCAGTAAGTAAAATAATTGATAAAATATTTATACCAGACTTAACTTTTTCATTAAAAATTCTTTTATTATTTATATCTATATTACTCTTTATATCAGTTATACAATTTATTATTTTATTTTTTAAGATATACTTATAGATATAAACTAGTATATATGTAATAAGAATAGTTATACCTAAGCTTTTATTTATATTATACGAAAAGTAAAGTAATAAAAGTAGACCTAATACACTTAATATTTTAGTAAGTACACTATCTACTTTTAGTGTAAAATTATTGATATCTTTACATTCATCTCTGATAGAATATTCACAATTTGGTAATTTATTTATTTTAGATTTAACTACTTCAGCATAAAAAAGCTTTATTATTCCATTTATCAAAATATCACTCCTATATATTATTTATTTTGATTTTTCACAATTATAATATTTTATATACTTGTCAATAATCAAATTAAACTAAATATTTACAAAGGGATGTGAAAAAATGTATATTGAAAATCTTGATTTAGAAACAAGAAATAAAATTTACAATCACACAAAAAAAATTCTTAGAAAATACCAAAAAGGCATAATAAATGGAAAATTAACAGCAGACAAATTTGCAGAAAATATATTATCAAATTCAACTTTAGAAAATATTTTAGATAAGGAAATTATATCAACTAACAACTTCAAAAAATCATACACAGATTACATACAAGCATTAATAAATATTCAAAATAACAACTTGTCAAATAAAAATATTAAATCATTTCAAGAAAAAACTAGTATTTCTCAAAAGATAGAATTAAAAACTCTTTTAGATAACAAAAATTGTAATTTATCTATTCCAATAGATTATCTTAATAATGAAGATATTAAATGTATAATAAAATATTTAGAAACTGACAAGATAGAGCTTGGAAATGAAAGAATTTACAATTATGTTAGAAAAATAAATTAAAAAGTGTAGACTAAAAGTCTACACTTTTTGTTTATCCTAAAGCCTTTTCAAGTTTTGATAAGTGCTGTATAGGATAATATTTTAATAGCTCTTTAAACTGAGCTACCGTTAGTCCTTCTGTTGTTGTATATATCTTTATTTTTTCGTCTAAATCTGCATTGATAAATCTTGTTTTTATTTCTTCAAAATTCATAGCGATTCTCCTTTATAAAAATATATATTAATTATTTCCAAAAAGGACTATATTATACAATTTGAATTTATTTTCCAGCTAATTGTTGTTGAGCTTTTTCAACTAATTTTTTAGTCATAGTTCCACCAACTTGACCATTTTGTCTAGCTGTTAAATTTCCTTTATCCATTTGTTCGTAGTTTGTCATTCCTAATTCGTTAGCTACCTCTAATTTCATAGCATTTAAAGCTTGTTTAGCATTATTTTTAGCATTATTCATAATAAAGTTACCTTCCTTTTTTTAAGTTTATTTGTTTCTTGATAGTATTATGTGTAACTTTATTTTTTTAATTCAAGGTAATTTTTAGCAATTTTCACCTGCCAAATATCCAGTAGAAAATGCAATTTGAAGATTAAATCCTCCAGTGTAAGCATCAACATCAATAACTTCACCAGCAAAAAATAACCCTTTTATAATTTTTGACTCCATTGTACTTGAATTTATCTCACTCACTTTAATTCCGCCAGATGTTATTATAGCTTCATCAATTGGTCTAAATTTTTTTACTGTTAAAGTTAAATTCTTTATTAAATCAACCAAACTTTTTCTTTGCTCTTTTGAAATTTGATGAACCACTAAATTCCTATCTATACCACTTAAATTAATTATTATTGGTATTATTTTTTTAGGAAGTAAATCATCTAATGAATTTTCAAATTTTTTGTTTGAATACTTATTAAAATCTTTTTGGATTCTTATGTCTAGTTTTTCTTCACTAAGAGCCGGCTTTAAATCAACAATTATTTTATAATTTTCTTTTATTGTATCTTTCATAATACAACTTGCAGATTTTATAACAGGCCCATCAACTCCATATTCAGTAAATTCCATCTCTCCAAAATCAGTATAAATTAGTTTGTCTTTACTATTATAAACATTTATTTTTATATTTCTTAAAGATAGTTTATTTAAATCTTTTATAAAGTTTTGTTTTATTTCTATCCCCACTAAAGAAGGTTTAGTATCTACTATAGTATGTCCTAAATTTTTTGCAAACTTATATCCATCTCCAGTTGAACCAGTTCGTGGATAACTCATTCCACCAGTTGCAATTATTACACTATCACATTTTATTTCTTTGTTATTGTCTAATATAACTTTATCTACTTTTCCATCTCTTTGAATTATTTTAGTAACTTTAGTATTTAAAAGTATATTTACTCCTGTCTTTTTAGTCATTTTAAAAAGTGCATCAGAAACGTCGTGTGCACTATCACTTACTGGAAAAACTCTATTTCCTCTCTCAGTTTTAAGTTTAACTCCCAAATTTTCAAACATATTTTTAACATCATCATTTGTGAAAGTGTAAAAAGCACTATATAAAAACTTTTTATTTGTAGTTACATTATCAATTAACTCTTCTATATCACAATCATTAGTTATATTGCATCTACCTTTTCCAGTTATAATTATTTTTCTACCTACTCTATTATTTTTCTCTATTAATGTAACTTTATGTCCTTTATTAGATGCAACACTTGATGCCATCATTCCACTAGGTCCAGCACCTATTACTACTACATTTTTCAAAATAACACCTCTTAAATTATTTTTTCTAAATTTATAAACATATCTATAATAAGACAATCAGAATTTATCTTTAGTTTATTTAAAGTTATTTCATCAAAATTTTCCTTATATATAATAACAAATCCCTCTTTAAAATCAATATTTAAATTAGTATTATTAGAAAATAAGTCTTTAATAATATTTTTAACTCCAAAATCAACAAGCCAATCGTATAATTTTAAATCTAAAAACCTTACCTCATCAATATTTAAAACTAAGTTCTTTTTATCATCAAGAGTGGGATATATTCTTATCATTACTGGAGTTTTTATGTTTTCATTCAATTTATAAGCAGCACTAAAATCAATATAACCTTCTCCTATATCTACATTAATATCATCTATTTTATCGTTTTTTGTTCTTTTAAAAAAATAATTAACTCCATTTAAAATAGCTTCTCTTGGAACTAAAAACTCACCGTCTAAACCAACAGGACTACCTATAAGCTCAATATTTTTAGCTTTAACACCTTTTATAGACTTTAAAAATTCTATCTTAGAATTATTTTTACTACTTAGTTCTTTATTTTTTTCTATATTATTTTTATTTATAGTTTCGTTATTAGTATATTTATTATTTTTGCTATTAAATAAAATAATTACTGAAAACAACAATATAAAAATAGACAGTCCTATAAAAAATTTTTTGTTTTTCACAAAATCACTCCTTTTATTTAGTATAACACTAAAATATAAAAATACCGAATCTATTGAAACGGTATTTTTATATAAATATTAAATTTTTAGAATAATTTATTGACTTACAACACCTATGTATGGTAGGTTTCTATACTTTTCTGCCCAATCTATTCCATATCCCACTATAAATTTATCTTCTATTTCAAATCCTACATAATCTACAAATATATCAGAAGTTCTTCTCTCAGGCTTATCTAAAAGTGTACAAAGTTTTAAACTCTTTGGTTTTCTAGTTTCAAGAGCCTTAACTAAATTATTTAAAGTAAGACCCGAGTCAATTATATCTTCAACTATTAAAACATTTTTGTCTTTTATATCTGTATCTAAATCCTTTATTATTTTTACAGTACCCGAACTTTCAGTTGAATTTCCATAGCTTGATACACTCATAAAATCAAGCTTTATATCTAAGTCTAATTTTCTTATTAAATCAGCTACAAAAACGTTAGCTCCCTTTAATATTCCAACAACTAAAAGTTCTTCTCCTTCATAATCTTTTTGAATTTTTTTTGCAAGTTCAACTACTTTTTTTTGTATTTCTTCCTCAGATATCATTATATCTATCATAAAATTTCTCCTTAAATTCTTAATAATTTTTATTATAACATAAATTTAAGATTTTTTGAATATTTCTTATAAATAATAAATAAATATTCGTATATTCTAAGGAATATCTACTTCTACTCTAAAAAGCTCTTTTGTGTCAAAATGTTTTTCATCATCTTCTCTTTGAACTGTTACAACAGCAACTACAGTAGCCTTTTTTATATCTCCTTTTAATTCAAAAAAATAATGATAATATCTAGAACTAACTAATCCACCTCCACCACCTAGTAACATTTCTCCATTTTCATCTAACACATAAACTGGTGTATTATATTTAGCTATATCCAAATCATAATCATTCATATTATCTGCTATTATCTCAGTTGTAACATTTACTGATAGTGGAGTTATTCTAATTTCATCTATTTTAAGTTTATATTCCATACCATTTTCATTTATGTCAAAAACTTTATTAACTTCAACAACTTTTAAGTCATTTAATATGTTAGATACATTTATAGTGGTATTAAATTCAAATTCACCTATATTATTTAACATTGAATTTACTTCTACATAATTACTAACATTATCTACAAAAAAATCTTTAAACTTTATTTTCATATTATAATCTTTTCCTTTTTCAAGCTCATCAAGTATTTCAATATCAGTATCGTGAATTCCATCAGAGTCTGTATCTATAGAGTATAAATCTGCTATAATCAAAAATTCTACTTTATCTTCTCTTTTGATATATCTAGGTGTCATACTCCCCCCTACCTCACCAAAATCTATATCACCTATAGTTACTTCTGGAGTACTCGGAGTTAAACCTTCTATTAAATCTTTTTTAGTTATTTTATATTTTTCAAAGTCAAAATCACTATAGTCTAAACTAATACTTAATATTAATCTTTTATCATCAATAATTACATCACCTAAGTTAAACTTTAGACCATTTTTAGTTATTGACTTATTGCCTTCAAATTTATATTTATCAAACTCATCATATTCTTTATTAAAAAATGTTTCTATATGAGATACAAAATTCTCAACATATCCCCAAGTGTTTCTATCACTTAAAGTAACAAGACCAACTAAAGTCAGTAATCCTACACTTGCAATCATTTTTTTTCGTTTATACGTATATGATTTTTTTATTTTTGATTTGACTATATTTTTTATAATTTCATTATCAGTTTCTAATTCACTATACTTATCAAAATTAATTTTTTCATTATTTAATAATTTATACTTGTCTATCAAATCATTTTCCTCCTTCTTTTAATAAAATTTTTCTTAGCTTATTTCTTCCTCTTGAGAGTTTACTATATATACTAGAAACAGATAACTTTTTATCTTTTGCTATATTGTTTATATTTTCATCATTTATATAGTATCTTTTAAATATTTCTTTTTCTTCTTTTGATAAAAAGTTAAGTATTTGTTCTATTTCATCTTTAATTTCTATATTTAGTAGATTTTTATCTATATAAAGATAATTTTCATCAAATGTAGAAGTTTCAATTTTATTTAAATATTTTCTTTTGTAATCTATTGCTTTATATTTAGCTACTGCACATATCCAATTTTTAAATGAATTTTTATCTTCACAAAATCCTTCTATATTATCCCAAATAGCAAAGAAGGTATCACTTATACATTCTTGCTCATACATACTAAGTTTTCCCAAATGATATCTTACAACTGAAGTAATAAGTGGGTTGTATGTATCTATTAAAAACTCCATTCCCTTCTGATTTTTCTTTTTTATTTGTTTAACTATTACCTTATCCTCCAATAATCTTCCCTCCTAACTCAAAAAAACTTCAGTCAATTATTAATTCGTAAATAAAAACAAAAAACTTGCAAAAATTCAGATATTTTATATAAGATTTATTTAAAATAAACAATATTTAATTGATATAATAAATTTTTGTAAATACAGTGTTTTATAATAAAAAAAATACACCTTTTGGCATATTTTGATTTATTTTTTATGGATAATATCTCTATTTAAAAAATGATTAAATTATTCAGCTATGATATAATAAAAACAAAAAGGTGGTAAAAATGATAAATCACGGAGCAAATTTACACGAATTAAGCAAAGAATACGGATTTTTAAAAGAAGAAATACTTGATTTTAGTTCTAATATAAATCCTCTTGGAATATCAAAACTAGCAAAAGAATATTTAATAGAAAATATCGATTTGGTATCTATTTATCCAGACCCAAATTACACTAAATTAAAAAACTCTATTTCAAATTACTGTGAATGTGAAAGTGAAAATATAATTTTAGGTTCTGGTGCTACTGAGCTTATTTCTTCTTTTATAAAAACTTTAAATCCTAAAAAAAGTCTTATTTTATATCCTACATACTCTGAGTATGAAAATGAGTTAAATAAAATAGATTGTAGTATTAACAAACTAATAGCAAAAAAAGAAAATGAATTTAAAATAGATATAGATGATTTAATAAAAAATATAAAAGAAAATAATTATGATTTAGTAATTATATGTAATCCAAATAATCCAACAGGGTTTGTTTTTGATAATATACAAATCGAAAAAATACTAAAAAACACTAATTCTTTTGTTATGATTGATGAAACTTACATAGAATTTACAGATACTAAAACTTTTTCATCTACAAATTTGGTAGATAAATATGATAAATTATTTGTAATTAGAGGTACTTCAAAATTCTTTTCTACTCCTGGTATTAGACTTGGATACGGACTTTTATCAAATGAGTGTATAAAAGAAAAAATAAATTTAAAAACTGATTTATGGAATATAAATATATTTGCATCAATTATGGGCGAAGTTATGTTTAATGATTTTAATTATATAAATAAAGTTTTTGAATTTATTAAAAAAGAAAGAAATTATTTAATTAATAATTTATTCACTATTAATGATTTAAAAGTTTATAATAGTAATGGAAATTTTATACTTTGTGAAATAAAATCAAAAAAAATAACTGCAAATATTTTAAGAGAAAAGTTAATAAAGGAAAAGATTATAATAAGGGATTGTTCTTCTTTTTATGCTCTTGATGAGTTTTTCTTTAGAGTATGTATCTCAAATGAATATAATAATAGATTGCTTATAAAAAATTTAACTTGTATATTTAATTCTATATAATTTTTCATATAAAAAGACTAGATTAAATCTAGTCTTTTATTATAAACAATTTGTTCTTTCTTCAATTTCCTTAACTATCATTTCAATAAATTCATCTATTGAAATACTTCCAACTTCCCCTTTGTCTCTTGACCTTACTGATACAGTCTTATCAGACTCTTCTTTTTCACCAACTATAAGCATATAAGGTATTTTTTGAAGTTGAGCTTCTCTTATCTTAAATCCAGTTTTTTCTGTTCTATCGTCTATATCTACTCTTATTCCTCTATCAAATAATTTTTGTCTTATTTCATTTGAATAATCATTATACTTATCAGATATAGGAAGTATTCTAACTTGAACTGGAGATAACCAAACTGGGAACTTTCCTGCATAGTGTTCTATAAGTATTCCAATAAATCTTTCGATACTTCCAAATGCAACTCTGTGTATCATTACTGGTCTGTGCTTTTCATTGTCTTGACCTATATAATTTATATCAAATCTTTGTGGAAGTTGCATATCAAGTTGTATAGTTCCACATTGCCAAGTTCTTCCTAAACAGTCTTTTAATTTAAAATCTATCTTTGGACCATAAAATGCTCCATCACCTTCATTTACTAAATAATCAAGATTTAATTCTTCTAAAGCTTCTTTAAGTCCATTTTCTGCTATTTCCCATTCTTCATCAGTTCCAATTGATGATTCTGGTCTTGTTGAAAGTTCAACGTGATACTCAAATCCAAAAGTTTTATAAACTTTATCTATTAAATTTACAACATTTTTTATCTCATCTTTTATTTGTTCTGGAAGCATAAATATATGTGCATCATCTTGAGTAAATGCTCTAACTCTCATAAGCCCGTGAAGCGCTCCAGATAATTCGTGTCTATGAACTCTACCAATTTCAGCAGCTCTTATTGGAAGCTCTCTATATGAATGTGGTTTTGATTTATAAAATAACATACCTCCTGGACAGTTCATAGGCTTTATAGCATACATTTCATTATCTATATCAACTGTATACATATTTTCTTTGTAGTGATACCAATGTCCTGAAGTTTCCCATAGTTTTTGATTTAGTATTATTGGAGTTTCTATCTCAACATAATTATTTTCCCTGTGTATTTCTCTCCAGAATTTTAAAAGCTCGTTCTTAAGTTCCATTCCTTTTGGTAAGAAAAGTGGGAAGCCTTGACCTTCATCAGGCATAAAGAAAAGCTCTAATTCTTTTCCTAATTTTCTATGGTCTCTTTTTTTAGCTTCTTCAAGTAAATGAAGGTATTCTTCTAAATCTTTATTCTTTTCAAAAGTTATACCATAAATTCTTTGAAGCATTTTATTTTTCTCATCCCCTCTCCAGTAAGCTCCAGTTACGCTAAGTAACTTTATAGCCTTTACCTTCTTAGTTGATGTAAGATGAGGACCTCTACAAAGGTCTGTAAAATCTCCTTGCTTATAAAAAGAAATTACCTCTCCTTCTGGCAAAGCTTCTATTAATTCAACTTTATATATTTCGTTGTTTTCTTTTGCCCAAGCTAAAGCTTCATTTCTTTCAAGTTCGTATCTTTCAATTTTTATATCTTCTTTAGCTATTTTTTTCATTTCTTTTTCTATTTTTTCTAAATCATCATTAGTTAATCTATAATCAAGATCTATATCATAATAAAATCCATTTTCAACAGTTGGTCCTATTGCAAATTTAGCTTCTGGATATAATCTTTGTATAGCTTGTGCCAGTATATGTGCAGAAGTATGTCTAAAAACATCTTTCCCTTCTTCATCTTCAAACTTAAATAAATTTATTTCACAATCTTTAGTAATAATATAGTCAAGTCCTACAACTTTTCCATCAACTGAAGCTGATAAAATATTTCTTGCAAGACCTTCACTTATAGATTTTGCAACATCCATTACAGATAA
Organism: uncultured Peptostreptococcaceae bacterium; assembly: GCA_944383455.1. GTDB lineage: Bacteria > Bacillota > Clostridia > Peptostreptococcales > Peptostreptococcaceae > JAGHEK01. The sequence goes on from CALWPP010000021.1 coordinate 11,181, forward strand.
TTCATTTTCAAATTCTTTAATTGAACCATCTTTTAAAGTAACTTTTATCATAGTTTTTCTCCTTTTTATATTTTTAAATTAAAAAACGCCCCAAATAATACATTTGGGACGATATAATCGCGGTTCCACCCAAGTTGATACACTTTGTATCCTCTTGAAAAGACTATAAGGTAGTCAACCGAATAATTTCACATAAGCTACTAATATTCTGCTCCAAGGTAGTTTTCAAATAGTCGTTTTAAGATAAGCTTTCAGCCTAAGGCTTATCATCTCTAGTAATCGGTTCTATTTTACTTTTCCTCTTCATAGCTTTTATATTTTAAGTAAATTACTAATAATTATATTTAATTATTAATTTTATGTCAAGTACTATTTTATAATAGTATTACAATTATTCCTTGAATTATACCTATAAAAAATCCAAGAATAAGTCCAAGAACTTCAATGTGCTTAAGTTCTTTTTTTACTATTGATAAAATTATTTCTTCTAATTTATATAAATCAAGTTCATTTATCTTATCTTCAACCATTTGACTTATATTTATTCTTTCACTAGCTTTAGTTATAAGTTCATTACTAAGTTCATCAATACCATCTTTTAACTCTTCATCAATATGTTCTGATATAAAATCATTTACAACCTTACTTATTCCCATAAATCCAAATGGAGATTGAGATATCTTTTCATCAACAACTTTTTCTATTCTAAACTTTATATAAAAAAGTATATCTTCTTTATCTTTTTCAGTTATAGCTTTTTTTATTAAATCTTCAACGGATAAAAATTCATCTTCTATAATTTTTCCTATATTTTTTGCAATTTCAGTTTTCCTTTTTGGAATAAGACCAATGAACTCTTTATTTATAATAGGTAATCTTACTGGTTCAATAGGTCTAAATATAAGTTTTATAGCTATAACATTAGTTATATATCCTATAATACCACCTATAATTGCAAGTAGTAATATTTTTAAAAAATCCATAAAAACCCTCCTTTAAATAATAATATTATAAACCTTTTACAAAAATTTTTAAACAAAAAATAATAGCTCGTACGAGCTATTATTTAAAAAAATATTTAAGGTTTAGCTTTTGGAGTAAAAATAACTGCCATTACATATCCAAAAAATACTGCTGCTGCAATTCCTCCTGATGCGGCAATTACTCCACCAGTAAAAATCCCCAAAAATCCATCTTCAACTATTGCTCTTTTAACTCCATTTGCAAGTACGTATCCAAACCCTATTATTGGTACTGTCGCACCTGATGCACCAAAATCAACTATTTTATCGTAAATTCCTAAGAAAGTTAAAACTACTCCAGTTGTAACATAAGTTACCATTATATACGGAGTTTGAATTTTAAAGTAATCAAGCATTATTTGAGCAATCAAGCAAATTAGTCCTCCAACTAAAAATACTTTTAAAAAAACTAAAAACAAATTCATCACTCCTAATCATTCTCTATAATTACAGCGTGTGCAATAGATGGTATAGTTTGCTTTTGAAGTGTACTAGTTGGAGACAATAAAGCACCTGTTGACACAAGCATTACCTTGTTAAATTCTTTATTTATTAATTTCTTATAAATATATCCAGCAAAAACACTTCCAGAACATCCACACCCACTTCCACCACAATGTACGTCTTGTTCTTTTAAGTTAAAGATTTCTACTCCACAATCTGTATAAACTTTCGATATATCAAGTCCTTTTTCTTTTAAAAAATCTATTGTTATTTGCATTCCTAAAGTTCCAAGGTCTCCCGTTGCAATTATATCAAAACTATTTGGGTCGTCTTTAGTATCATCAAAGTAAGAGTAAATAGTATCAACAGCAGCAGGTGCCATAGCTGCTCCCATATTATTTGGGTCATCAATCCCTTTATCAATTACCTTTCCAATAGTTAAATACTTTATTTTAGGACCTTTTTTGTTAGGAGAAACTAACACACACCCAGAACCAGTTACAGTCCACTGTGCAGTCATCGGCTTTTGATTTCCAAGTTCTAGAGGATATCTAAATTGCCTCTCTGCAGTACAGTAATGACTTGATGTTCCAGATAAAATATAATCTGCAAACCCTCCATCAATAAGCATCGAAGAAATACACATTCCCTCAGCCATATTAGAACAAGCTCCATAAATCCCTAAAAATGGAATACTAAGCTCTCTTGCAGCAAAAGATGATGGTAGAATTTGATTTATTAGGTCCCCTCCAATCATAAAATCTATCTCATCTAAGTTTTTTCCTGCTTTTTTGGCAGTTTCTTTCATAACAGTTTGAATCATTTTACTTTCTGCAAGTTCCCAAGACTTTTCTCCAAATAAATCATCATCAAGTAAAATATCAAAATAATCTTTTAAAGGTCCTTGAGATTCTTTTGGACCTACTATTGATGTCGCCGAAATTATAGTTGGATTATTTTTTAGCTTAACAGTTCTTTTTCCAATTCTATTAATCGCCATAATTTCATCTCCTTAAAACAAAAGATTAAATATATAGTATAAAAAACCACATATTATAGATGAACCAATTCCATAAACTAAAACTGGCCCTGCTATTTTAAATAAATTAGCTCCAACTCCAAGCACAAATCCTTCTCTTTTGTACTCCATTGCAGGAGATACTATTGAATTTGCAAATCCTGTTATTGGAATACTAGAACCTGCCCCTGCTCTTTTTCCTATTAAATCATATTTTCCAATACCAGTTAAAAATGCACCTATTAATATTAAAGTTATTGAAGTTGCACCTGATGCATCTAATTTATCAAGAGTTGTATACCTTAAATAAAGTTCATTTATTGCCTGACCTATTGTGCATATAAGTCCTCCAAACAAAAATGCAAAAGCATAGTTTTTTAAATAAGTTGGTTTTGGACTTATTTTGTCAACATATTTTTTGTAATCCATAAATTAGCCTCCTTTTATTATATTCCAACCAACAAAAGAACCTATAACCTTTCCAATTATCAAAGATATTATGATATATTTCAAATAAAGAGAAGGAATTTTAAGTCGCCTTGATATTGTGGGTATATAATCTAATACCTCGGTAAGTCCTGAACTTAAAAATCCAATAAAAATTCCATAACAAACTCCTAAAATAACTAAAGAAGTAACACCTAAATTTATTTTTATCTGTTGAATAGATATTAGTGAACCAAAAATAGCTCCTAAAACTAATATTTTTTCATAAAAAGTTATATAATTGCTTGTCTTTCCAATTTGAGCCATTCTAGGAATTACCCCAACTAATACTAAAAGTGAAATGACTCCAGCTCCAACCATTATTCCAGATGATAAGCCCCAAATTATAAGTATTAATATTTTCATTTTTTCCTAGATTTTAATTGACCTTCTATTTCCTTATTTAAAGAAATCATTTTTAAATCAAGTGGACTTGGTTCATCTTTACTGTAATTTGGAATAAATTTATTAAAAAAAAGTGATACACCTATTCCAATTCCAATAGTGTATGGAATTTGAAAATAAGGGAGGTATTTAGTTGGATTTTTAGTTATAGCACTTACCATATTGGTTTGAGAATGTATCATATTAACATCTGCATGAAAATTCATAATCCCCATAATAGAACCAATAAAAACTATTATAGATGTTACTAATACTCTTAAATATTTAGTTTTATCTTTTTTACCAAAATCAAAATAAATTATAATATCATCAAGCTTTAAAAAAGTTATGTTAAAGTCTTTATTAAAATTATTTATCTTGTCTATTACTTCTCCTAAATGAATAACATCATAAGCTTCTTCATTCTTTTCATAAGTTCTTATCAAAATATTTTTAATATCTTTTTCATAAATTGAAGGGTATACTTTATATATATCTCCTAGATAAAGTTTTTTTGTTGATATTTGAAATATATTTTCTTTTTTAGGAATTAAATAAATATCTTTCATTTTCTCCTCCTTTTTTTATTATTTGTTTAAATAAAAAAAATAAACCTCTAATAATTAAATTAAAGGTTTATCTTAGTTAAGTTATGTATGATTTTAATTTTGATAATACTTTCTTTTCTATTCTTGAAACTTGTACTTGAGAAATTTCAAGCATTTCCCCGATTTCACTTTGAGTTTTATCCTCAAAATATCTAAGCATTATAATTTGTCTTTCTCTTTTATCAAGTTTTCCAAGTACTTCTTTTAATAAAAGATTTTGAACAACCTTATCTTCTTCGTCTTCTCCTTTTTGGCTAATTTTGTCTATTAAGCAAATTGGAGCTCCTTCTTCTTCATGAATTACTCCATGCAAATACTCAACTGAAACATTAGATTCAAGAGCCATTACTAAATCTTCTTTTTCAACATTTAATTCCTTTGCAATTTCATCAATGCTAGGTTCTCTACCCAATTTTTTACTTAATATTTCACTAACACTTTTTGCTTTTATTGCAATTTGCTTTAATGACCTTGAAACTTTAACCATTCCATCATCTCTTAGATATCTTTTTATCTCGCCTAAAATCATTGGAATAGCATAAGTTGAAAATTTAACATTAAATTTTGGGTCAAATTTATAAATAGCCTTTATAAGTCCGATAGACCCTAATTGAAATAAATCGTCTCTTTCGTATCCTATATTTAAAAACTTAGATACAACACTTCTAACAAGACCTAAATTACTAGAAATTAATACTTCTTTTGCTTCATTATTTCCCTCTTGAGATTTCTGTATTAATTCTAAAGTTTCCTCGTGACTAAGAAGTACATTTTTTTCTTTTTTCGCAGTTATACCCATAATAAAACCTCTATCCCTTTTGAGTTTATCTAGGAGAACTTATCTTTTTAGTCATCACAATTTTAGTTCCTTCACCCTTTATAGAACATACTGCTACATAATCCATAAAACTTTCCATAACAGTAAATCCCATTCCAGACCTTTCAAGTTCTGGCTTTGATGTATAAAGAGGTTGCATAGCTACCTTAACATCATCTATTCCATTACCTCTATCTTCTATAACAATCTTTACTGTATCCTCGTTATTTTCACATCTCATATAAACAAATTTTGTATCATCTTCATCATATCCATGTATTATTGCATTTGTAACTGCTTCTGAAACTGCAGTTTTTATGTCTGCAAGTTCATCTAATGTTGGATCTAATTTAGCTGCAAAAGATGCTGATATAACCCTTGCTAGACTTTCATTCTCAGATTTAGCTAAAAACTTAACTTCCATAACATTATTCATAACTTTTCCCCCTTATAAAGAGCTTATAGCTTCAGTTTTTTCGTCATAAATATTTACTATTTTATTCATTCCAGATAAGTTAAAAACTTTTTTAACTCTATCATTAGCATTTATTATATCTACCTTACCACCATCGATACAAACCTTTTTATATCTACCAATTATAACTCCAATACCTGATGAATCCATAAATCTAACAGTACTGAAATCAAAAACTATATTTTTTACTTGATTATTGTCTATAATATAATCAATTTCTTCTCTAAGTTCAGTAGTTATATGGTGGTCAAGTTCTGTCATTTTTAATTTAATAAATAAATTTTTATTCTCCATAAAAAACTCTACCATTTAAAATCCCCCTTTTAATTTAATGCTTTATAATTCTATAAATTTATTTTTTTATCCTTCGAAGAATTTTAACTAGTTTTGTTTTATTGTGTCTATTTATATCTTAGTCTATATTGTTCTTAATTTATATGTAATTTTGTATACTGCTAGTTAAATAATTTAGTAAATATACAAAATAAATAACATAAAAAGAAACCCGAAAAGGTTTCCTTTAAAATTATTTTTTAAATACTTTTGCACCAAATTTTTCCACTATATCTATTGCATGATTTAAATCTTCATCAGTTGCATCTTCTATATTTTTAAGTTCATAATCAAGTCCCATATTTTCCCACTTATGAACTCCTATTGAATGGTATGGTAAAAGTTCAAATCTATCTACATTATTAAGACTTGCTACAAATTTCCCAAGTTCTTCTAGATTATTAGTATCATCAGTTATAGTTGGAACTAAAACATGTCTTATCCATACCTTTATATTTCTTTTTTCTAGGTGTTTTGCAAGATTTATAGCTTTTTCACTTGTAACTCCAGTTAATTCTTTACTTTTTTCATTATCCATATGTTTTATATCAAGTAACACTAAATCAGTATAGTCTAAAACTTTTTCTATTTTTTCTACATCTACAAATCCAGAAGTATCAAGACAAGTATGAATTCCTTCTTGTTTACATCTTCTGAAAACTTCAGCTACAAATTCAGGTTGTAGCGTTGCTTCTCCTCCAGAAATAGTAATTCCACCACCAGAGTGGTCCATATAAGATTTGTATTTAAGTGCACTACTTATAACTTCATCAACTGTAATATCTTTTCCATCGTTTTTGTCCCAAGTATCTCTATTATGACAATACTTACATCTAAGTGGACATCCTTGCATAAATAAAATATATCTAATTCCTGGTCCATCAACAGTCCCAAAAGTTTCTACTGAATGAATTCTTCCTTTTAACATAAATTTTCTCCTTTATAAATTTTTAAAAGGTGTAAGCAAAGCCTACACCCTTTTTTATCTATTTTAAACTAAGCCATTTTTCCGTGGAATGTTCTATTTATAACGTCTAACTGTTGGTCTTTAGTTAATTTTATAAAGTTAACAGCATATCCTGAAACTCTTATAGTAAGTTGTGGATATTCTTCTGGATGTTCCATAGCATCTTCTAAAGTAGCTCTATCAAATACGTTAACATTTAAGTGATGAGCTCCTTTTCCAAAATATCCATCCATCATAGCAGTTAAGTTATTTATTCTTTCTGCCTTATCTTTTCCTAAAGCACCTGGTACTATTGAGAAAGTATTAGATATACCATCTTGAGAGTGCTCGTATGGAAGTTTAGCTACAGAGTTAAGTGATGCTAAAGCCCCACTATTATCTCTTCCGTGCATTGGGTTTGCACCTGGTGCAAATGGTTCACCAGCTCTTCTTCCATCTGGAGTATTTCCAGTTTTCTTACCATAAACAACGTTTGAAGTTATTGTAAGAACTGATTGAGTATGATAAGCATCTCTATAAGTTTTGTTCTTTCTTACTTTATTCATAAAGCTTTCTACTAAGTATACAGCTATTTCATCTGCTCTATCATCATCATTTCCGTATTTTGGATAATCTCCTTCTATCTCAAAATCAACTGCAACACCAGCTTCATTTCTTATAGTCTTAACTTTAGCATATTTTATAGCAGATAATGAGTCTGCACAAACTGAAAGCCCTGCTATACCACAAGCCATAGTTCTAAATACATCTCTATCGTGAAGAGCCATTTCTAAAGCTTCATAAGAATACTTATCGTGCATATAATGAATTACATTTAATGTATTTACATAAAGATTTGCTAACCAATCAGTAAATGGTTCAAACTTTCTCATAACTTCATCATAGTCTAAGTATTCTGAAGTTATAGGCTCAAATCTTGGACCAACTTGTGCTCCTGATTTTTCATCAACTCCACCATTTATTGCATAAAGTAGAGTTTTTGCTAAGTTAACTCTAGCTCCAAAGAATTGCATTTGCTTTCCTATTCTCATAGCAGAAACACAACAAGCTATTCCATAATCATCTCCCCAATATGGACTCATTAAATCATCATTTTCATATTGAACAGAACTTGTATCTATTGAAACTTTTGAACAGAAATCTTTAAATCCTTTTGGAAGTCTAGTTGACCATAAAACTGTTAAGTTTGGTTCTGGAGATGGTCCTAATGTATATAAAGTATTTAAAACTCTAAATGAGTTTTTAGTAGTTAATGTTCTACCATCAAGTCCCATACCAGCTATTGACTCTGTTACCCAAGTTGGATCTCCTGAGAATAATTCATTATAATCTGGAGTTCTTAAGAATTTAACAAGTCTTAACTTCATAACAAAGTGATCCATTAATTCTTGAACTTCTTCTTCAGTTATTGTTCCATTTTTTAAGTCTCTTTCAAAATATATATCAAGGAACGTAGAAGTTCTACCTATACTCATTGCAGCTCCATTTTGGTCTTTTATTGCAGCTAAGTATGCAAAATATAACCATTGTACAGCTTCTTTTGAGTTTGTAGCAGGACCTGATATATCATATCCATAAGTTTGAGCCATTCTTTTTAATGCTTCTAATGCTCTTATTTGATCAGATATTTCTTCTCTAAGTCTAATTGTTGCTTCATCTAAAGTAGAAACTTCTAAAGAGTCTTTTTGAGCTATTTTATCTTCTATTAATCTATCAACTCCATAAAGAGCAACTCTTCTATAGTCTCCTATTATTCTACCTCTACCATAAGCATCTGGAAGACCAGTTATAACTCCTGATTTTCTAGCAGCTCTCATTTCTGAAGTATAAGCATCAAATACTCCTTGGTTGTGAGTTTTTCTATATTTAGTAAATATTTCACTTATTTCACTATCACATTCAAATCCATAAGACTTACAAGCAGTCTCAACCATTCTGATTCCACCAAATGGCATAACAGCTCTTTTTAATGGTGCATCAGTTTGAAGACCAACTATCTTTTCTAAGTCTTTGTTTATATATCCTGCATCATATGCATCTATCATTGATATTGTTTTTGTCTGAACCTCTCACGACTAAAGTCGCGAGGTTCCTGCTTCTTAGAATTTTGCATATTTAAAATATGTCTTATTAATTCTCCACAGGCTATCCCCGTAGTTCCTACGGTTCTTATATATGTTATCTATTTTGTTATAAGTTTTATTCCTTCA
>CALWPP010000022.1 GCA_944383455.1 uncultured Peptostreptococcaceae bacterium
ATATAATAATACTTTTATGTTATAACTTGATAATTAATTTATAAAATGATAGAATTATCTAATCAAAACAATCATATAAGGATATAAGGAAGGAAAATTATGAAAATATTAAAAAGCTTATTATTAACTTTTTTAATTACAGTATTTTCTGTTGGTTGTACTAGTAAAGAATCTTTAAGTGGTGATGAAGTTGTTGCAGTTGTTAATGGAAATAATATAACTGTGGATTATTATACTAAAAATTTAATGATTCAAAAGCAGGCAATAGAAAGTATTTATGGAAGTAGTGATATATGGAAACAAGAGATTGAAAAAGGTAAGACATTTGAAGAACAAGTAAAAGAAATGACATTAGAGCAAATAATAAATGTTGAATTAATATATAATGAAGCTAAAAATAAAAATTTACTTCCAACGGAAGAAGAAGTAAATAAAAAGGTAGAAGAAGTTAATAAAGCTATAAAAGAAGACAAAGAATATGAAAAGAATTTAAAAGAAATAGGAATAGATGAAAGTTTTATAAAACGACAAGAAGAAGAAAAGTTAGCACTAGATAATTACCAAAAAAACTTTTTAGATAATACTAAAATAACAGATGATAAGGCAAAAGAATACTACGAAAAAAATAAAAAAGATTTTTATGTAGATGAAGTTGAAGCATCTCATATATTGATATCTACTACTGATGATAATGGTAAAGAGCTTTCTAAAAAAGAAATAGAAAAAGCTAAGAAAAAGGCAGAAGATATATTAAAAAGAATAAATAATGGAGAAGATTTTGCAAAACTAGCCAAAGAAAACTCTGATGACCCAGGGTCTGCTTCAAAAGGTGGGGATTTAGGTTATTTTGGGAAAGGCGAAATGGTACCTGAATTTGAAGAAGCTGCGTTTTCTCTAAAAAAAGATGAAGTATCAGAAATAGTAAAATCTGAGTATGGATATCATATAATAAAATTAACTGATAAAAATCAAGGACAAACTCCTTTTGAAGAAGTGAAAGGGGACATAATTCAAATACTAAAAGAACAAGCCTTAACAAAAAACATAGAAAATATAATAAGTAAAGCAAAGATTGAAAAGAAAACAGATATTTTAAATAAAATAAAACTATAAAAAAGTCACTACATATGTAGTGACTTTTATTTAGAACATAAATAGTAAATTTTGAACTATAAGATATATTGATGCCAGTCCAACAAGACCATAAACTACTCTACTTATGGAATTTACATTTCCAAATTGACCACCACCTGCTGCAACAGCAGCGACTAAATCGTACTTAAATAAACTAACAAGTCCCCAATTAACAGCTCCTACTAAAACTAATACTACTGCTATATTATATATGATACCCATAGTTTGCCTCCTTTTTTAAGGTATATTATAATTATTTGCAATAAAAACTTTAATATACTAAAAATATATTTATAATTTTTAATAAAAATACAATACTATGTTATAAGATTAATGATATAATTTTGCAAAAATAAAATAAAAAAATTCATAATTTATAATATTTAAAAAATAATTGACAATGTGTAGTAAATTGTATATTCTATAATTAGGATTTATATTTGTTAAAACGTTAATTAAGGGAGGAATAGTATGAGTGAAAAAAGTAGTACATTAGAGAAAAAAACTTTTATACAAAAGTTTTTAGACTTTATTGAGTTTACTGGGAATAAATTACCTCACCCTGTAACACTTTTTGCTATATTTTGTTTAGCTATAGTATTAATATCTGGAGTAGCTGAAAAAGTGGGATTATCAGTTACTGCTGATATAATAAATCGTTCAACTGGAGATGTTGAAACTCAAACTATAAAAGCGGTTTCTCTTTTAAATGGGGAAGGCTTTAAGTATATGTTAGAAAATGCAGTAACAAACTTTACAAGTTTTGCACCACTTGGAGTTGTTTTGGTTGGTATGCTTGGGATAGGAATTTCTGAGAGCTCTGGTTATATAGGAACATCTCTTAAAAAAGTTGTTAGTATGACTCCGCCTATGCTTGTTGTTCCAATGACAGTATTTTTAGGGATAATGTCAAATGTAGCATCTGATGCTGGATACGTTATATTAGTTCCACTTGGGGCTATAATATTTATGGCATATGGTAGACATCCACTAGCAGGTATGGCAGCAGCATTTGCTGGAGTATCTGGAGGATTTAGTGCAAATTTATTAGTTGGAACTATTGACCCAATGCTTGCAGGACTTACTAATGAGGCAGCAAAAATAATAGATCCAACAGTTAATATAACTGCAACTGCAAACTATTTATTTATGTTTGTATCAACTTTTGTTATAACATTACTTGGTACTATAATAACTACTAAAGTTATAGAACCAAGACTTGGAAAGTATGAAGGTGATGCAGTAGTAAATAAAGATATTCAAAATATAAGTGAACAAGAGGAAAAAGCATTAAAATTTGCTAATTTAACTTTATTTATATTATTAATCGGCTTAATTATTCTTATTGCTATGCCAAATTCATTCTTAAGAAATCTAGAAAAAGACAACTTTTTAGATAGTCTAATAGATAACTCAACACTAATGAATGGTTTAATACCTATTCTTGCAATAATATTTTTTGTACCTTCAGTTGTATATGGAAAAGTAGCAGGAACAGTTAAAAATGAAAAAGAAGTAGCATCTCATATATCAAAAGCTATGAGTAGTATGGGTGGATATTTAACTTTAGCATTTGTTGCTTCTCAATTTATAGCATATTTTAACTATACTAATTTAGGTACAATAATAGCAGTTAATGGGGCGGAGATTTTAAAATCAGCAAATATAGGTACAATACCTTTATTAATAGGATTTATATTAATAACAGCATTTATAAATTTATTTATGGGTTCAGCTTCTGCTAAATGGGCTATAATGGCACCAGTATTTATTCCAATGTTTTTAGAACTTGGTATAGGTGCTGATGTTGTTCAAGCAGCATATAGAATAGCAGATAGCTCAACTAATATAATATCACCACTTATGAGTTATTTTGCTATGATAATAGTTTTTGCTCAAGCATATGACAAAAAAGCAGGTATAGGTACTATAATATCTATGATGCTTCCATATTCTATGACTTTTTTAATTACTTGGAGTATATTATTTATAGCTTGGGTAAGCGCTGGAATACCACTTGGATTTTAATAAAGAGCTTTCGATTTTAATCGAAGGCTTTTTTTATTGAAGGCTTTTTTTATTAAAAAAATAGCAAAAAGTTAAAAAATCACTTGACTTATAAGTGTACTACTCATATAATACAGTTGTAAGTGTATCATATGAGTAGTACAGGAGGTGATATTTATTTTACTAAATAGTAATGAACCTATCTATATTCAAATAATAAAACATTTCAAAATAGAAATAATAAAGGGAAATTTAAAGGTAGGGGATACAATACCATCAAGAAGGGAATTTGCAGTAAGTGTTAATGTAAATCCAAACACAGTTCAAAAGGCATATAAGGAGATGGAAGCTATGGGAATAATAAAAACAGTTAAAAATCAACAAAGTAAAATTACTGATGATGTAGAGATATTAAATTTAATAAGAGAAGAATTTATTAAAGAGTCTTTAGGGAGTTTTTTAAAAGAGATGAAATCAATAGATGTAAAAAAAGAAGAAATAATAAAAATAATAAATGAAAATTATTAAAATGAAACCTAAATAATAAACAAAAATATTAAACAATAACTACTAAAAAATGTGACTTTCAACATTATAGAAATTTATAAAAGTAAAATATTAATAGGTTAATAAATTATAAAACGGGGAGGAAATATCCATTTTATTCTGATATAACAAATATAGAAGTTAAACAGTAAAAAATTTTTACAAAAGTTTAGGAAGACTCATAAAAATTTAAGGTTAATATATTTAAAAAATGAAATTAATATAAAAATAGGAGGTACTATGATAGAGGTAAAAAATATTAGTAAAAAATATGGTAAAAAAGAAGTTTTAAAAGATTTAAGTCTTAATATTGAAGAAGGAAAAATAACTTGTATTTTAGGTACTAATGGAGTTGGAAAATCAACACTTTTAAAGGCTATTTGTGGGCTTTTAAGACTAAATGATGGAGAGATATTAATTGATGGGGAAAAACTAAGTCATAAAGTACTTGACAAAATTTCTTTTGTACCAGATGTTGATATTAACTTTCCTAATTTAACTATTAAAGAAACTTTTGAGTTTATGAAAAAGTTTTATAAAAATTGGTCAGACGAAAAAGCTTATGAGATGCTTAGTATGTTTGAGTTAACTGATGATGTTTATATATCAAAACTATCAAGAGGAAATAGAGCAAGAGTTAAGATAATAATTGGATTTTCACAAAACTCAAAATATATACTTTTAGATGAGCCATTTTTAGGAATAGATGTTTTTAAAAGAGAAGAATTTATCAAAGTAATGACGAAATACATTGACGATAATCAAGCTATAATAATAACTACACACGAGATAAAAGAAATTGAAAGTATAGTTGATGATGTTTACTTGATAAACAATAGTAATGTAGCGCTTAAATTTAATGCAGAAGAGGTAAGAGAAAAAGAAGGTAAATCAATAATTGATAAAATGAGGGAGGTATATAAGGGTGAATAATATTATAGAACTTTATGACATTGAGTTTAAAAGAATAAAAAAGCCATACCTTTTACTAATTTTGGGGCTTATTTTATGTAATTTATTTATATTTACTTTTAAGGTTTTTACTTATACAAATGTTAGAAATTTTGATTTTATAGAAGCTATAAATTTATTAAAATCAATGGTTGGTGTTAATGATAGCTTTATAATTAATATAACAAATTTATTTAATGTAGTGTTTGTAATATTTATTTTTTTAATATTAATATATGGAATTATTATTTGGTATAGAGATTTTTATTTTAAGGAAAAAACTGCCTATATTTTATACTTAATTCCTCAAAATAAGATGAATATATTCTTTTCAAAATTTTTAGTAGTTTTAAATATCATTTATACACTTACATTTATACAAATTATGATTTGTTTAATGTGTATGTTATTTATAAATAATGTGCTTGGTTATAATATAAGTTTAACATATTTTAATTTTCCTATTATGTTTACATTTAAAGATTTCTTTATAATTAATATATTAGGTGTAGTTTGTGCTATTTCAGTAATATTTATGTGTACTTTATTTAGTCTTTATAATAAAAAAATAGGAATTTTAAGTTTTATAGTTTTAATACCTATTTCTTTATTTTTATATGTATATTTATTTGAATTTAAGGGAATTATTCCTATTTTTATAATACATTTAGTTTACTTATCGCTTTTATCAGTATTAAGTATTTTTGTATCAAGTAAACTAATTAATAAAATAGACTTTTGATGAAGGGAGATGATTTATTTGAAAAAGAAGTTATTTATTATAATTCCTATTTGTTTGATGTTACTTTGTAATGTTGCTATTTATTTTTATGATAATAATTTGAATAAAAATGTTAGCTTAGTTGATGTTAGCGGAGATAAAAAACATCTTAAAGATATAAAGATTGACTCTTTAATTAATAATAATCCTTATAGTTTTAGAGAAATGAGCATTAAAGATTCTTCCGTATCTATAAAAAATATTTCTTCTGCTTCTTATGAAAAATATGCAAATGAATTTTATTCGTATGATATATTTAACAAAAAAGAAAATAGCGATTTATTTAAGTATCTAAAAGGATATGTATATGAAAATGGATTTTCTGATGGTAAAACTGAAGGAGTTGTGGGCATAGACAATTTATACGATTCAAATAATTACTATACATTAAAAATTGTTACAAAAAATTTAGAAAATAATAAAATAGATGAATTTGAATTTAATATTGATAAGGAAGAATATTATAGTAGTAATACAAGAATATCATCAAATATAAAAGGGAGTAAACTATATATACTTATTAGTTATGAGTATTATAATGACTCTGGTGAAGATAGTTATATTAAAAATGATGTATATTGTATAGATCTAGAAAATAAGAACGTGACAAAGGTTTCTAGTAAAAATAGTAAAATAGAATTATCGAATTATTTTGCTACCTTTTATTATAAAGATAGTATGTATACTTTAGTAAATTCAATAAGTTATGAAGAAGAGAATAATACTCAACAAATAAAAGACGAGTACATACTTTACAAGTATGATATAAATACCAATAAATTAGATAAGATAGACTTTTACGATAAATATTTAAAAGACTCTAAAATATATGAAGACAATTTAATTAATCACAAAATACAAGATAATAAATTAATATTAGTTTTTATGGATGAAGTAGTACGTACTAACTTAAAATTTGTATCTATAGACTTAGATAATAATTCTACTAAAACTGCTGATGTTAAAATTCCAGATATAATGTATCTAGATGAAGATAATTATAATTATAGTTTTGGTATTCACAATTTTTATATTAAAGATGATAAAATTGTACTATTAGCAGAGTTTAAAGATAATAATTACTCTATTTTAGTTTTTGATAATGACACATCAAAAAATCTTTATAGTGGTTACGTTGATTTTAATTTTTATCCTTCATTTAATAGTATAAATTTTGAGTAATATAAGCCCTCTTAAATGTATTTTAAGGGGGTTTTTTATTTTTATTAAATACTAAATTTTATAAAGTCAAAAAATATTGAAAAATGTAATAAATTATGATAGACTTTTGTAGGAATAAAAAAATAAAAATATAAAAAAATATTCGTTAAAAGAGGATTTTATGAAAAGCAAAATAATAGACATTATAGAGTCTATAAATAAAGAATTTATAGATTTAGCAGAAGATATTTTTAAAAATCCTGAACTTGGTTTTAAAGAATTTGAAACTAATGAAAAGATTTGTAAAATACTTGATAAATATGATATAAAATATCAAAGTAATTTAGCTATAACTGGAATTAAAGCAACTATTTCATCAAGTAAAAAAGGACCTCATATAGCGCTTTTATGTGAGTTAGATTCTGTACCAACTACTAATCATGAATATTTAGGTAAAAAAGATAATTGTGCACACAACTGTGGACATTATGCGCAAATTGGTACTATGCTTGGAACGTTTATTGCTTTAAAAAAATTGAATATATTAGAAAATCTTGGTGGAAAAATATCGTTTATTGCAACTCCAGCAGAAGAGTATGGTGATTTTTCTTATAGAGAAAACTTAATAAAAAATAAAAAAATTACTTATATGTCTGGAAAACAAGAGATGATAACTCTTGGAGTTTTTGATGATATTGATTTAGTATTATCTTGTCATACTATGCCTACTGATACTCCATATTTTTGTGAGTTAAATTCTAGTTTGAATGGATTTTTAAGCAAAAAAATAAGATTTATTGGAACGTCAGCTCACGCAGGACTTAATCCTCACGAAGGAGTTAATGCACTAAATGGAGCGAACGTTGCTTTAAATGCAATTTCATATCTTAGAGAAACATTTAAAGAAGAAGATAAAATAAAGGTTCACTATGTTATAACAAATGGAGGAACTACTGTAAATAGTGTACCAGATTTAATTGAAATAGATATGTATATAAGAGGAAAAACTGTTGATTCGATAGTTGAGACTAACAAAAAAATAGATAGAGCTTTAAGAGGTGGAGCACTTTCTATAAATTGTGATCTTGAAATAATAAATAATGGGGGATACTTGCCTTTAGTTCAAGACAAAAACTTAACTGATATTTTAGAAAAAAATATCTTAGAGTTTGTGTCAGAAGATAAAATTTTAAGGAATTGTCACTCGTTTGCAAGTGGAGATATAGGAGATTTATCATATATACTTCCAACAGTTCAAATAGGAGTAGCAGGGTTTTATGGAAGAATTCACGGAGATAATTTTAGGACTGATAATTATGATTTAGCCTATATACTTCCAATGAAGTATTTCACGAAAACTGTTATAGATTTACTTGAGAATAATTACTCAAAACTTTATTTAAATGAAGATAAATTAAGTTTTGATGAATATAAAGATTTACTTAAAAACATTAATGAAATTTTTTATTACAACAGGGAGGAAGATTAAAATGTTTAAGAAAAAAATAATTGCATCTTTTTTAGCTATGGGGCTTAGTGTTAGTATGATGGTTGGTTGTTCATCAAATAATGAAGAAAGTGCATCTAATGAAACTTCATCAGATAAAGTAAAAGTTAAATTATTAGTAACTGGAGCTTTAGGTGATAAAGGATTTAACGACTCTGCAAATGCTGGTATTGAAAAAATAAAGAGTCAATTTTCTGATAAAGTAGAAGTTGAAGTTGTTGAGATGGGATTTGACCAAAGTAAATTTGAACCATCTTTGATAGATGCGTCAGAATCAGATGCTGATGTTATAATAACTGGTGGTTGGGATATGAAAGAACACGTTGAAAATACAGCTGAGCTTTATCAAGACAAAAAATATATAGTTTATGATACTGATGTAAATTATGATGAATACGATTTACAAAATGTATATTCTATGACTTATAAGCAAAATGAAGCAGGATTTTTAGCAGGTGCACTAGCTTCACTTGTAACAACTAGTGATATGGAATTTGCAAATGAAGAAAAGAAAATAGGATTTGTTGGTGCAAGAGATACATCAGCTGTAATAAATGACTTTTTAGTTGGATATATAGATGGAGCAAAATTTATAGATAAAGATGTAAAAGTTGAAGTATCATACGTTGGTTCATTTACTGATACTGCAAAAGCAAAAGAATTAACTTTAGCTCAATACAATAACGGAGTAGATGTTGTATTTACATCAGCAGGTCCAGCATCAGCAGGTTCTGTTGAAGCTGCAAAAGACTCTAAAAAGTATGTAATAGGGGTTGATAGTGACCAAGCTTTAGCATATGAAGGAAAAGAAGAACAAAGCTATATAATATCATCAGCTCTTAAAAAGGTTGATAACTCTTTAGTTGATGCTATGGATAAATACTTAAATGATTCTTTAGAATTTAATACTCACGTTGAACTTGGTGTAAAAGAAGATGCTGTTGGTCTTGCAGAAAATAAAATATATGAAGAAAAAGTAAAAGAAGAAATAAGAACTAAAGTAAATGAAGTAAATGAAGAATTAAAAAATGATAAAATAAAAGTAGAAACTGCAATAGGAATGGATGAGAAGGATTTAAAAGCAAAAATAGATTCTGCGAAATAATCTAAGGAGAAATTTTTATGACTGAAATATTAAAAGTAAGCAATTTAACTAAAGTTTATCCTGGTGGAGTAGTTGCAAATCATAATGTTAATATTTCTATTAATAAAGGTGAAATTCATGCACTAATAGGAGAAAATGGTGCTGGAAAATCGACTTTAATGAAAATGTTATTTGGAATGATAAAACCAACTAGTGGTGAAATTTATGTTGATGGAGAAAAGGTTGACTTTTCTTCATCAAAACAAGCACTAGAAAAAGGAATTGGAATGGTACATCAACATTTTATGTTAGTACCATCTTTGACTGTTTGGGAGAATTTAATTTTAGGAATGGAAACTCAAAAGGCTGGATTTTTAAGTAAAGAAGAAGCTATTAAAAATACAGAAGAAATATCAAAAAAATATAATCTTAAAGTTGATGCAACTAAACTTGTCAAAGATATTTCAATAGCTATGAAACAAAAGCTTGAAATATTAAAAGCTTTATATAGAGGTGCAAAAATACTTATACTAGATGAGCCAACAGCAGTTTTAACTCCACAAGAAATAGAAGAACTATTTAAAGAACTAAAGCTTCTAAAAAAAGAAGGATATACTATAATTTTTATATCTCATAAACTTCACGAAATTAAAAACTTATGCGATAGATTAACTGTTTTAAGAGATGGTAAAACTATGGGAACTTACTCTGTAAGTGATTTATCAGAGCAAGAAATATCAAAGCTTATGGTTGGTCGTGATGTTGATTTAAACATCAAAAAAACTCAAAGAGATTTTAAGGATACGGTATTAAGTGTAGAAAACTTAACTGTACTTGATAAATTTAAAAATAAAGCAGTTGATAATATTAGTTTTACCATAAAGCAAGGGCAAATACTTGGTATAGCAGGAATTGAAGGAAATGGTCAAAGCGAACTTGTAAACGCTATAGTTGGTGCATCTAAAGTTTTAGATGGTAAAATATCGATTGAAAATGAAGATATAACTAATGAATCAATTTTGAAAAGACAAGAAAAAGGGATATCGCACGTATCAGAAGATAGATTAATTTTTGGTAGTGCACCAAATCTTAGTATAGAGGATAACTCTATTTCAAAAATATACACTTCAAAGGAGCTTAACAAAGGCGGACTTTTAAACTTAAAAAAAGTAAAAGAGTTTACAGAAAACTTAGTTAGTGACTTTTTAGTAAAGCACGATAATATAAAACAACCTATAAAAAGTCTATCTGGTGGAAATATTCAAAAGGTGATAGTTGGACGTGAATTTTTATATGATCCAAAGCTTTTAATAGTAAATCAGCCCACTCGTGGAATAGACGTTGGGGCTATTGAATTTATAAGACACAAAATACTTGATATGAGAGAAAATAAAAAAGCTATTTTACTTATATCATCAGATTTAGGAGAAGTACTATCTTTAAGTGATAGTATAATAGTTATGCACGAAGGAAAAATAGTTGGATATATTGACGATTGTAAAAATACAACAGAAGAAGAATTAGGTCTTTATATGTTAGGTGTTAAGACTGATGAAGAGGATATTATTGGAGGTGCTTTTAATGAATAATAAAAACTCTTTAAAATATTTTGATTTACTAAGACTTTTTATTTCTGTTTTAATAGCACTTTCAATAACTACTGTAATAATATTTATGGTAAGTAAGGAACCAATAAAAGCTTTAGAATCTCTAATACTAGGTCCAATAAGTTCAAAAAGATATTTTTTTAATGTACTTGAGATGATGGTACCACTTATGTTTACAGGGTTATCACTTAGTTTAGTTTTTAAATCTGGAAACTTTTCTATGATAACTGATGGTAGTTTTTATATGGGGGCTGTTATAGCATCTTTTATTGCTATAATGATTCCACTTCCTGCTGGAGTTCATCCATTAGTTGCTATATTTATAGCTGGAGCTATTGGCGGTATCATTGGTGTAATTCCTGCATTTTTTAAGGCAAAATACAAAGCAAATGAACTTGTTACTTCTCTTATGTTAAATTATGTGTTTTTTTATATTGGATTATATATTATAAACACATTTTTAGCTGATAGAAATGCTAGTAACTTTGCATCTTTAAAATTTCTTGCAACTTCAAGTCTTGGAAATTTAATAGAAGGAACTAGACTTCACTTTGGATTTTTAATTGGTATTTTAGTTTGTATTTTACTTTATTTGTTTTTAACTAGAACAAAATATGGATACGAAATAAGGCTTGTAGGTTCTAATAGAGAATTTGCAAGATACTCTGGAATAAACACAGGAAAAGTTATATTATATACTTCTTTTATATCAGGATTTATAGCCGGTATTGGAGGAGCTATTGAAAAGCTTGGAATGTATAGACGTTTTCAATGGTCAATGTCACCAACATACGCTTGGGATGGGGTTATAATTTCTATACTTTCATCAAATAACCCGATATTTATTCCTATATCTGCATTTTTCTTATCTTATATAAGGGTTGGTGCAGATATAATGTCAAGACAAACTGATGTGCAAAATGAAATAGTAGCACTTATTCAAGGGATTATTATTCTTTTAGTAACTGCTGAAAGATTTTTATATTTTATAAAACAGAAAAAAGAAAGTGAAATCGCAATAAAAAATAAAGAAGGAGTGAGCGAATAATGGAAATACTATTTAGAGAAGATTTTTGGTTTGCAGTTATACGTTCAACAACTCCAATTCTTTTAACCACTCTTGGAGCTATGATTGCAGCAAGAGCAGGGGCTAGAAATATTGCGCTTGAGGGAACTATGCTAACGGCATCATTTTTTGGGGTTGTTGGAAGTCATTTTACTCAAAATGCTTATTTAGGTCTTTTAATAGCAGTTTTATCAGGAATTGTTATAAGTAATATAATTGCTTATTTTGCACTTAAATTAAAATCAAATATTATAATTTCTGGTATAGCGCTTAATTTAATGGCATCTGGTATGACTGTATTTGGTCTTTATATTTTAACTGGAGATAAAGGTGCATCAACATCTTTAAACTCACTTACATTACCAAGTATAGATATACCAATAATAGAAAATATACCTGTTATTGGAAAAATATTATCAGGTCATCATATATTAACATATGTTTCTCTTTTAATGGTTGTTTTAGTTTTTGTTATGTTTAAATATACAAAACTAGGACTTAGAATAAAAGCAGTTGGAGAAACTCCAGAAGCTGCTGAATCTGTTGGTGTAAATGTAAATAAAATAAAATATATAGCACTTACTATGAGTGGAGTATTAGCTTCTTTAGGTGGTGCGTTTTTATCGATGGGATATGTTAGTTTATTCTCAGCAGGTATGACATCAGGTAGAGGATATATTGCACTAGCTACTCAATCTATGGCAGGTTCAAATCCTGTTGTTGGCCTTTTAACTTCTAGTCTTTTTGGATTTACTGAAAGTTTAAGTAACTACTTACAAGGAGTTAATCTTCCTATTGAATTTATTCAGATGATGCCATATCTTGCTATTGTTATTATATATGTAGTTTACTGTGCTAATCAAACTAAAAAAGAGGAATTAAGGTAAGAGTATGAAATTTTTTCATACTCTTTTTATTTATATTATATATTGTGTTTTATAATATAAATATTGTCATAAAATATAATAAATTGTTTATAAAAAGCATTTGAAATAGTATTTTATATAAAATATAATAATATTTATAATAAATAGAAAAAGAGGGATGAAATATGACTGTTTATGAAATAAAACTAAAACTATTTTTACTAAAAGATATAAAAATAAATGATATACAAACTGAGGTTTGTAGAGTCATAGACTTTTGTTTGGGGGGGAGTAAAAAATGGATAGAATTTCACAAAAAGAATGAATTTAAAAATTATTGTTTTGATTCTTTATATCCACTTGCAGAAGATAAAATATATAAAAAAGAAAAAGTATACACTTTAACTATTCGCACAATAGACAAAGACTTAGCAGATTACTTCAACGAAAATTTACATAATATGAGTAGTAATACTATAAAGTGTTTGACTTCTCAAATTGGGATAATACCAAAAAAACATATAGAAAAAATATATTCAATAACTCCTTTGATTATAAAGAGTGAAAATGGATATTGGAGAGATAATTTAAATATTAGAGAATTTGAAGAAAGAATAAAGATAAATCTAATTAAAAAATATAACTCTATAAATAATACTAAAATAGATGAAAACTTTGATTTTTATAATAGTATAGAGTTTAAAAATAAAAAACCTTGTTCTATAAATTACAAAGATATTAAGTTACTAGGAGATAAAATAAGCTTAAATATTTGTGATGATGAAATATCTCAAGAGTTAGCTTATATGAGTCTTGGGACTGGAATTGGAGAGATGAACTCAAGAGGTATTGGAATGGTGAATTTTAGATATTTATAAGGGGGATTTGATGCTTAAAGAGTGTATTGAAATATTTAAAAAAGATTATGATAAATATAAAGATAAGCTTATTACAGATGAGTATATTCCTTCAAATGGTACTTACGTATTACTTACTTTAGAAGATGATAAAATTAAGTACAAAGAACATTTTGAAATAAATTATAATAAAAGAACAAAAGAAATTGAAGGATATTATAACGAAAATTATAATAAAATATGTCAATTTGATTATTATAGTAAACTAATAAGTATGAATAAACCTATCGATATGAAAAAAGTTATTCATAGCAATAATTATCTATCATTTTTTATAAAAAAAGAAAGTTTACATAATGGGAAATTAACTTTGGATATAATTGATAACTATTATGAAATACTTAAAAATCCAAGTTTAAAATACACTAAATCAAAGGCAAAAGAATTTTACAGTATAGTAGAAGATGATTTAGATAGTATGGATTTAGATATACTAGAAAAATTAAAATATTTTATAAAAGATAATATCTTTAAATTAGATAGTTTTCAAATAGATACTAGTGGAAAAGATTATTTAAAAATATTTTTAGATACTGACCTAAAAAACTATGAGAATGAAGGGAATAGGTATATAATTCCTAATATATACAATAACAATGATTTTAATATAAAAATAGATGAAACTATTTATGGTCTCCCAAGTGATAATATGAATTTAAATGCCAAAAAGCCTTTTCTTGAGAATAAATCAAGAAAAGTAAATGTACCAAATTTTATAAGTTATAAAGAAGCTTTAGTACAAAAGAAGTTCTTTGATTATTTATATAATAAAGTATCAAAAGGAAAACCAAATATTTATATAAATGAAGAAAAAATAGAATCACTTGAAAATGGTAGTATGATAGAAACAGATTTTTCTGGATATTATTTAAGGCTTAAAAAAGGTACAGAAGTTGAAATAATTGATTTTGACATTATAAATTCTTATAAATTTCAATTAGAAAAACCATTTAAACTTCTAAATATATTAGAAATAGAAGAAAAATATAGTCAAGTTGACTTAGAAACTATTAAAAATGGTGAAGTTAATAAAAGTAAAATAAACTTATACAAAACTTACACCAATAGACTAGAAATGCAAAATATAATTGATACAATTATATTTTCAAAATTTTTAGTAAACAATTATTTTAATGAGCCTAATGAAATTAATATAAAAGATACTTCAATAAAAAGAAGTATATTAATATCAAGAAATAGGATATTTAATTACATCTATAAAGGTGATGAGTCAGGACTTTATAGTGTACTTAATAAAGTTTTAGATTATTTAATAATTAAAAATATATTAGATAATAAAATAATAAAAGCAAGTCATCAGTACAATCTAAAAATATCTTTAAAAAATTATTTCAAAGGGGGAGAGAATATGGCAGATGTAATTTATGAAATAAAAAATAGTCTGCGTGATAAAGTCAATTCAAATAAAACTGAAAGTATATCTACAGATACAGAATACTATTTTGCAGTAGGACAACTTATAAGTTATTTATTATCAAAAAGCAAATCAAAAAATGTTCCACATCATTTAATAAATGGGTTTATAAATTCTAAAACTGATAAAATGATAAAAGAAAGACTAAGAAATTTATATAAAAAATATAATTATGATGATAATATGAATAGCAAAAGAACTAAAAATTTATATGCTATGATATTATCTTATGTTCCAAGTAAAACTATAGATGAAGATTTTATTATTGCAGGATTTTTACATAGTAACTTAATTTATGAAATTAATAAGGGGGATGAAACTAATGAATAAAAGAGTGTATGGAGTAATAGGAATATCTTCTAAAATGGCTAATTGGAATGCCGATTTTAGTGGATACCCAAAAACAACATCAAATGGAGAGACTTTTGGAAGTGACAAAGCTTTAAAATATCCTATGAAGAAATTATGGGAAAATCAAGGTGAAAAAATTCTTTATATAAAATCAATGAAACTAGTAGAAGGTAAAAAGGGTGAAGTTTCTCTAAATCCGCGCTCACTTAAAGAAAGATATGAAAATTTATTTGATATTAGTGATTTAGTAAAGGAAAGTGATAATAGAGAAATTTTAAAGAATTTATTTAGTTGTTTAGACGTTAAAAACTTCGGTGCAACTTTTGCAGAAAGCAAGAAAAATATATCTATAACTGGAGCAGTTCAAATTGGACAAGGGTTTAACAAATATGAAGACACAAATCCTGAAGAACAACAAATACTATCTCCATTTAGAGCTGATAAAAGTGATTCAACAGAAGAAGCAAAAAATTCTACATTAGGTACTAAAATAGTAAGTAATGAAGCGCACTATTTCTATCCGTTTGCAATAAATCCAAATTCTTATAAAGAGTTTGTTGAAATGGGCGTTACTGATGGATATACAGTTAATGATTACCAAAAATTTAAGGAAGCATCTTTAGTTAGTGCAACTTATTTTAATACTAATGCTAAAGTTGGTTGTGAAAATGAATTTGCACTTTTTGTTGAAACTGATGAAAACTTATATCTTCCTAATTTATCAGAGTATATAGAATTTGAAAAAGGAGAAAAAAACACTATAAAAGTAAATTGTAGTAATCTTTTAAATTCAGTTAAAGAAAGAATACAAAATATAGAAATATACTACAACCCATATACAACTAATATAGAGTGTAGTATAGAAGAAGTTAAGTTTTTTGATATATTTACTCAAAAAGAAGTAGATGGTATATAAAATGGATGTATTAAAATTTAAATTAAGTGGTAAAAATGCATTTTTTAAAAAGCCAGATGTAAATTCATACTTTTATTTTACATATACTCATATTCATAAAATATCTCTTTTAGGTATTTTTGGTGCAATACTTGGGTATGGTGGACATAATCAGTACAAAACAAAATTAAATAATGATAAAAACTGTAAAGAAAAATATCCTGAATTTTACGAAAGGTTAAAAGACATAAAATTAAGCGTAGAACCACTAAATAAAAAAGGAACTATACAAAAAAAAGTACAAGTATTTAATAATTCTGTTGGGTATGCCTCAAAAGAAGATGGTGGAAATTTAATAGTAAAAGAGCAGTGGCTTGAAAATCCAAGTTGGAATATATATCTACTTTTAGACTCTGATGAATCACTAAAAATTTGTGAATACATAGTAGGTAAAAAATCTGTTTTTATTCCATACTTAGGTAAAAATGACCATTTTGCAGATATATCAGATATTGAAATAATAAAAAACACAAAAAAACTAGACGAGGTAAAAAAGATACATTCTTTATTTATTGAAAATAATGTTTGTGTTGATTTTGATGAAGATAGTACAGAAGAATTAATTTTTAAATATAGTGAGAACCTACCACTATATCTAGATGAAGAAACTAATTTATATAAATTTGAAAAGTTCATATTTACAAATGCAATTATTGATGAAATAAAAAGTGATTTGGTTTATAAGGTAAACGAAAAAAACATAATGTTTTTCTAATTTATTAATTTTATATTTTATTTTTAAAGAGGACAAGAGTCCTCTTTTATTATAGGAGGGGTGGATTTGTATTTTAATACAAATGATTTGGTTGATATTTCAAAAATAATAAAAAGTGATGAAAACTTTTATGCGCACAAAAAAGAAAATGAAAAGGAAACATTAAAAGACCATACTAATTTATGTAATAAATACTTTTTAAAAGTATTTGAGTCAAAAAATTTAGACAAGATACTAAATAATTTTGAAGAAAATTATTTAAAAGAATTAGATAAAGATGCAATAGTTTTATTTAGAAAACTACTTTTAAATATAGTTAACTTTCATGATATTGGTAAAGTTAACCCACTTTATCAAAGTATTAAAATGGATAACACTATAAAACAAAAAAATAAAATAAAAGATAACAATGAAATAGGAATCAAACATTCGTTATTATCTTCTATAGTGTATATAAATAATTTTTTATGTGATGTAGATAAATATAAAATTTTAGATAAAACACAATATAAATTGCTATCACAAATTTTATTTTTAAATGCTTATATAATTTCAAGACATCACAGTAAGTTAAGTGAATTTTGTGATTTTTATCAACTTTTTTATCCAGAAACTTTTGGTGAAGGTGTGAAAAATATTGAGTTTATAAACAATAATTATCAGTATTTATTTGAAAATGAAATTAATATAAAGCCTATCACAATATATAAAAAGCTAAAAAACGTAGTTAAAAACTTAAGTAAAAATGAAAAAGATAAAACTATATTTATATATACTTATGAAAAACTTATATACTCTTTACTTGTTGCTAGTGATTTTTATGCAACTAGTGAATTTATGAATAATGTAGAAATTGATGAGTTTGGAAATATAGAAAATATTGATGACTTTTATAATAGTTATAAAAATAGTCAAATATATAAAAGTATAAGAGATTATGAAAAAAATAATTATAAAAAAGAAAATAATTTAACAAACGAAAAAGATATAAACGTTTTAAGAAGTGAAATGTTTCTTGATAGTGAAAAAGAACTTATAAAAAATATCAATAATAATATATTTTTCTTGGAAGCTCCAACTGGAAGTGGAAAAAGTAATACTTCTATAAATCTTAGTTTTAAGATTTTTGAAAAGGATAAAAATATCAAAAAAATTTATTATGTCTATCCTTTTAACACTCTTATAGAACAAAATATTAATTCTTTTGAAAAAATATTTACAAAAGATATTTTAAATAAAATAGCTGTAATAAATTCTGTAAGCCCTATAAAAATAGAAAAAGATTTATTAAATTCAGAAGAAAAAGAAGATATTGGGGATTTTGATTACTATTCAAAAGCTTTTCTTAATAGACAATTTTTAAATTATCCAATTATTTTAACTACTCACGTTAGCCTTTTTGATTAAAAATAGCTACGCACACTCGACTTAAGTTAGTAGCTAAAATAGTCAGCATATAAGGAAACTTGTATGTAGAGATAGTAAAAGCTATCCAATACTACTCGAATTGCTGGAAAGTCCTAAAGCTAATCAAACTACAACGTAAGGATGAAAAAAGCCTAAGCGTGAAAGTTACGAAAGTAGAAAAAATTGGTTAGATGGCATAAGGTTAAAACCTAAGTGCTAAAATAATGGATAATCAGCAGGTAAGCTCTGAAAAGGAGAAACTTCAACGACTATTCCTCTTGAGGG
>CALWPP010000023.1 GCA_944383455.1 uncultured Peptostreptococcaceae bacterium
TTTTGGAGCGGGTGAAGGGGATCGAACCCTCACAGCCGGCTTGGAAGGCCGGAACTCTACCATTGAGCTACACCCGCATATTCTATTGGTGACCCATAGGGGAATCGAACCCCTGTTACCGCCGTGAAAGGGCGGTGTCTTGACCGCTTGACCAATGGGCCTTTATAAATAAGATGGTGATCCATCCGCGACTCGAACGCGGGACACCCTGATTAAAAGTCAGGTGCTCTACCGACTGAGCTAATGGATCTTGTCAAATTTTATCAGTTTTTAGCCCCTTGATACTGACAAAATTTATTATATTATAAATACTTCCTATAGTCAATACTTTTTTAATTAAAATTAAGACCTAAATTAGGTCTTAATTTTAAAATATATTTTTTCTAACTATTGTTTGACTTCTATCAGGACCCACAGAAATCATATCAACACTTACACCAACTATTTCTTCTATTTTTTCTATATAAGCTTTTGCATTTTCTGGTAAGTCTTCAAATTTATCAATACCACTTATGTCTTCATTCCATCCATTTAATTCTTCATAAACAGGCTCACATTTAGATAATATTTCAAGAGATGCTGGAAAATCTTTTATTATTTTATCCCCTATTTTATATGCTGTACATATTTTTATAGTTTCAAAACCAGTTAAAACATCTAAAAGCATTAAAGAAATACTAGTAAGACCATTAACTCTTGAAGCATATCTTACTATAACAGAGTCAAACCAACCACATCTTCTAGCTCTTCCAGTTGTTGTTCCAAACTCTCTTCCTTGAACTCGTATTTTTTCACCTATTTCATCATTTAGTTCAGTTACAAAAGGTCCTTCTCCAACTCTTGTTGTATATGCTTTAACTATTCCAACAACGTCTTTTATCATATTAGGACCAACACCAGAACCTATAGCAAATCCTCCAGAAATTGGATGAGAAGAAGTTACAAATGGATAAGTTCCAAGGTCAAGGTCAAGTAAAGTTCCTTGGGCTCCCTCAAATAAAACTTTTTTGCCTTCTTTTATAGAGTTATATACTATTACAGAAGTATCATCAACGTATTTTCTTATTTTTTCTGCATATTCTATATATTCATTATATATAGTTTCAAAGTCAAATAAATTAGTTTTTCCATATATATTTTTAACTATGTTATTTTTTGCTTCAATTTGTGATTTTAATTTTTTATGAAAAACTTCTTCATCCATCAAATCACAAATTCTTATACCAGACCTTTCAGTTTTATCCATATAGCAAGGCCCTATTCCTTTTTTTGTTGTACCTATTTTGTTATCTCCTCTTGCTTCTTCTGCCAAAGCATCTAACTCTTTGTGATATGGAAATATAATATGTGCTCTATCACTTATTTTTATATTCGAAACATCAATACTTTCTTTTTCTAATTTTTCTATCTCGTCTAAAAATCCCTTAGGGTCAAAAACTATTCCATTTCCTATAACATTTATAGTATTTGGATTTAAAACTCCTGAAGGTATTAAATGTAGTGCATACTTTTTATCATTAACAACTAAAGTATGTCCTGCATTATTACCTCCTTGCCCTCTAACAACAACGTCAGCTTGTGTAGCAAGATAATCTATTACTTTTCCTTTACCCTCATCGCCCCATTGAGAACCAACTATAGCTACTGTTTTCATAATTTCACCTCTATTTTTTATTTCGAACACTTACTTTTATATTTTATCAAATATCCGTTATATTTTCAATTTTTTATAAAGTTATTTTAATTTTGTTCTTTATTTTATAAAATAAAATCCCAAAGACAAACGATCTGTGGGATTTTTTATATATCTCTTGCTTTATTTGCAAATTTTTGAACTTCAGAAAGCCAAACAAGTTCAACTACACCAGTTTCACCATGTCTATTTTTTGAAATAATTACCTCACCAATATTTCTCTTTTCAGTATCTGGATTGTAATATTCATCTCTATATAAAAACATAACAATATCTGCATCTTGTTCTATTGCTCCTGATTCTCTAAGGTCTGATAGTATTGGTCTATGGTCTGACCTTTGTTCTGGTGCTCTTGATAATTGAGATAAAGCAACTACTGAACAATTAAGTTCTTTTGCAATTATTTTTAATGACCTAGATATTTTTGATATTTCTTGTTGTCTACTCTCGTTATTTCCATCACCTTCCATAAGCTGAAGATAATCTATAAGTACTAAATCTAGACCTTTTTCCATTTTTAATTTTCTACATCTTGACCTTAAGTCAGATATTTTTATACCTGGAGTATCATCTATATGTATATTTAGACTTGATAAAGTAGCCATTGCTTCTATTATTCTAGGCCAGTCATTTTCATTTAGGTTTCCATTTTTTATTTTTTTAAGTTCAACATTAGATTGGGCAGAGAGCATACGCTGAACTAATTGATCTTTTGACATTTCAAGACTAAACACTGCAACAGACACATTATCTTTAAGTGCAGCATTTTGAATTAAATTTAGTGAAAAAGCAGTTTTTCCCATAGCAGGACGAGCAGCTACTAATAATAAATCTGTTTTTTGAAGACCATTAATTTTTTTATTTAAGTCTTTAAACCCCGTATTGATTCCTGTGAGTTCAACTTTTCTTAATGATAAATCTTCTAATTGTTTATAAGTGTCTTTTAGTATCAAACTTAAATCTGAAAAACTATCGCTACTTTTTTCTTGTGAAACCTCTAAAATTTTCTTTTCAGCTTCATCAATCATCTCCTCAACACTATAAGACTCCTTATAACCTATAGATATTATCTCATTGGACGCTTTTATAAGTTTTCTAATTATCGATTTTTTCTTTACAATATCAGCATAATAACCTACATTTGTAGTAGTTGGAACTATTGTTGAAAGTTCACTCAAATAAGTGATTCCTCCAATATCTTCTAGATATCCTTGTTTTCTTAGTTCATCTGATATTGTAATTATATCCATAGGTTTTAATTCGTTGCTTAGTTTTATCATAGCCTTATATATTACTTCGTGACTTTTTTTGTAAAAATCTTCAGGGCTTATAATTTCACTAACAACTACTATAGCATCTTTATCCAAAAGTATAGAACCCAAAACAGATTGTTCGGATTCTACACTATGAGGAGGAACTCTATTTAAGTCTTCCATATATTCACCTAATTATTTCTTTTCTTTAACATCCACTCTCATCTTAGTAGTTACTTTTTTGTGGATTTTTATCTCGACATTAGTTGAACCTAATACTCTTATTGGCTCATCTAAATTTATTTTTCTCTTATCAACATCTATATTATGCTGCTTTTTTATTTGTTCTGCTATTTCTTTTGCAGTTATTGAACCAAAAAGTCTACCACCTTCACCTGATTTTGAGTATATTTCTATGTTTAATTCTTGCATTTTTTTAGATAGTTCTAAAGCTTCTTCATATTCTTTTTGAGCTTTAAGTTCCAAAGATTTATTTTTTTCGTTTAATTCTTTTATATTAGTGTTATCTGCTGGTATAGCTAATTTTTTCTTAAAAAGAAAGTTTCTTGCATATCCATCACTAACTTCCTTTATTTCTCCTTTTTTACCTGTTCCTTTTACATCTTGTTGTAATATAACTTTCACTTTACTCTGCCTCCTTTAAGCATTCTTTTATTGTTTTTGTAAGTAATTTATAAGCTTCATCTAAAGATACATCAAGTTGTGCTCCAGCCACATCTTTGTGACCTCCTCCACCTAACTTCTCCATTATAATATGAACATTCATATTACCTAATGACCTTGCACTTATAAATACTTTATTATTTCTAATTCCAAGAACAAACGATGCTTCAACGTCTTTTATATTTAAAAGTTCATCTGCAGCTTGTGCAACAATTATATTTATATTTTTGTTTTGAGCTTTGGTTGTAGCTATACAAATATTTTCTGAAATCATTTTTGCACTTTGAATAATTTCTGCTTTAATTAAAACATCATTTATATCAGAATCAAATAGCTTTTTAACTTCAACAGTATCAGCACCCACCTTTTTTAAATAAGATGCAGCCTCAAAAGTTCTAATACCAGTTTTAAATGTAAAGTTTTTTGTATCTAAATTAATACCTGCAAGTAGCCCTTCTGCTGTTAATTTATTTATTTTAACATCATCATCAATATATTGAACTAATTCTGTTATGAGTTCACTAGTTGATGAAACATAAGTTTCATGAAATAATAAAACTGTTTCATTTATAAATTCAATTCCTCTTCTATGATGGTCAATTACTGCTACTTTTTCAGTTATTTCTAATAATTTTTTACATTCTGTATAACTTGGTCTATGTGTATCAACAACTATAACTAAAGTTTTTTTGGTACATTCATCTATCGCATCATCACACTTTATAAAAATATTTTTATAATAATCCGAAGATTTTATCCTATCTATAAATGCTTTTATAGAATCATTTGGCTTATCTAAAACTATTTTAGCATTTTTATTAAATGATTTACAAATATCATAAACACCAACTGCCGAACCCATAGCATCCATATCTGGATATGAATGACCCATTATAAATATCTTTTCACTCTCAAGTATTATTTGTTTTAGAGCATGACCTATTAGTCTTGATTTTACCTTAGTTGTTTTTTCTATAGCTTTTGATTTTCCACCATAAAAAGTAAATTTATCATTAGTTTTTACAACAGCTTGATCTCCACCTCTACCTAAAGCTAAGTCTAAGGCACTAATTGCCATTCGTAAATTTTCATTTATGCTATTACCATCTCTACCAACACCTATACTTAGAGTTACTGGTAATGAATTTTGTTGTGATATTTCTCTTATCTTATCAAGAACTTGGAATTTTTCTTTTTCTAAATTTAAACAATTTTCTTTGTTAATTACAAGTAAGTACTGTTCTCTCGAAATTTTTCTAAGTGCTCCATTAGTATCATCTTCTATTTTTAAAAGAATTTTCTCTATATCAACACTAAGTAAAAGTCTATTGTCTTCTGGGGTACTTTTTAATACTTCATTAAATCCATCTATTTGAAGTAAAGCTATTACATTTTTTTCGTTGTCATAACTTTTACTTAAGGATAAATAGTCCGTCTTATCTTCAAAATAAAGTATCATAAAGTATTTAGTTTTATTATCTTCTTCTTTTTTTACTACATTATATATAACAGTATAATCTCTTTCATTAAAAACTATATCTGTATACATTTGATTACTTTCATTAAGAACTTTACGTAAGTTTAAGTTTTCTATTATAGTGTCTATATTTTTTCCAACTAAATCTTCTTTATTTACTAAATTGTAAAACTTTTCATTATATATACTTATACTACCATCAAACTCTATAACACAAATTGGAGTTGGAGAATTCATAACAATCTTTTTAGTTATTTGGTCTATATCAAAATTTAGATTTTTTATAGAATCTGATAATTTTTTCTTTCTTATAATACTTAATTTCCAGTTATAAATAAGCATATATAAATAAATAATAAAAAATATAAACCCTATATAAATATTATAAAAAAATAAGGTTATACTAGCAATAAAAACAACTGTTAAAGATAATTTTGTTTCACAAATATCAATAGCAAACTTTTTATCACTCATTTACTACCTCCTAGGTAAGTTTACGACTCCTTAATCTTCTAACATCAATAATCTCATCAACAAGACCTATAGTTATCAAAATCATAAATCCAAATAGACTAAAAATTAAAAATGATAAAATAATATTTTTTATCTTATTTTCTACAAACCATTTTTTTAAAAAGTATATGCAAACTGATAATCCTTCAAGCATTATTAGTGTAATACAAACTAATTGAAAATTTAAAAGTATTACATCAATCTGTAGTCCTGTATTTAAGTTACTTAATAATAACATAACTAAACTCATTCCTAAAAATACAAAAGAAATATTTCCAGGAAGATAAAATTCACTTATTTTAGCTATTTTTGATTTTTTATACCTTATCTTTGATAAAAAAAACATTTGTATGTAGTATGTAATAAATGATGAAAATATTGATTGCATAAAAATCATAAAAGAAAGTAAATTCATCACATATGATAATATAAATTCTTTTGTTATATCATATTTTTCAAACTCAAAATTCATATCTTCTAACATTCTAAATTGATAGTCTATACTTTGTTTTAAAATTAATTTAAAATCTTTTACTAAATCTATATCAAATAAAATATTACTAACAAAATATAACAAAATAAAAGAAATCATTGTTGAAATTATACCTACATATATTGGTTCTAATTTACTAGCATTTTTATCATATGTTTGTTTTTTAGTTGATAATCCTATACAAATACCTGGTACACTATAAATTATTATAAAAGATAGTGAATATTCAAGATTTGTACTTATGGTTAGTATTAAAGTATTTAGAAGTATATGAGTAATAACAAATTTTTTACTACTCAAAGTAGCAAGTATTGCATAAAAAACTGGAGCTATTAGTGCTACAACTGCTAATTTAAATGAGATTAAGGATAATATAATAATTAAAATTGATAATAGTATTATTTTATTTCTTTCTTTATTCAAATTCTAATCACCCCTATTATTATCTAGATGTTTTTTTAGATTTGAAAAGTCTCCATACCAACTTTCAACACTATGATTATTATCTATTCCTTGTTTTATTTTTTCATTAATTTTATTATCAATATCTTTAAAGCTTATACCAAGTCTTTTTCCTAAAAGATATGTTATCATAATTATATTAGCTAGAGTGTCTTGTAGTGAATCATCAAGTGGCTTAACACCTCTAAACATTAAATCAAATACATCTCCAACACTCATTATTAATTCTTTTTTCATCCATTCTAAAATTTTAACATTCTTAGTTATGTCAGAGCTTTTATCAAACTTCACTTATCTCCCTCCCTCAATATAACTATTATAGCACAAATTATAAAATTTTTAATAAATAATGAAAAAAACGAGCCCAAGGGCTCGTCCTCTTCTTTTAGTCTAATGTATATGGTAAAAGTGCTATATTTCTAGCTCTCTTTATAGCAACTGTTAATTCTCTTTGATGCTTAGCGCAAGTTCCAGAGATTCTTCTTGGTAATATTTTACCTCTTTCAGTTACATACTTTTGTAATCTTTGAGTATTTTTATAGTCTATTCTAGCATCTTTAGAAGCACAGAATTGACAAACTCTCTTTTTCTTACGTCTTTTCTTGTTTATCATAGTAACCCTCCTTCTTGTTAGAATGGTATATCTTCATCGTCTATAGCTTGGAATGCATTTGGGTCTAAACCTCCACTATTTGTAGGCTCAAAACCAACTGGCTCAAAGCTTGGACTTTTCTGATATGAACTTTCAGATTTATTTCTACTATCTAGGAATTGTACTCTGTTTGCATTTACTCTAGCAGCTTTTCTATTTTCACCAGTTTGAGTCTGATAAGTGTCTATTTGTAAAGAACCTTGAACACCTACTAAACTTCCCTTACCTATATAGTTGGCACAATTTTCTGCTGATTTGCCCCAAGTTTGTATATCGATAAAGTCAGTCATTTTTTTACCATCTTTACTAGTGTATTCTCTATCAACAGCTATTGTAAAAGTAGTAACAGCCATTCCACTTCCTGCGATGTATCTTAATTCTGGGTCTCTTGTTAATCTACCAATCAAAATAATTTGGTTCATAATAACACCGCCTTATAAAAACATATTAAGCACAAACTATCATATGTCTTATTACGTTTTCATTTATCTTTAAGTTTCTATCTAATTCTTTAGGAACTTCAACACCTGCTTCGAAGTTAACTAACACATAGTAACCTTCTGTAAATTTAGCTATTGGGTATGCTAATCTTTTCATTCCCCAAGCATCAACACTAGTTACTTCTCCGTTAGTAGAAACAACTTCCTTAACCTTATTAAGAACAGCTTCTCTTACTTCTTCTTCAGTGTTTGGCTTTACTACGAAAACTAATTCATAATTCTTCTTCATTACAATTCACCTCCCTTTGGACTTTACGGCTCTAACTATTAGAGCAGAGAAATGATATTTCTCATATCTATATATTTTATCATCTAATAATATACTTGTCAATTTTATTTAAAATTTTAATTAAAGTTTTTATTTTAATAGTATAAATAAAACATTTTAAGTTAATAATTATAACATATAGCCCATAACCTAAATATATTTCATCCTAAACTCCCTAAAAAAGGTGGTAATAATATCACCTTTTAAATTTTATCTAAAATCTTTTTTATTCTTTTTTCTGCTACTTCTCTTTCAAGCATAACAACTCTTTGACATTTTTTACACTTTAACTTTATATCAATTCCAACTCTAACTATTTCAAACTCATTACAACCACAAGGATGATTTTTTTTCATTATCACATTATCACCAAGTTTTAAATTCATATAAATACCTCTATTTTATAACTTTAACAATTCTACTATTATCCTCTTTTATTATTTTAAATATACCCTTACAAAGAGTATCTTCATCTGAAAAGATTTTTATAATATTATCTAAATCATCTTTCAAAAATCTAATGGAAATCCCACAACTCGCACTTATTTCTCTAGGTGTTGGTATAGTTGTAAATTTTATATTTTTACCCTCAAGAATTTTTTCACTTTTTATAGCGTGATGAGTCGAGTTAAAAGAAATTATATACATTTCATTCATAAAAAGCCCTCTCTTTTTATAAAATAATTTATATTTATTATAAAGTTATATTATTTTCAACAGATTTTAATATTTCTACTATATTATACATATTAGTTACACTTCCAACTTTTAAACTTTCCTTTAGTCCATAATAATCAAGGCAAGTCCCACAAGACATTATTTCTACTCCATTTTCTTCAAGAATTTTTAGATTTTCAACAGTATCACTATTTTGTGTGCTTAATTTAACTCCAGAATTTAGTAGAATAATATATTTTGGGAAAGTGTTTAGTTCAGTAAGAGTATAAATAAAACCTTTTATAAGAACAGTACCTAACTCTTCACTACCTTGTCCTAATTTATCATTTGATATCATTATACACTTATTTTCGATATTATTTTCTTTTTTTTCGTTAGTATTTTCTTCTTTAAAATTTTTATCTTTTATTATTTTTATTGTTATTTCATTTTCTTTTTCTTTTAGTATTTCGGTACTTAAAGATAATGATTTACAAAGTTTTAATATATTTTCTTTGGCAAAAGTATTATCAACTGTTACTATTAAAGTTTTACAATCAGAACTTTCTATTTCTTTTTTAGTAATTATAACAGGCTTTGGACAAATAAGTCCTTTTAAATCCAATTCTTTTAACATATTACTCTCCCTTAAATAGTTTCAAGTGATTTATATACGGATGCTCCTTTTTGATAAAATTCTAATTCCTTTTCTTTTGAGCTTAACGAATATATCTCAGCTAAACTAATATATATATCTCCAACTAACTTTTTATTATCAATTTCTCTTGCTATATCAAGACACTTGCTTAAATATTGTATACATAAGTCTGTTTCTTCAAGTTCTTTATGAATTCTTGCATAAAGTTTAAGTATTTTACATTCATTTAATCTATCTTTATTTTTTATAGAAGTGCTAAGACCTAATTTGCAATAATCCTTAGCTAAATCAAAATCTTTTTTTATTATGTATGATTCAACTATTGCTTGTAAACTTCTTAATGTATATTCATCTTTATCATCTTTTTTTATATCATATACTTTTTGAGAATATTCAAGCATTCTATCTATATCTCCAACATCTTTACAAATTTCTGATATAGTTATGTAAATACCTGCTACTTGTGATTTATTCTCATATTTATTTAAAAGACTAAGAGCTTTTTTAAAATATATTTTTGAGTCTTCTAATCTACCTAAACTAAATAAATTATTTGCTTTTAGTATATTTAACTCTAATTCTTGCTTTGAGTCATATCTTTTAGATATTTCATCTATCTTTTCTATGTAGTCCATACACTTGTCATTATCACCTAGTTTAACATAACAATATGCCATTGCACTATAAAGTTCTTTATAATCCTCTTTATGTTTTTCAAATTCCATATCATTTATAACATCATTTGCAAGATTAAACTTAAGTATAGCGATTTTATAAAGCTTTTCTTTTAAGTGTATTTTACCTATATCCATATAACATCTAAACATATTTCTAGCATCAGTATCTTTTATAAAATAATGTAGTGCTTTTTCATAATAAGAAACTGCATCACTCAAACTATTTCTTTTTATATTAATATCACCTAATAAGTAATTGCACTTACCATAAATATCAATAAGGTTATATTCTTTGCTAAGGTTATAAGCTTTTGCTATACCCTTTTCTGCCTTCTCAAGCTCATCACATTTTACAAAAACCTCACTTTGAATAATAAGACTCTCTCCTAAATTCCTGGCTTGTGTATCTTTACTTTCTAATAAATAATCTGTACTTACATCTAACTTTTCTGCAAGATATTCTAAAAGCTCATAACTTGTATGAGATTTATCTCTTTCTATATGACTAATTTGAGCTGCAGTTACCCTATCTCCTGCAAGCTCTTTTAAAGTCATTCCTTTTTCTTTTCTTAATCTTTTTATTTTCTCTCCTAAACTAAGAATATCCATAAAATTCTCCCTTATATTTTTTAATTTAATTATAACTTATATTTAAATTAAAATCACTTAAATATTTATTTTATTTCTAAAATGGTGTTTTCTTTTAAATTATTTATAATATCTAATCCTTTATCATAATTATTGTGCGAAATATTTTTTATACCAAAATCTTCATCTGAAACAATTGATACTTCAAAATTCTTGCTTAACACTTCTTTTATAGCATCTTTTATTAAGCTTGACTGTAAATTTATGTCTGTAAAACTATTTATATAACTTTTGTTTACAACTATAAATAACTTTTCTTCAAAAATATTAAATTTAATTATATCAATCATAGAAAGTACTGATATAAATCCTTGAGATATTCTTATATTACTATTTAAATTTTTGTACTCAATTAACTTATCTATTATTTTATTCCAAGAATTCTTTAATACCTCAATATCTTTATTAGTTATAGTATCTAATTTATAGAATTTGTCCTCATAAGTATCCTCTTCTAACAAGTCTTCTTTCAGTAAAGAAATATTTCTATTGTTTATTATGTTTTCTAAGTTCTCAATTCTTTTTATAAGAGCTTCTTTAGTTTCTTCAAATCTTGGCTGTGCAATTTTCATAATACAAACTTCTAATAAAACTCTTTGGTTTGTTGAATATTTAATTTCATCTTGAGTATTTGATAGTATATTTATAATCCTAATAAGTTCATCAATTGAAACTAGATTAGCTTGCTCTTTTAAACGTAAAACTAGCTCATTAGAATAAGAAATTATATCATCTAAATCATCAGATATTTTACATATCATAATATTTCTAAAATGCTCTATTAAATCATTTAGTAATATTTTTATGTCTTTTCCCCACAAAATAAAATCATTTAGTATTTTAATACTTCTCTTACTATCTTGATTTATTATACTTTCACTTATTTCAAATAATTTATCTAAACTAGCAGTACCTAAAATTTCGACAACATCTTCATAAACTATTTTTCCATCAGAAAAAGAAATACACTGTTCAAGTATACTAAGGGCATCTCTTAAAGCTCCTTGAGAATTTCTTGCTATTAGATTTAATGCTTCTACATCAAACAATATATTTTCATTTTTGCATATATTCTCCATTTTTAAAGTCATATCTTTTACTGTAACTCTCTTGAAATTAAACCTTTGACATCTTGAAACTATAGTAGCAGGAATTTTTTGTGGGTCTGTTGTTGCTAAAATAAAAATAACATAAGAAGGTGGTTCTTCTAATGTTTTAAGAAGTGCATTAAATGCACCACTAGATAGCATATGAACTTCATCTATTATGTAAACTTTATATTTCATATTAGTAGGAGAATATTTTACATTTTCTCTTAACTCCCTTATATCATCAACGCTATTATTAGATGCAGCATCAATTTCTACAACATCAATAGTTTTTTCATTTAATATAAGCTTACATGTATCGCACTCATTACAAGGTTCTTGATTTATTTTATTTTCACAATTTATAGCTCTTGAAAAAATTTTAGCAGTAGAAGTTTTCCCTGTTCCTCTTGTACCAGAAAAAATATATGCATGCCCTAAATTATTATTTTCTATTTGGTTTTTCAGTGTCTTTGTAATATGGCTTTGACCTATAACATCATCAAATTTTTTAGGTCTATACTCTCTATATAATGCTTTATGCATCTTTTTCTCCTTACTATTTTTTTATATTAAAAAAATCCCTCGATGAGGGATTGTATATTTATATTTAAATGTTGTACACCATATATTGACATTAATTCACAAGCGTTACCTAAACAGTTAGCTCTACTTAGGCACCCCTACGTCACACAAAAGTTGTCACTTACCGCTGCTTCCTTCCAGACCTGACGGGATTCATGAGCTTTTGTTGCGTAGGACCTAAATGTCAACACCACTTATCTAGGGCAGCCTCACAAAAATAAGGCCTCTATATGGAATTCAATCCTGCTATAGCGGATTGCAGGTTACAGGGCACCGCTACCTCCCCATCTAGTACAACAAAATTACAACCTATATTATTTTTTTCTTAAATTCTTAAAAAATTTCTTTAATATGTAAGAACACTCTTCCTCACATATCCCAAAACTCACTTTAACATTATTATAAGAATAGTAATCCAATTTAAAAATACTTTCTTTTTGTATATATTCATTTTTTATATGTTTAGTACCAATAATAACATTCTTTATTCTAGAGTTAACTATAGCACCACTACACATCATGCAAGGCTCCATAGTAACATATAAATCACAACCTATAAGTCTCCATCCACCTAACTTCTCTGATGCTATTTTTATAGCTAATATTTCAGCATGAGCAGTTGGATCTTTCAATGTTTCAGTTAAATTATGTGCTTTTGCTATTATTTTATCATCCTTAACAATAACAGCCCCTATGGGTATTTCGTTTTTTTCATATGCTTTATATGCTTCTTTTAATGCTTCTTCCATAA
This sequence comes from uncultured Peptostreptococcaceae bacterium, assembly GCA_944383455.1. Classification (GTDB taxonomy): domain Bacteria; phylum Bacillota; class Clostridia; order Peptostreptococcales; family Peptostreptococcaceae; genus JAGHEK01. Next base: position 13,060 of record CALWPP010000023.1, read on the forward strand.
ATAATGAATGCTTCATCTATCCTCCTAAACTGTAAATAAATATTATCATACTTTTACTTATTTTTCAACATAATTTTAACGACAAAAAAGTAGCAAGAAATAATATTTCTTGCTACTTTTTTACTATAATTCTTCTTTTTTTATAACATCAACACCCATATAAGGTCTTAAAACTTCAGGAACAACTACTGAACCATCTTCTTGCTGATAATTCTCAAGTATTGCAGCTAAACTTCTTCCAATAGCAAGCCCTGACCCATTTAATGTATGAACATATTCAGCCTTAGATTTTTTATCTCTCTTAAATCTTATTTTAGCTCTTCTTGCTTGGAAATCTTCAAAATTTGAACAAGAAGAAATCTCAACATATCTATTATAACTTGGCATCCAAACTTCTAAATCATACTTAAATGCAGCAGTAAATCCTAAATCTCCTGTACATATCTTAACCACTCTATACGGAAGACCTAATAATTGTAACATTTTTTCAGCATCATTAGTAAGCTTTTCAAGTTCATTATAAGACTCCTCTGGAGCAACAAACTTAACTAATTCAACTTTATTGAATTGATGTTGTCTTACTAATCCTCTAGTATCTCTTCCTGCAGAACCTGCTTCTGATCTAAAGCAAGGAGTATAAGCACAATAGTTTATTGGTAACTTCTCAAAATTTATTATTTCATCTCTATGAATATTAGTTACAGGAACTTCAGCAGTTGGAACTAAAAAATATTCACTATCTTCAACTTTAAACATATCTTCTGCAAACTTTGGAAGCTGACCAGTACCAACAAAACTTGTTCTATTAGCCATAAATGGTGGTAAAACTTCAGTATAACCATTATCAGTATGACTATTTAAGAAAAAGTTGATTAATGCTCTTTCAAGTCTCGCACCTAATCCTTTATATAAAGTGAATCTTGAACCTGTTATTTTAGCACCAATTTCAAAGTCTAATATTCCTAAATCAGTTCCTATATCCCAATGAGCCTTATGCTCGAAATTAAATTCAGGAACCTCTCCCCATTTTCTTACTTCAACATTATCTTCGTCAGTTGTTCCTTGAGGAACATTTGGATTTGGAACATTTGGAATTCTCATTAGTTTATACTCTATCTGAGATTCTACTTCCCTAACTTTATCATCAATATCTTTTATTTTATCAGATAAAACTTTTAGCTGAGCTTTTGCTTCTTCAATATCTTTTCCTTCTTTTGCAAGTTGAGGAATTTTTTTAGATTCAATATTTAACTCATTTTTCATAACTTCAACTTCTTTAAGAAGTTCTCTTCTTTCATCATCTAACTTTATTACTTCGTCTAAGTCAAATTCTTTTTCTCCTCTTTTTGTCATAGCTTTTTTAATTTCATCTAATTCTTCTCTTATTCTTCTTATATCTAACATTTTTACCTCCTAATTTTTTATATTAAAAAAGACACTCTATCCCCACATAAAAGGGACGAATGTCTCCGCGTTGCCACCCTAATTGACTACAAATTGTAGTCCTCTCAAAACCTGTAACGTAGATAAGACGTCTAGCTTTATTAGAGCTAGATGCTCCAGAATAGATTCAAAAATTATTGTAATGAGTTCTCACCAAACACTCACTCTCTGAATACAATTAGATTTTTTACTATTTTCTTTCATAGCATTTATTTCTATTGTTGACATGATTATATTATATATACAAAAAAAATTCAACAATTTTTTAACAATTATTTAAATTTTTGGATTAATCTATTATAATTCTATCCTAATACCAGTATCTATAATTTTATGTGTGTACATTTTACTATAAAACTTATGAAAATTAGATTGTTTTAATAAATCTATTAATCTAAAATAATTCATATAATCATCAATCAAAATTCCAACTACAGTTCCACTATGCGCAACATTAACCCCATAAGCTCCATATTTTTGAGAAATCTCTATGATTTTTCTTATACCTTGTTTTTCATGTATATTTTCATTAGCTAAACTACTAAGTGTACATGCTTTTCCAATAGTGTATAAATTATTTTGTCTTATACCTTCTTCAAGAAGATAAAATGCCTCACTAACTATTTCTTTATTTCCTAACTTAATATTTTTATAATCCGGTGTTTTCCTTATTATTTCAGTATTTAATGTTGTTTTAGGCTCTAATACTATTACTTTAGCATTTCTAATTTTACCTAAATACTTAATAACTTCTCCATTTAGTGGATTAAATATGCTATTTTCTTCTATATATAAAGAGTCTGTTGGCTCTATATTAGTAGCTAACTTTGATATTTCTTCACTACTTAAGTTTTCTCCTATTAACTGTAATGTAGCCATAATGGTAGCTCCTATATCAGCAGTAGAACTAGCCATACCTTTTCCAATAGGTATATCACTATTTATTTTCAACGATATATTCTTGCTTTCTTCTATAGGTAAATTAAATAATTTAAATACTACTTCAATAGCTTTCCTAGATTTCTTAGGACCTATGCTTATGTCTTTTATTTTTTCTTCAAGTGTAACTATCGAATATTTATCTATCGCATACGAACTTAAATATTCCTCATCATTAATTATTCCTTGTACAAATTCTCCACAAGAAGCTGGACAAATTCCATAGTATTTCATTTTAAGCACCTAATATACTTTTCATATGTTTTATAAGAAGTTCATTTTCATTGCGAGATTTTATAGCTACCCTTATATAACTATTGTCTAATCCAATAAAATTAGATGCATCTCTTATAAGAATATTTCCTTTTCTTAATAATTCAACTTTTATTTCATCAGACTTATTATTATATAATTTTATTAATATAAAGTTAGTATCACTATCGTATACTTTTATATTTTTAAGTCTTCTTAATTCTCGCAACATGTAATTTCTTTCTTGTACATAATACTCTTTACTATCATTAATATACTTCTTATCATTAAATATATACTTAGATATATTATTTGCAAATGAATTTATAGTCCAAGGCTCTTTATAATTATATACCTGTTCTATAATTAACTTATTACTAGTTAATCCATATCCTAGTCTAAGTCCTGGCATTCCAAAGAATTTCGTAACAGCCTTAAGTATAAATAAATTTTTATGAGTTTCTATATACTTAACTAAAGTATATTTTTCTTCTTGTTTAACAAATTCTATAAATGTTTCATCTACTATAAGTAACTTATTATATTTTTTCATTAAATCTAATAACTCTGTTAAATCCTGTACTTTTCCATTAGGATTATTAGGATTGCATATAAATAAGCTATCAAATTCTTCTATATTATTTTTTATATATTCTATATCAATAGAAAATTGATTTTCTTTATCTAGCTCCAAATTAATTATATCTAATCCATTTAAACTTGCACTTCTTCCATACTCAGAGAATGTTGGATTAAATATAGCTAATCTCTTATCAATACATTTCATTAATAAATATATTATCTCCGTAGCACCATTTCCAGGTATTATAAAATCTGAATTAATATTTATGTATTTTGATATATTGTTTCTTAAATCCGTATAATTTATATCTGGATAACGTCTACATTCATTTAATCCTTCTAAGATATATTTTTCTAACCCATCTATTACTTTAGGATTTATATTAGAACTAAAATCTAATATATCTTCAGTATTTATATTATATTGTTGACTTATTTGATTTATATTTGCTCCATGACCCAAATCTTTCATCATTTCCTCCTAAGAGTTAATATCGTTTTACTAATCTGATTAACAAACTTACTTATATATTTAGTCTAGTTCTAAATATTATACTTTTAAACCACAAAAAATAATAGTGTAAATATAATCATAGATATAATTGATGTAGCATACATTATTTTATTTGTATTAACTATATCTTCTATTTCAATATCTCTTTTTCTATCACCTATTGTTGGTTTATATACAGCTTTACCAAAATATATATTAGTTCCTCCTAATTGTATTCCCAAAGCTCCAGCTACTGCTCCTTCTGGATATGCACAATTTGGGCTTTTGTGATTTTTTCTATCTCTAATAGCTATCCTAAAGGCTTCTTTATAATCATAACCCAACAAAAAACTGCCTATAGTTATTAATAAAAATGATATTCTTGCTGGTATATAATTTGCAATATCATCTATTTTTGCCGATGCAAATCCTAGATATTCGTACTTATCATTTTTGTATCCTACAGTAGAATCCAAAGTATTTATTGCTTTATATGCCATCGCTAAGGGTGCTCCTCCTATAAATGCATAAAACATTGGAGCAATTATAGCATCTACTGTATTTTCTGCTACCGTTTCTACAGTTGCTCTAATTATTTCCTCTTTATCTAAATCACTTGTATCTCTTCCAACTATATAAGATAATTGAACTCTAGAGTTTTTTATATCTCCTGTTTTAAGTACGCTATATATTTTTAATGCCTCATCTTTTAAGCATTTAGTAGCTAAAGTAGTATAAATTAAAATTGAATTTACAATTAAGAATCCAACTGGTATAAAACTAGCTAATTTTACAATAAAATATGTAACAGTGTATGTAATTCCAACAGTTATAATCCATAGCAAAAATCCTGCTACTTTTAATTGTTTATTAGTTTTAAAAATCTTCCTAATCCTATTTTCAACTATATTTATTAATTTCCCAATATATCTTACTGGATGAGGAAAGGAATACGGATCTCCTATAATTAAATCTAGTATATATCCTATATAAATAGATACTATGTTCATCTTACTTATTTCCTTATCTATAGATTTGTACTATTTAAGTCGTAATATAAATTCCCTAAAAAAATATATATTTAAACACAAAAAAAGATTACGTGGCTACGACATAATCTCCCAGGCAGTTTCCCACCAAGTACCTTCTGCGCTAAAGAGCTTAAC
>CALWPP010000024.1 GCA_944383455.1 uncultured Peptostreptococcaceae bacterium
CTAAAATATCCATAAATAAAGACGTTGATATCGATGTTGCTGCAATATTTACAACATTATTTCCTATTAGTATAGAGCTTAATAAATTATTTGGGTTTTCTGTTAAAGTTGCAACCAATTTCGCACCTTTTACCCCTTCTTCTTGAAGATGTCTTATTCTTATTTTGCTAAGCGACATTAATGCTGTCTCAGATGCTGAGAAAAATCCAGAACCAATCAACAATATTCCTAACAAAATCCACTGAATTGTACTGGTCGTATCCAACCTTTACCACTCTCCTAATATATTAATTTTTAATACTAATTATAGCATATTTTAATATATTTAGTAAATATTTAAAATATATGATACATATATTTTAAATATTATCAAAAATATAATCGACATTTTATTATTTTTTTTTATATTTTGTAACAAAATATAATATTATTCATATAGTAAATTATGGGAAATTCAAATTTCCCTTCTAACACAAAACCCCTGTTAATATTTTAGTGAACGGACAAAAAATATATATCTTCCCAAAATAATAGTCCATCTATTTTACCCTTAGGATAGATGGACATTTTTTGTTTATAAATTTTTTTATTAATCTATGTATAAAAAAATTTGTTTTAGTACATACTTATACTGAGAGCGGAAATTATATATCTCTCCCCCTAATAAGTATATCGGTGTCTACATCTCTCCCCCCTTGTAGACACCATTTTTTTATTTTATAAACCCTTCATTTTTTAAAAGATTATATAAAGTTAAATTAGTATTAAATTCATCTAATATCATTTTCACTTCATTCAAAGATTTTTCTTTCTTCTCTTTTGATAAGTTAGATTTTATAGCCCTTATTAATATATTCTTTGGTGAATGAGATATATCTATAAATTCTAAAAGTTGAGTTTTATAACCTAAATACTCAAGTAAACTCCCTCTAATAGAATCAGTCATAAGAGCTGATACTCTTTCTTTTATTATTCCGTATTTAGTTAAAATAGAAAAATTATCACTTTTTATTTGAGCATTAAATTCGTGTTGACAACAAGGTACAGAAAAAATCATACTTGTGTTCCATTTAATGGCACTAAATAATGCATAATCCGTTGCAGTATCACAAGCGTGAAGTGTTATTACCATATCAACTTTATCATTATAGTTAAATCCGTTTATATCTCCTACTTCAAACCTAAGATTAGTATAATTATATTTTTTAGCTATTTCTCTACATTTTTTAATTACATCTTCTTTTAAGTCAAGTCCTATCATATTTACTTTTAGATTTTTTATTTTTACAAAATAATAATAAAGTACAAATGTTAGATAAGATTTTCCACAACCAAAATCAATTACTGTAAGTTCTTCTAATTTACTTTTTTTTATTTCATCATCTATCATTTCTATAAATCTATTTATCTGCTTATATTTATCGTATTGGCTTTTTACAATTTTACCTTCTTTTGTAAATATTCCTAAATCAATTAAAGGTTCTATTATTTCGCCTTCTTTTAAAATATAATTTTTTTCTTTATTGTGAGATATATTAATACTTTTCATCTCTTTATTTTTCTTTTTTGCTAAAAATACTTTCCCTTTTTTTGATACTTTCATATCATAAGAAAATTCTTTTGACCAAGCATTTAAATTTTTAAAGTTTTTCATTATTTCATTTAATTTTATATTTATATCATCTATATCTATATTTTCGTGAAAAACTTGCTTGTCTGTAAACTTTTCTATCTGATAAAATCTATTGTTTTTAATTTCTTTTAAATTTATATTTATTTTGTTATATTTTTCATCTTTATTTATTTTATTACTTATAACAACTTTTAAAAGTTCATCTTTTGTTATATCATTTATTTTTTCTGTCATAAAATCTCCTTATAAACTTCCTAATTCATTTGAAAAATCAATTACTCTTTTTCTAAAAACTGGATGAACAAAATATGGATTTAAATCACACATAGGTTTCATAACAAATTGCCTTTCGTGAGCCCTTGGATGAGGAATTAAAACTTTTTCATCATAAGAAACTAAATCATCATAAAAAATTATATCTAAATCAATAGTCCTTGGACCCCACCTTATTTTTCTTTCTCGTTTAAATAATTTTTCTACATTAAGTAAAGTATCCATTAACTCACTCGGTGTTTTTAAAGTTTTAACTTCAAAAACACAGTTTACAAAATCATCTTGATTTTCATATCCTACTGGCGAAGTCGTGTAAAAATTAGATATTTTAGTTACTTTTATATCTTTATTTTTCTTAAGTTCTTCTATTGCTTTTTTTAGAGTATCTTCTTTATCGCCTAAGTTAGCACCTCCTGCAATATAAGCTTTACTCCATTTTCTTTCTTTAGTTATGCATACATAATCAAAAGTTTTTTTAACAGGTGCCCAAGGTTTTTTTAGTTCTAATTTTACTTTTTTCACTAAGTCATTATTTAAAAGTATATATTCACAAATTTCTTCGCTAGCTGTTTCTATTAAATCATAAGATTTTTTTGTAAATTCTTTTTCAATTTCTTCCATTAACTCACCATAGTGAACACTTTTAGTTAAGTCATCAGTTTTACCAGCAAGCCTTGTATCTAAAAAAAGTTCAAGAGATAGTATAAACTTTTGTCCTAATACTTTTTCAGACTCAAATACGCCGTGATTTGCAAATATTTCGAAATCTTTTATATAAATCTTATCCATTTGTCCTCCTTATAATTTAACTGCTTCATCAATATTAAAAAGATATAAATACTTTTCCTTTACTTTTTTACCAGTTAAATTTTCTATTGCATTTGAATAAAGTTCTAATTGTTTTTTATATTTATTTTTTATTAATTCTTTATCTGATACATAATCAGTTTTATAATCAATTATAATAATCTCATTATTTTCCTCAAAATAAACGTCAACGATACCTCTTAGCATTATACTTTTATCATTTTCATCCAAAAATACCTCATCTGAGTATATATCTTTTAGGTCAATTCTTGAGTAAACTGATTGTTCTTTTTTAATAAACTCTGAAGATAACATTCTTTTTCCTAAATCACTACTGAAAAACTTAAGTATCTTTTTAGGACTTATAACTTTTGACTCTTTTTCAGTTATTATTTTCTTATCTATAAAACTATTTATCTGAGTTTTTATATCTTCTTCTGATTTTATATTTGTTGTATCAATTAGCTCCATAATAAGATGAATAAGTCTACCTTTTTCTGCTGGTGTGATTTTTGATTTAGTCTTTTGTATAAATAATGGTTTTTTAATATCGTATTTATTTTCATCAAACAATCTATAACTATAATCTAAGTCTTCACTTTGAATCTTTTTAATTTCACTAACAGAAATACTTGATGGCTTTTTAGTATACGAAACATATGGATAATAATAATCTAATTTTTCGCTTATTTTATTATAATAGATTGTATCATAACTTTTTATATCAATTTCTTTTAATATATTTATCTTTTCTTCTTGTTTTTGATTTATATATAGTAAGTCTTTACCTTCTATAAATTTTAACATACAATCTGAATTATTTTCATAAAGTTTAATATAGTTTGTTATATAGTCATTTAATAATTCATTATTATTTAAAATACTAATCATTATCCAATCTAAATAACTATTAGATTTTAATACTTTACTAACTGGTACTTTATTATTTTTATAAAGACCATTTGACCATTCTTTTATAGGATTTTTTTCGGTTTTATTAATAACTGAAGTTAATATTAATTTTTCTTTTGCTCTTGTTAATGCAACGTATAATACTCTCATCTCTTCAGATAACGACTCTTTATTTATCTTAATTTTTAAAGCCTCTTTAGATATACTTGAGTATGAAACTTTATTATCAAAATCAACAAACTCTGGTCCATATCCTAATTCGTGATGATATAGAAAAGTCTTTTTAGTGTCCATTTTGTTAAATGATTTATGTAGGGCTGAAAATATAACTACAGGAAATTCAAGTCCTTTACTCTTGTGAATAGTCATTATACGAACTACATTAGAATTTTCTCCAAGTATTTTTGCACTACCCATATCATTATCAGTCTTTTTTAGTTTTTTTATAAAATTTATAAAATTAAATATACCTTTAAAACTAGTTTCTTCAAACTGCTTAGCTCTTTCAAAAAGTATTCTTAAATTTGCTTGTCTTTGATTTCCAGAACTAATTCCACCAACATAATAATAATATCCTGTGTCTGTATATAGATACCATAAAAATTCATCAGTACTCATATACATCGATTTTTCTTTATATATTTCTAATTTATAAACAAAAAACTCGCATTTTTTTACTATTTCTTTATCATCACCAAATTCTATATATTTTTTTACTAAATGATAAAAGCTATTATTTTCTAAATCTATTTTTTCTTTTAAAAGTTTTATATCAACTAAATCTTGTGCAGAAAAATCAAATATAGGAGATTTTAATATAGATATTATTGGTATATCTTGATATGGATTATCAATTACTTTTAGTAGACTTATTATAGTTTTTATTTCTAAAGTTTCAAAATAACCATTATCCATATCAACAAATACTGGTATATCCATATTATTTAATTCTTTTTGGAATATTTGTGCAATAGTTTTAGTTGACCTAAGAAGTATTACAATATCTTTATATTCTATCTTTTTGTAGTCATTTAGTTTCTTATCATATACACAGTAATATTTATTGTCTTTGTTTTTCATTGTTAATTCTTTTATTTTATTTCCTATTAGTCTAGCTTCAAGACTTGCTTTTGTCATTATTTCTTTTTCATTTTCTTCATCAGTTTCATTTTCTTCGCTAGTAGTTTTATCAAGAGTTGCAATAAGTATTTCAGTTTTGTTATCACAAATTAATTCATCATTAGTATTTTCTTTAAAAACTGCTCCTAAATTTAATTTTTCTTTTTCGTTGTAGTTAATATCACCGACGTTTTCGCTCATAATATTTTCAAATATATAGTTACAGAAATCTATTACTTCTTTTCTACTTCTAAAGTTTTTATGAAGCATTATTTTAGTTTCATCACTATCTTCTTCACTATAATTTTTGTATTTCTCAATAAATATTTCTGGTTTGGCTTGTCTAAATCTATATATACTTTGCTTAACGTCTCCTACCATAAACCTATTTTTAGTGTTTGACTTTGATATTGAGCTAAGTAACATTTCTTGAACATAGTTGCTATCTTGATATTCATCAATAAAAATTTCATAATACTTTTCTTTGTATTCTTTAGCTATATCAGATGGATTTCCATTTGAGTCAACCAAAATATTTAGTGCAAAATGCTCTATATCATTAAAATCTAGTATATTTTTTTCTCTTTTTTTATTTGAAAATACTTCGTATACATTTTTTATTATATCAGTTAAAATATCTAATACCTTATGTAGATAAATAAATTCTTCTTTTATTTCATTTGTGTACTTTGAAAAATTTTCACTAAGTTTATTTATGTATTTTTTAGCCTCATCTCTTAAAGAAGATGCTTTTTCTTTTATTTCTAAAAAATTTTCATTTGGAATATCATTTTTAGTATAAGAAGTACCTCTAAAATTTTCAAATTCGTAGTTAGTAATAGAATCTACAAATTTATCCCAGTCATAATTTAATGAATTTAATATTTTTTCTATTAATTTATAGTCATTTGAATACTTTTGCTTAAATTTTATTATTTTATCATCACTATCTAATTTATCTAATAAATTTAAATACTCATTCATAGAAGATATATAATTATTTAGTTCTATATTTATATTACTAGCTATAAGCTCTCCCCAAATAGAGTTTATAAAATTAAACTTATCATCTATCTTAAATTTTTCTGATGAGTTTTCTAACCATTTTATAGGATTTACAGATGACATACAAAAATCATAAATATTAATTATTATCTCTTGAAGTGCTTCGTCTCCCCTTTTTGTTCCATAACAGTTTACAAGGTTAAAAAACTCGGGTTTTCCTTCTTCATAAAACTTTTCAAATACTTCTTCAATAGCTTCTTGTTTTAGAATTTTACACTCTGTAGTATCTCCTATCCTAAAACTTGGATTTATATTTATTTTGTGAAAATTAGATTTTATAACATCTAAACAAAATGAATGTATAGTATTTATACTTGCTTTATTTAAAAGTACTACTTGATTTTGAAGATGAGTATTTTCTGGGTTTTTGTCTAATTCTTTACTTATAGCATCACTTATTCTCTCCCTCATTTCAGACGCTGCGGCATTAGTGAATGTAACTACTAAAAGTTTATCTATATCAGCTTTTTTACTCAGTATTATTTTTATAATTCTTTCAACTAATACAGCAGTTTTTCCACTTCCAGCAGCCGCTGCAACTAATAAGTTACCATTTTTATAATCAATTACTCTTTGTTGTTCACTTGTCCACATTCTATCACCTTTTTCATATCTTCAATTATTTCACTATCTCTACATTTACTTTTTATAATGTTGTAATTATTATCTTCTAAATTTTCATCAAATAAGCAAATCGAAGAATATTCACAGTACGAACAGGCATTATTTACATTTGATGATTTATAAGGGTTTATTTTTATATTTCCTTTAAATATATTAGTATGAATATCTTTTATAAGTATTTTTATATATTCTCTTAAAATATCAAATTCTTCAAGCGTAACACCTTTTGTAGTCTTTGAGTCAAATCCTTTAGATGATTTTTTTGCAGGAATTATATTTGATGTTCCTTTGTCTAAAAAGTTTCTATCCATTTTCTCAACAATATCCATATCTTTTATTATAAGACCGTTCATTTTAAGTTCATTCATAAGTTGTTTTTGTAAATCTTCTTTATCTTTTATATTTTTAGCTTTTAACATTACTTCATCAACTGGTGAATAAAATATACCTGCTGGTAAATAGTTTTTATCTTTTAGATTAGTTAAAATAGTATCCAAATAAACGAGTAATTGTAAGTTGTGTCCATTATAAACATCTTTTAATGATATACTTTTTTTACTAGATTTATAGTCAACTACTCTTATATAATTTTCAGTTTCACATTTATCTACTCTATCAATTTTACCTACTAATTCAATTTTTTCGTCATTATCAGAGTCTATTTTTATTGAATCATAAGTACCTTTTTTTGAAAACTCTACTTCATATTCTACCGGATTAAATTCACCTGCTTGAATTTGCTTTGCTAAAATATTTATTACAAACACTATCATATTTTTAATTCTATCTGACAAATACTTATATTTGTAAGAACTATTTAAAATAAACCCTGGAGTTTTTTTAATTATCTCATCTATTATCTTTGACACTTCTTTTTCAATATACTTTTCATCTATGTTTTGCCAAGTTTTTTCACTGTCTTTTTCTAAGTTTATAGAAAATGTTTCAATTATTTTATGAGTAAAATTTCCTAAATCAAGAGATGTAAAGTTATATTCTTTTCGCTCCTTAGCTTCTAAACCATACTTTATAAAGTAAGAAAACGGACATTTAACGTATGATTCTATTTTAGATACACTAAGAGCTTTTTTGTCGTATAATTTTTTTATTTTATTTTCATCAATATCGCTAACCATATTAGTATAATCAAGTGATTTTTCTATCTTTTTTGTGTATTCACTATAATAATCATCATCTAAAAAATACCTATAAATATCAAGCCAAATTTTATCAGTTTCATCATTATAATTTTTTAGTTCACCTATAAGTTGATTAAATACTGACTTTTTTGATGTTAAACTATTTAGTATGTCTAATGAACTTTTATTTTTGTCTTCTAGTAAGTAGCTTTCTATGGTTATATTTTTAAATATTTTTTTAATTCTTGATACTATTATAGAAGGTCTTATAGATTTACCTTCGTGGTCTGATATAGGATAACTTATTATTAAATTCTCGCTACTTGATGTTAATGCCTTATAAACCAAAAATTGTTCTTCAAAAGTCTTAGTTTTAGTGTCAATATCAACTTCAACACCTATTTTATTTAGGTTTTCTCTATCAGAGTCATTTAATAAGCTATTCTCCTTTGATACAAGTGGAAAAACACCATCAATAGTTCCAATTAAATAAAGGTATTTAGTATTTGGATTTTTCATTCTATCTATGCTACTAACTAAAACCTCATCAATACTAGGTGGAACAATAGATAATTCATATGAATCAAACCCTAAACTTATAACTTTTATAAATTTTTCAAATGATATTTTTTCATCCCCCATTATTTCAACCATTTGATCTAATATATCAATTACTATATCAAAAACTTGTGCGTATTGACTCGCAATATCTAAATCTCCCTTTTCCCTAAAGTCTTTTATCAAGTTTTGTATAGTTTCATATATATTTATTTCAACTAAAAATTCGTATATACTAGTACAAATGTCTATTACTTTTTTGTTTAGTTTTAATTTTTCATTAAAGTTAATTATAGGAGTTATAATTTTATATTTTATATCATTTATTTTTTGTAAATACTCATCACTATAATTTCCGTAATTCCAAGTTTCTTCAAACCACTTTTTACCTCTTATCCCATTTTCTATTACGTAGTTTTCTAAAATGCTAACTTCATCATTTGAAATTCCTATAAGACCGCTTTTTAAATATCTAAACATAGTTTCATAATTATAGTTTCTATTTTTCATATCAAGAAGTGACACTATTAAAACTATTATTGGATTAGACTTAGCCTCTTTCTTTTTATCTATAAAGTGAGGTATTTCATATTCGTTAAATATAGACCTTATCAAAAAATCATATCTATTTAAATCACGAGTTGCAATAGTTATATCTTTATATCTTATATTTTTTTCTCTTACCAAAATAATTATTTCTTTTGCTATTTCCTCAATTTCTTGGTATAAATTATTAAATTCTTTGATTTTTATGTAGTTTGTATCTTTTTCATATATTTTGTATGGGTATGAATGATAATTTTTTTCTAGATGTATAAGCTCATTATTATTTTTAAATCTATAGTTTTTATTTAATACTACACTTTCTTTTTCTATTTTTATGTTTTCCATTTGACAAAGAGAAACTATCTTACTATATGTAAATTTTGTTCTTGAGAATGGGTCAGTTTTTACATAGTTTATATCGCTAAATTTATCCACAGTTAAACTAATAAATACTTCCCTAGCTTCACTTAAAATACTACTTAAAACTTTGTACTGCTTTGGTGTAAATCCTGTGAATTCATCTATATAAACATAAGCATCTTTTAAGTAACTAGAACTTTTTAGATTTATTGAAAGTGAATTTAAGATATCTTGAGAGTCAACATAATTTTCGTGTAAAAGTTCATCAAAGTCTTTATATACATTATAAATATCTTCTAATTTTAGTTTTAAAGTTTCATTCTCAGTATTTTTTATTATTTCTTTAATATTATTTGCATCTATATTATATTGTTTTAATTCACTTATAATATCTACAATGCTTTCAACTATTCCACTTTGATTTATAGAAAAAACCTTTAGTTTTTCCTTCACTCTATCAATAGCTTTATAAGCCATCATATTTATACCACTTTTATTTATTTTAACATCAGTAAGTCCTCCAACTCTTGATGAAACTATATCACTTAAAGTCTTAAAACTAAGTACTCTAGTCCTTAAATACTTATCTTTTAAGTCTCCTTCAAACAGACTACTTAACTTTTTTTCTGCCTCAAATGTATATTGTTCTGGAACTAATAAAATCACTGGAGTTTTTTCATCATCTTGAACTCTATTTTTAATTGACTCTAGTATATATGTACTTTTTCCACTACCACATCTACCTAAAATAAATCTAACAGACATACTAAACCTCCTTTTTGTTACATAATCTATCAAACTCACAATATTTACAATGCTTTTCGTTTTTTGTATTAAACATTTTACTCTCTATTAAATCTATATACTTTCTTATATTGTTTTTATAATTTAAGTGTTTATCTTCACTATAATTTATTTTTATAGGACCTTCATTAAATTCTACTTGATAATAATTCATTGATATATTTTTATAGTCTATACTTTTATTAAATAAAACTGGTAAAACTTCTGATGCCAAAAACAAATAAACCATAGTCTGGACTCTATTTGAATAATTTTTGTAGTCCATTTTTTTATTTTCAGTCTTCCAATCCCAAATTTCTATTTTGTCATCATCTATTATAAGTAAATCATACTTTGCAGTTATTATTTTACCTTCAAAATTATATCTTATTTCATATTCTGGAAATACATTTTTAGAATTTGAATTAACTACACTTTTTATTTTTTCTAAATAATCATAGAATTTTTCATTTGATATCTCACCTATGGGAATATTATCAAAAAATCTTTCACATACTAAATGAAATTCACTACCCCAAACTAAACTATCGTAATATTCTTTTGAGTCTTCTTTTTTCCAAGATAAATTATCTACATACTTATACTTAAACTTTAATGGACAAGATTTATAAGTATTTATAGAGTTTTGACTGTATATAAAATTCATTTTATCACCTTTTGTTGTAGTTTTTATTAATAATTCTAAGTAAAATATCCATATATTCAGACCTTTTTTGCTTTTTATTCTTTTTCATAGCTTCTTCATCTTTAAAAATATTATTGGAAAAAAATATCATTTCTTTTGCTCTAGTTATACCAACGTATAAAAGTCTTAATTTTTCGTTTATAGTTTCAATTTTATCCTCATAAAAATAATTACTCTTATCTTTGTAAATATCAGTGTATATTTGATTTTCTTTATTTAAAATATTATCTATCTCATATTTCATAACTGCATTTAAATTTTTATACTTGTCTATTAAGTACCATTTTTCAGAGGTGAATTTTTTAGATTTAATATTTGGAAAATTATAATCTGTAATACCAACTAAAAAAATAATATCCCATTCAAGACCTTTTGATTTATGGTAATTGCATACAGTTATCGAACCTTTTTGTATTTCATATCCTTCTATTTCATAAAAAATTTCTATAATCTTATTAAAATTTCCCTTATTCGAAATAATTTCAAGAACTTTTTCAAGTGTTAGGTTATTATCAATTAGCAAATATTTAAAATAAAAAGCAAGATAATCAAAAATAGCCCTGTCTTCTTTTTCAAGATTTAATTTATCTTTTATAAATAAAATTAAATTTTCTATATTTGTAATATTAAACTCAAGTATTTCTCTTGTAATATTTACTGCTTGTTTATATTCATTTAAAATATTATCCTCTAAAAATATAATTTCATCATATAAAATATCATCATAAATTATTTCTTCTGTTTTATAATTTAAAAGTATTTCTAATAATCTAATCCTTGACTGATTATTCTTTTCGAATTTATTTAAAAATACTTTATCTATGACTAAGGTTAGCTTTTTAGTATCATTGCAGTTTATTAAAAAATCAATTATTAAAGTCAAATAAATTATACCTTTTCTTTTGTAAAAAGAGTTGGCCCCTAACTGTTCGTACTCTATATCTTTATCATCTAGTAATTTACAAAAATTTTCTACATCTTTATTAAAAGGAAGTAATATGCCTATACTTTTGTCTTTATGTGAATTTTTTAAATAAGTTATATATCTAATTACACCAAGTAACTCATCATTAAAAGTACTATATTCTTTATAATAAATTTGATAATCTTTAGGATTTGGATTAAATCCTTCTTCTACAGTCTTTATTTTTATATTAGAGAAAGCATCTTTATTAAATTCACATACACTTTCTACAAGATAATTAGCAAGTTCTAAAACATCTTTTGAACTTCTACTTGACATATCCATTTTATAAAAATAATCTGCACTATCGCTAAAATCTTTAAAATATTTTGGATTTGACATAGAAAAAGTTCCAGTTATACTTTGATTTATATCACCTACTCTAACTAAATTGTCATTACCTTCAGATATTAGTTTTATTATTTTTCCTTGCATTTCATTAGAATCTTGACATTCATCTTCAAATATATATTTATATCTTGTTTTAAATTTATTCCTCAAATCAATATCATTTAAAAGTGATTTATACGCTAGTATAAGTAAATCATCAAAATCCAAAAAACCTTCATTTTTTAGTCTTTGTTCATAATCTTTGTAAATATTAAGTACTACTCTCAAAAAACCTTTATAATCATTTCCTAATATGTTTTCTAACTTTTTAGAATCTATATCTTTGTACTTTAACTTTGATATACAACTTATTATAATATCAAAAAAATAACTATCCCATTGAGCAAATGCAAGTTCTCTCATATATATATCTTTTATTGGTTTTACAAAAAAAGGATATACTCTTTTACCACTTTCCGTTTCTTTGTACTTTTTTATACAATCATTTATTATAATACTTTTTTGTAAATCATCTAAAATTAAAAATTCATCATTTATCATAAGTCCTTGTGGTTTTTCTTTTATAATTTTAACTGCTAGACTATGAATAGTCATAACTTCATAGTTATTTTTTGAATTTATGTTTTCTTCTTTTAATATACTTTTTATTCTATTTTTGAAATTATTAACTGCACTATTCATATATGTAAGAACTAATATTTTTGAGTTTTCAGCGCTTTTTTCTTTGATTAATTTTGATACTAAATGAGTTATTATAAAGGTCTTTCCCGCACCTGGAACTGCTTGAACTGCCATAGTACCATTTTTATAATTTATTATTGGAATTTGGTCTTTTCTATAATTTATCATATAATTACTCCAATTCTTTTAATTTAAGTAACATAGTGTAAAAGCTATTATCTTGAATAAATCCACCTATTGAATAATCACTTTTATAAGCGTATATTTTTTCACAAGTTTTAAAAATACTATAAATAGTATTTCTTAAGTAATATTCTTTGTAATAACTATCCATACTTTCATTATAAACTTTTCCTTCAAAAGTCTTTCTAAAGGCTAGGATATTACTTATTTCCTTTTCTATTTTTATATTATATATTTCACTAGAAACATCAAGTAAGATTATGTACTTTTTATTTAAGTTATAGCTTAGGTATTGTATAGGAGAACAAATAAGTAATAAATCTTTATCATT
This sequence comes from uncultured Peptostreptococcaceae bacterium, assembly GCA_944383455.1. Classification (GTDB taxonomy): domain Bacteria; phylum Bacillota; class Clostridia; order Peptostreptococcales; family Peptostreptococcaceae; genus JAGHEK01. The sequence goes on from CALWPP010000024.1 coordinate 13,036, forward strand.
TATATTATTTAATTCTTGATAGTTTGAAAAACTACTTAAATAATTTTTTATATAATTTACTAAAAGTTCCCCCTTGCGTATTGATTTATCTGAAGATACTTTTTGTATATTATTAATAAACTTCTCACATTCATCAACAATATATTTACAGTGTTTTATATTTTCTTTTCCATATTTTAGATTGATAATTTTATTTAAGTAAAAATCCATTATAAATTCATTTAACTCTAGTTTACTTGACTTTATAAACTCTATTAACTCCGTAAGACATTTTTCTTTATTATTTAAAATTTTTCTAGCATTTATCTTATTAGTACTAAAAATCAATTCAATAAAATTTATATACTCATCGTAAGTTATAAAATGATCCAAATCATGAAAAATACAAATAGCTACATACAAAACCGATATATAACTATAATCAATCATTTTATTAGTATTTTTTAAATTAAATATCTCTATATCTTTTAAAATATTTTTTATAGAGTTTTCTAGTATATTGTCATTTAATGGAGCAATTATGGCTATATCTTTTTTACTTACACCTTTTGAAATTAAACTTTTTATTTTATTACAAGACCTTTCTATCATCTCACAATAAATTTTACTTTCTTCATCTAAATATAATTTTTTATTAAGTAAATAGATATTTTCAAGTTTAATATCTTCAAAAAAATTCTTTATATCTATTTCATTTTTTATTGAGTTTAATCCTATATACTTAGTATTATTTTCATCTAAATTATTATATAAAAAGAATATATTTATATTATCAACACTAAAAATAAAGTCTTTGATATAATCTTTATCAATATTATCAAAAACTGAGTAATCTCTTGTATTATCAAAATAGCAAAAAGTTTCTTTACAATATTTAGATATTTTATTTATAAAATCTATTTCACAAATCTTCACTTTTTCTAAGCTATCAATTATTAAAAAATCTATTTCTTTAGTTAGCTTTTCTATATAAAAATCATCATTAAGTAAAAAGTTATTATATAAATAAATCGAAATACTATCGTCTACTAGAGAATTTTCTAATAAAGACATAAAATAATAGCTTATAATATCATCCATTTGTTCAAATAGCACTTTATTTATACTTTCCGTTGTGTAAAACTTATAATTTTTTATAAAAACTTATTAAAACTATAAATAAAACTTTAATTCCCTGTTCTACGAGTCCGATTTTGAAAACTATAAATAGCAATCTACTTTCGTTTGACATAACTCTCCGAGGGCGTAAATTCGGATACAACGCATCCTACATATTAACATTATCTTGTTAGTGATATTATGCTAATTTATAGTGTGAAAGATTTATACTTGCGTTTAAATCTCTATCAATAGTTAAGCCACAACTACATTTATAAATTCTATCTTTAAGTTTTAAATCTGTTTTAATCTCTCCACATTGGCTACAAGTTTTTGATGATGGATAAAATCTATCTGCTATAACCAATTCAATTCCTCTAAATTTACACTTATATTCAAGTTGTCGTTTAAATTCATAGAAACATTGCTTTCTTATAGCATCAGATAAATGTTTATTTTTCATCATTCCCTTAACATTTAAATCTTCGATTACAACTCTGTATGGCTTGGTTTTCACTATACTTGTTGTAGTTTGATGAAGATAATTATTTCTTATATTAGCCAA
>CALWPP010000025.1 GCA_944383455.1 uncultured Peptostreptococcaceae bacterium
CTTGCATGTGTTAGGCACGCCGCCAGCGTTCATCCTGAGCCAGGATCAAACTCTCATTTATTATCTCTCGCTCATTCATCCATTTTACCATAAATTTCTGGCTTGGTTTTTTCTTACCTACTGTTTAATTTTCAAAGTTCTTTTTTGTCTTTCGACTTCGTTTATATTAACATAAGTTTTATTTTATGTCAACACTTTTTTATTTTATTTTGTTCTTTTTCAGAGTGTCTTTAGTTATCTCTCAAGAACAAGTATTAATATACTACATCTAAATAAATAAGTCAATAACTTTTTTAACTTATTTTTTATAATTTTTATATATATAATAGACACTAGTATTTATAATAGTTATGGGTGATTTATTATTATCTTTTTTAATTTTAATTATATATATTTTTATTATATTATTCCAAAAATTAATTATATTTATTCTAAAATAAAAAAAGTGGTAAAACCACTTTTATCCTATACTAACCATTTCACCTTCTGCTATAAAAACTATTTTTTCACATATATTAGTTATATGATCCCCAATTCTTTCAAGATGTCTTGCAACGAATAATATTTGTACTCCTTGGTTTATAGCATCATTATTTTCGTTCATTAGTTTTATGCAATCAAGTCTTACTTTTTTATATAAATTATCTATTAAATCATCTTCTTTTGCTATTTCACGAGACAAGTTAGCATCTTCATTATTTATAGCTTCTTTTAATTTAATTAACATATTATTACTTACTTCATACATTTTAGATATATCAGAAAAATCTTTGATGTATTCTTCATCTTCCATTTCTAATGTTTCATTAGATATATTTACAGCGTAATCCCCTATTCTTTCAAGCTCATTTGCAATTATTGAAATAGAATGAATATACCTTAAATCTCTTGCCATTGGTTGCTTTAAAGCTATAAGTTCTATACTCTTATCTCTTACAACTTCTCTTAATTTATTTATTTTATAATCTTTTTGTTTTACTCTTTTAGCTTTTTCAATGTCTTTTTCTAACATACTGTTTATAGAATATTCCAAAGCCTTCTCACATTTATTTATCATTTCTATAGTGTGCTCTTTTAGTAAGTTGATACTTAAATCTAAGTTTGTACTTATCATAACTTTCTCCTTTTATCCAAATCTTCCTGTTATATAATCTTCAGTACGTTTATCTTTTGGATTTGTAAATATTACATTTGTATCATTTATTTCAACTAATTCTCCTGTTAAGAAAAAGGCGGTTTTATCAGATATACGAGCAGCTTGTTGCATATTGTGAGTTACTATAACTATTGTATAATCATTTTTTAAACTTTCAATAAGTTCTTCAACTTTTAAAGTTGATATAGGGTCAAGAGCTGAAGTTGGCTCATCCATTAGTATAACTTCAGGCTTCATAGCAATAGCTCTTGCTATACAAATACGTTGTTGTTGTCCCCCAGATAGACCAAGTGCTGAAGTTTTTAGTCTATCCTTTACCTCATCCCAAATTGCAGCACCTTTTAGACTCTCTTCAACTATTTTATCTAAAGTAGCCTTATCTTTTACCCCATGAAGTTTTGGACCATATGCAACATTATCGTATATACTCATTGGGAATGGATTTGGCTTTTGAAAAACCATTCCAACTTTTGTACGAAGTTTTATAACATCATCTGTTTTATAAATATCTTCTCCATCAACTTCAACTTTTCCTTTTATAGTTACATTATCTATAAGGTCGTTCATTCTATTTAATGTTCTAAGAAAAGTTGATTTACCACAACCTGATGGACCTATAAAAGCTGTTACTTTTTTTTCTTCAATTTGTATGTTAATATTTTTAAGTGCTTGATTTTCACCATAAAAAAGATCTAAATTTTCAACATTTATCTTAACTTTACTCATAAAAAACCTCGTAATTATTAATAATTTGCTTTATTTAATTTCTTTGCAATCACTTTTGCAAAAGTATTAAGCAGTAGTACTATAACTATTAAAACTATTCCTAAGCTACAAGCTCCAGCTATATCTCCTTTTTCTTTTGTAAGTAAATAAGCGTGAACTGTTAATGTTCTTGCACTACTAAATATACCTTCTGGTATTTGTGCAACAGTACCTGCTGTTAAAAGTATCGCAGCAGATTCTCCTATTATACGTCCAACCGATAGTATAACTCCTGAAAGTATTCCAGGTATTGCACTTGGTAAAATCACTTTATATAAAGTTTGAAACTTTGTTGCTCCAAGTGCTAATGAAGCTTCTTTATATCCTTTTGGAACAGTCTTTAAAGATTCTTCTGTTGTTCTAATTATTACAGGAAGTATTATTATACTAACTGTAAGAGCACCTGATACTATTGAATATCCCATTCCTAAAGTAACAACAAAGAATATTCCTCCAAAAAGTCCATATATTATTGAAGGTATCCCTGCTAAACTTTCCGTTGCAAATCTAATAGCATTTACTATTTTACCTTTTTTAGCGTATTCTTGAAGATATATTGCAGATAATATACCTATTGGAGTTGCTATTACTAGTGATAAAACTACCGTATAAAGAGTAGTTATTATCATTGGAAGTATTCCACCTTCTCCATTTGCTGAATAATCACTAGTTAAATAAGATAAACTTATTCCACTGATCCCTTTTTGAAATACAAACCCAACTATTACTAAAAGAATACCAACAGTTAAAAATGCCGATAAATATATTAATAATTTTAATAAATTTTCTTTTAACTTTCTCATATTATTCTGCTCCCTTTGATAACTTACTTAAAACTAAGTTTAGTATTAATATGAAAGTGAATAAAACTACTCCAGTTGCAAAAAGCATTTCTTGATGAGTTCCAAATGCATATCCCATCTCAAGTGCTATGTTTGTTGTTAATGGTCTTACACTATCCATAACAGAAGTCGGTATTACTGGAGAGTTTCCTGCTACAAGTATTACAGCCATAGTCTCTCCTAAAGCTCTTCCAACACCTAAAACTACTGCTGCAAGTATTCCTGATTTTGCTGCTGGAAGTATTACTTTAAATATAGTTTCTATTTTTGAAGCACCAAGCGCTAAAGAACCTTCTTTGTAAGCTTTTGGTACTGCTCTTATTGCAGTTTCTGAAACTGTTATTATTGTTGGAAGCATCATAACAGATAAAACTATTATTACAGCTAATAAACTTTGACCTTTTGGTAAATTAAAAATATTTTGTATAGCTGGAACTATAAATGCAAGTCCAAACACCCCATATAAAACTGAAGGTATACCAGCTAATAACTCAACCGCTGGAGACATAATTTTTCCAAGTTTTTTAGGTGCTACCTCAGCTATAAAAACTGCTGTTAATATTCCAACTGGGACTCCTATTAATAAAGCTCCGAAAGTTGCAAGTATTGATGCTATTATCATAGGTGCTATACCAAATTTTTCACTTCCTGGAAGCCACTCTGTTGAAGTTAAAAATTCAACAAAAGAAAATCCTTTAAATATAAAAGGTGTCAATCCTTTGTAAAAAACAAATCCTATTATAAGAAGTAAACTTATAACAGATACTAATGCACTTATGAAAAATATATTTTTAGTTATTTTCTCAACTAAATATTTATTCTTATTGCTTTTATTATCTTCTTTTTGATTAATTAATTCTACTGAACTATCTTTTTCAGTATTGGCTAACATTAATTTAACCTCCCATAAATTCTTATAAATTAATTGATGATTACTAATTATATAATAAATTTATTAAGTTAAATCTATATTAGGTTTATGTTAAATAATCGTAAACTTTTTTGTCGTTTTTTAACAGTTTTTTAACATAAATAAAAAAGAGAGTAAATTTAATTACTCTCAAAAAACTATATTTTAACTAACTTTACAACAGTTTCAATGTGTGGAGTATTTGGGAACATATCCATACATTTAACTAATTCTACTTTGTAACCATAATTTTTAAACTCAACTAAATCAATTACTAAAGTTTTTGGGTTACAAGAAATATAAATTATTTCTTTAGATTCAAAACTACAAATATCTTTTATAGCATCTTTGTGAACTCCTGGTCTTGGTGGGTCAACTATTATAAGGTCTGGCTTATCTTTTAAGTTTTTGACAGTTTTTGCCACATCCCCTGCTATAAAATCACAATTATCTATCTTATTAAGTTTTGCATTTTCATTAGCAACTTTTACAGCTTCTTCAACGATTTCTATACCATAAACTTTTTTTGAAGACTTTGCCATAACTTGTCCAATAGTTCCAGTTCCACTATAAAGGTCAAAAACAACTTTGTCTTTATTATCTCCTATAAATTCTCTAGCTATTTCATATAACTTTTCTGCTCCTTTTGTATTTGTTTGGAAAAACGAGAATGGAGATATTTTAAATTTAAGTCCTAATACTTCTTCATTTAGATAATCTCTACCATAAAGTACTTCTAATTTATCACAATTAACGGCATCAGCTAAATTGTCATTTATAGTATGAAGTATACTGACGATTTTAGCTTCAGTATCTAAAGAAAGCAATAAGTCTTTATATTCTGTCATATCAAAATCTTCTTGTGATGAAGTAACTAAATTTATCATAAGTTCTTTAGTGTTTATACCTTTTCTAACAACTAAATTTCTAAGGTAACCCTTATGATTCATTGTCCTATAATATGGAAGTTTTTTATCATCAAAATAATTTACAGTCTTAGTTAAAACTTTTATAAAATCATCATCAACTAAAACACAATCATCAACAGTCATTATATCAATGTGTTTTCCTTTTTTGTGAAGCCCTAAAGTCAAAGGACCATCCTTTTTCTCATCACCAAAAGTATATTCCATTTTATTTCTATACATAGTATTTTGTGGGCTTTTTTCTATCCCAAGAAACTTAAATCCAAATATATCTTGACTCAAAAATAAATCCATAACTTGTCTTTCTTTTATTTGAAGTTGTGTTTCATAAGGAAGAGATAATATTGTACATCCTCCACATTCATCAAAATGTTTGCAAGTTTTTGCAGTTTCTAAAGGAGATTTTTCAATTAATTCTATCATTTTAACTTCTGCTTTTTTGCTTCTTGCTTTTTTTACAATAGCTTTTACTTTTTGTCCTTTTATTCCTCCTTTCATATGTATTTCTTTATCATTTATATATACTATACTTGTTCCACCAAATTCCATTTTATCTATTTCAAATTCAATTATATCTTTTCTTTTCATAATTTTACCTTTCTTCTAATAATTTAACTTCTTCTTCTGTTAATTCTCTATATTCTCCAAGTTTTAAAGTTTCATCAAGCTTTAATTTTCCCATAGAAATCCTTTTTAGGTAAATAACTTTTTTACCTACACTTTCAAACATTCTCTTTACTTGATGAAATTTTCCCTCATTAATTGTAATCTCAATTTCTGAAATATAATCACTTTTTAAAATTTTAAGAATTGATGGCATAGTTTTATATCCATCATCTAAAACTACTCCTTCTCCAAATGCTTTAATATCTTCATATCCTACTTTTCCATCAATCTTTGCAAAGTAAGTTTTTGGAACGTGCTTTTTAGGGGATAAAACTCTATGTGATAACTGACCATCATTAGTTAATATTAAAAGTCCTTCTGTATCTTTGTCTAATCTTCCAACAGGAAAAGGCTCATACGATAAATACTTTTTGTCTATTAAATCTAAAACTATCTTATCTTTTTTGTCATATGTAGCTGATAAGTATCCACTGGGTTTATTTAACATTATATATATAAATTCTTTATAATTTACTTCTTTTTGGTTAAAAGTTATAAAATCACTTTGTGGATTTACTAAAAGTCCACTATCTTTAACTATTTTATCATTAACTTTTACTAAATTTGACTTTATATATTTTTTAATCTCACTCCTACTTCCAACTCCTACATTTGAAAGAAGTTTATCTATTCTTATTTTTTTACTCATTTTGTTCTCCATAAATAATTTTTTATTATCACTTAGATACTATTATACTTTTATTTTTTGGTTATTACAATTTGGTATGTACTTTTTTTTAATAATTGTTATAATATTAATTGATGGGTATTTTAAAGTTTAGTATAAAATATATTTGGAGGTTTTACTTATGCTAGTTTCTGCTAAAGAAATGCTTAAAAAAGCTAGAGAAGGAAAATATGCAGTAGGTCAATTCAACATAAACAACTTAGAATGGACTAAGGCTATATTATTAACTGCTCAAGAAAATAATTCACCAGTTATATTAGGTGTATCTGAAGGTGCTGGAAAGTATATGGGAGGATACAAAACTATAGTTGGTATGGTAAATGGAATGATAGAAGAGTTAAATATAACTGTTCCAGTTGCTCTTCACTTAGACCACGGAAGCTTTGATGGGGCTTTAAAGGTAATAGAAGCAGGATTTTCTTCTGTTATGTTTGATGGTTCTCACTATAAAATAGAAGAAAATATAGAAAAGACTAAGGAAATAATAAAAATAGCTAATGCTAAAGGATTATCAGTTGAAGCTGAAGTTGGTTCTATCGGTGGAGAAGAAGATGGTGTTGTAGGAACTGGTGAAGTTGCAGACCCTAACGAATGTAAATTAATAGCTGATTTAGGTGTTGATATGTTAGCTGCTGGAATAGGTAACATACATGGTCAATATCCAGAAAACTGGGCTGGACTTAACTTTGAAGCTTTAGAAGCTATAAATAAGGCAACAGGAGATATGCCACTTGTACTTCATGGAGGAACTGGTATACCTGCTGAAATGATACAAAAAGCTATATCTTTAGGGGTTTCTAAGATAAATGTAAATACTGAATGTCAATTAGCTTTTGCCGCTGCTACTCGTAAATACATAGAAGAAGGAAAAGACTTAACAGGTAAGGGATTTGATCCAAGAAAAGTTTTAGCTCCAGGATTTGAAGCTATAAAAGCTACTGTTAAGGAAAAAATGGAATTATTCGGTTCTGTAAACAAAGCATAGTTTAGATAAATTATAACTAAAAAGAGTGCATATGCACTCTTTTTAGTTATAAAATTTTGACATTCCAAGCAGTTGTCTTTTTCCTAATATTTCAGATAAACTATTAATAGTTCTATTGCTTTCTTCAAAAGAAATTAAAAATACAAACTTAAAATCATTTTCTTTTTCATTAATACTATAAATATCAAAAAAACATTTTACATTATCAATAAAATATATTTCTTCAATATCTGATTCAACTTCTTCTGATAAATCTTTTATATATGCTTTTATATCATCAAATCTAACACTAACATTTAAAGAATTATCCTTTATTTTAAGTTCTTCTATTAATTCTTCAATCAAAGCTATATCAAAAATATCAGAGTCTAATTTACAGTCATATACAAATATATTATTTTGATTTGTAGTGTTTGATATATCTCTTATAATTTCAAAATCTGCTTTAGTTTCTAAAATATCTTTTATTTCTTCACTTGTTATTTTTAATCTTCCTTTTCTATTCTTTAGCGTTAATTCTCTCAAAATATTTCCTCCCCAATACACTTAAAATATTAAGCATACTGTAATATAAAATCGCTAATTTCTTTCCAATTAGTAACTCTTTTTATTCTTTCGTGAGTAATATCTTTATTATAATTAGTATCTATAAGTAAAACATGCATTCCCTCATCTGCAAGTTGCATAGCATTTGATGGATTATCTTCTATAAATATATGACATTCTAATTCTTTAGCTTTAGTAATTTTATAGTCACTTCCTAAAAGATAAACATCTATTTCTGATAGATTATTTTTGACAAGCCAATTTTTAGTTATATCTTCTAGGTGAGAGCTTCTTGCCGTTACAAAACATAAATTATGACTTTCTTTTAGTAAATTTATAATTTCTCTTGCCTCATCAATAACAACAGCCTCATCATAAGAGTGCATATATTTTTCATGGAATTCTTTTAACATAATGTCCATATCTATTCCATATAAAGTTTCCCAATTAATAGTGTTACATTCTTCATTAGTTATTTTTTTGTTGTATAATTCATTTAGGTAGGGTAAAAAATGATAGGGATCTGTTATAGTTCCATCTATATCTATACAAATATTTAATTTCTTCATAAAATTCCTCCCTCTAACTTGAAAAATATTATAACATAATATAGTCTAAAAATATGAATTAATTTATCTTGCTTCTATTTTTTCGCTTATATAATTTAATTTTTCTTTATAATTTAATATATGTTTATCAGATATTTCCAAACACTCAGTTATTTTGCTTATATACTTTGGATTTTTGCTATTTATTAAATCAAGTGCATTTTTCATAGCTTCCTTTCTGAATTCATAACAATATATAACCTCTTTTTTTGCATCTTCTAAACTTATCATATCATTTTCATCTAAAAGATAAGGTATTTCCATATCATTATAAATACTTATAACTTCATCACATTTATTTATTGATAAAGTTATACTTGCTTTTATTTTTGATAACTCTTTTAAACTCTTTACTATATCTTTAGTATATGGTATACATTCTCTCATAGGAGATAATGCTATTAATTCAGTCTCATATATTTTCTTTTTGAACTCTTGTATAGCTTCTAAATCTCTTTGTTTAAAAAGTTCATTACTTTCTTCGTTTAGTGTTTCTATATTATTTACTTCTATTTCATTTTCTTCAACTTCTTCAATTATATTAGTTCTTGTATTATTTTGTTCATCATAGAAAACATTTTTATTATTAGATATACTATTATAATCTCTTATTATTTCATTATCGATTTTATTTATGTCTTCATAAGTATTTAAAACATTATTTTTATAAATTATAGCTTCTTTAATTCTATTTATTCCACTTATATAAACATTAGTAATTGCTATTGTAGTTATTAAAACTGTATATATACTTCCATAAATACAAGACCTTTTTAAATTTTTGTAGTTCAAAAAAAGAATAGTTATAGGAATTATATATAAAAATAAAAATACTAGAAATAGTCTCATAAACTTTCTCCTTTTATAACTTTATCCTCTATTTATATTTAAAGTATATTATTTACAGTTTTTACAACTATTATTACTTTATTTTATCTTAACTAAATTAAAATTTGTATAATCACAAGATGCAAGTTTATAATAAACTCCATTCCTATTTCCTTGAAGTCCCATTTTAAACGACTCTTTTCCATGTAAATGACCATAAATAACCATTTCAACCTCATATTCTTCATAAAGCTTTGTAAACAAAGAGTCTTCTAGTTCATCATTTGTCGGAGGATAATGACTAATAACTATTATCTTTTTATATCCTTTATTTTTTGCTTCTTTAAGAGAAAGTCTTATTCTGTTTTCTTCTCTCATATAAATTTTTTTATCTTGTTCATCAAATTTAAATTTGTTCGGACATATCCAACCTCTTCCACCACAAATTGCATAATCTTCATAAGTATAAAAATTAGTTTGTAAAAATTTCATATTATCATAAAGTTTATTTAAAGATGTTACAGTGCTCCACCAATAATCATGATTTCCCTTTATAAAAATCTTTCTACCTTTTAAGTTATTTATTATATCCAAATCAACTTTGGCCTCAATTATATTATTTGCCCAAGAAGTATCTCCAAGAATTAAAACAGTATCTCCTTTATCTACATTATTAGTCCAACTATCTATAATTTTTTTTTCATGGTTATCCCAATTATCTCCAAATATATTCATAGGTTTATTAACAGCACCCGAAAAATGTAAGTCTCCTATAGCATATAAACTCATTATTTTTCCTTTCTCAAAAAGAGTTGCTAAATAGCAACTCTTTAAAAAATTATTTTTCGTATTTTTGTAGAATATAATCAATTTCCTTTTTTATTTCAATAAGTTGGAATTCATCATATTCCTCATCTAATAAATCTAGTTTATTTTTATAAAGCTTAGCTCTTATATGTTCACCAACTTCGTATAGCTTTTCTATTCTTTCTGAAACTTCTCTCATAGTAAGTATTTTTATTTGACTCATAACCTGAGCTTTCATTATATCTTCTCTTATTTCACTCATCTCTTGATCAAGCAAAAACGCTGCATCTGATGCTCTTCTTAGCCTAACAGCTACATTTTCTGGTATAAAATGCTCATATTTATATTTTAAAGAATGCTCTATAGTAGCCCAAAAATTCATAGCAAGAGTCCTTATTTGTATTTCACATAAAATTTCTTTTGAACCAGCAACAGAATTTATAGGATACTTTATTATTATATGATAACTTCTATATCCACTATCTTTAAAGTTTTGAATATAGTCTTTTTCATTTATAATAGTCATATCAGTTCTTCTTTTAATAAGACTTACAATATAATATATGTCTTCAACAAACTGACACATTATTCTAATTCCAGCTATATCTTCCATTTCTTCTTCTATGTATTTTAATTTTAATCTTTCTGCCTTTGCTTTTATAGATGATACTTTTTTTGTTCTACCTGTTACAAACTCAATAGGAGAATACTCTCCTTTTGTTAAATATTCTTTTCTTATATTTTTAAATTTTACCTTTAATTCCTCAACCGCATTATTATAAGGGGCTAATACTTCTTCCCATTTTTTATATTCCATTTTATTCACCCTTTATATCAATATTTAGTCATAATTATTCTAACATATATCTATTAAAATTTTATACTAAATTTTTAATAATATAATTTTCTTAAGCCTTTTAATAGCTCTATCTCTTAGTGTCTCATCTTTAGATACTTTCATTTTTATATTATAGGCAATACTTTCATCTAATAAGTATTCTATAAAGTATTCCACTATACCTCTATCTCTAAAATCAATATCTATAATACCTCTTGAAATTATTTTTGAATCTAAACATATTAATTTATCTGAAAAATATAATCTTTCAGATTTAGTTAAATATCTATCATCAGGTATGAATTTATCACAGTAATCTATCCTAAAATTAACTATTTCATCAGTTATATCAAAATCATATTCTTTCTTTAGTATATTCTTATATTCTATGTTTTTTCTAATTATACTATCTAAATTCTTATTATAATCGATTTTTTCCCAGTGACCATATATCCTACAGTTTAATGGTCTTACTTCATATATTAAACAAGTATTGTCCTCACCTTTAAAAGGACATGGTAATTTTTTTGTATATTCATAAAAATAATAATTGATCAGTTTATCTAATGTTTGTAACTTTAGGTCTTTGTCATTTTCTAAAAAGTTAAATATGTTTATAAATTCAGACAAACTAATTCCAACAGATTCCATGCAACAATTCCCACAACCTGTGCATTTTCCATTTGGAACACTTTTATATATATCATTTATTTTATCAAAAATATTATTCTCTTTTGAATATTTTATACAATTAAAAATATCTTCTTTTTTTATACTAGCCATTAATATCACTCCTTGCTATAATTATTCTAATGCAAATTATAACATACTTTTAAAAGTTTATAGGAGGACTTATGAATAGATACACAAAAATAATAAATATGATGGATAGTTACTATACTAAAGACTACGAAAAACAAAAGAAAAATATAACTAAAGTTAGAGAAGTTAGAGAAGAAACTGTAAGAAAATTTTTTCTACAAGGTGATTGTGAAGTATTAGTTGTATTAGAAGATAGTGGTAGAGAAATACTAATAGATGATTTTTCTTCTGAGGAAGATATCAAGAAATATCTTGGACCTAAATTTATTAAAAATAAAAGATAATATAAAAATAATTGTATAAAAAAATAAAAAATGATAATAATAATAATATAATTTAATATTTAACTCAATCTCCCCCAAATAAATGCCTTCGTACATTAAACGAAGGCTAATTTAATTTATAATATTTTTTGCATAAAAAAAGATTACGTGGCTACGACATAATCTCCCAGGCAGTTTCCCACCAAGTACCTTCTGCGCTAAAGAGCTTAAC
>CALWPP010000026.1 GCA_944383455.1 uncultured Peptostreptococcaceae bacterium
TTTAATTTTCAAAGTTCTTTTGTCTTTCGACTTTATTTATATTAACATAAGTTTTATTTTATGTCAACTATTTTTTTGTTTTATTTTTATCCTTTTTTCGATCTTTTTCGTATCTCTCAAGGACAAGTATTAATATACTATACTTAATTAAATAAGTCAACACTTTTTTATAAAAAAAATTAGATTATATTTTAAATATAATCTAATACTAAATAATCATTAATATGTAATACTTATTTTTTTAATTCAAGTTCGCTAAAATATTGCTGTATCCCAACATATATAGACCAAGCTATTTTATCTTGATAATCACTTTGTGTTAATAAAGTAGCTTCTTTTTCATTGGACAAAAAACCACACTCAATTAAAACTGAAGATATTTCATTTTCCTTTAAGAGATATAAATCGTTTGATGATTTTATTTTTCTATTATTAGTTTTATCTACAACTCTTTTTAGCTCATTTTGTATATAATTTGCTAGTTGTTTTGAATCTTCTTTTCCCTCAGGATAAAATGTTTGTGCTCCATAGTATTTAGAGTCCTCAAATTTATTAAGATGTATAGATATAAACATATCAGCACCAACGTCTTTTATCATTTGTTTTCTATTTTTTAGATTTTCATTATATTTTTGCCTTGTGGTTTTTCCTTCAGCTTCTTCATAAAGACTACTATCATCTTCTCTAGTTAAAAAAACTAATGCTCCACTAGATTCTAAAAGTTTTTTTAGTTTTAGTGTTATTTCTAAGTTAATATCTTTTTCTTTAATAGTTTCATCATTACTCAAAGAACCAGGGTCTATTCCACCATGTCCCGCATCAAGAATTATTACCTTATTCATCACAGGAACATAATTCATAACATTTTTAGCCTCATCATTTATTTTAAGTATAGAAAAAAATGAGACTACTAATATAAAAATAGAAAAAAATATGTACTTTATATGCTTCAAAATGAATCACCCTGTATATCTATATTAAAAAAGACTTTGGAGTATTCCAAAGTCTTTTGATAAATATAATATTATCTTTTTGAGAATTGTGGAGCTCTTCTTGCTGCCTTTAATCCGTATTTCTTTCTTTCCTTCATTCTAGCATCTCTAGTTAAGAATCCTTCTTTCTTTAAAGCTGGTCTTAACTCTTCATCAGCTTTTAATAAAGCTCTAGATATACCATGTCTTATAGCTCCAGCTTGTCCAGTAAATCCTCCACCGTGAACTTTTACTATAACATCGTATTTATTTTCATTATTAGTTAAAACTAATGGTTGCTTAACATCTCTTATTAATGTTTCATAGTTGAAATATTCATTAACATCTCTTCCATTTACAGTTATATTTCCTTCACCTGCAACTAATCTAACTCTAGCAACAGAGTGCTTTCTTCTTCCTGTTCCATAATATTGAACCTTAGCCATGATAACTCCTCCTTTCACCCGTAATTATTATTTAAAATTTAATACTTCTGGATTTTGAGCTGTATGATTGTGCTCTGGTCCTTTGAATACTCTTAATCTAGTCATCATTTTGCTTCTTAATTTGTTCTTACATAACATACCACTTACAGCATGTGATATAACTTCTTCTGGCTTTTTAGCCATCATTTCTCTATAAGTAATTTCTTTTAATCCACCAACATATCCTGTATGGTATCTGTATAATTTTTGATCTAATTTCTTACCTGTTAAAACTACCTTCTCAGCATTTACTACTACTACGAAATCTCCACCATCAACATGAGGAGTAAATGTTACTTTGTGCTTCCCTCTTAATACTGTCGCTATTTCAGTTGCTAAACGACCTAATGTTTTTCCTTCAGCATCAACAATGTACCATTTTCTTTGTACATCAGCTGGCTTAGCTATATAACTTTTCATAATGTCCCTCCTTAACTTTTTATATAAAATTTTTAACCGTTTATGTCAAGTCCGGGGCAAGTGGACTTATTAACACACTCTAACTTATTTTAATATATGCTTTATGGTGTGTCAAGCTAATAATAAACTTTTTTAAGAAATAATCCGTGTGCTGGTGCAGTATGACCTGCCATATTTCTATTTTTTGAATTTATTATATCTTTTAAACTAGTAGTTATTTTCCCTCTACCAATATCAACTAAAGTGCCAATAATTATCCTAACCATATTGTATAAAAATCCATTTCCAGTAATTTCAATACAAATAATATCATCGATATCTGAAAAGCTTATATCATAAATTTCTCTAGTAGTATCTTTTACTTGTGAATTTGAACTCATAAATCCAATAAAATCATGATTTCCTAATAAATATTTAGCTTCTTCTTTCATTTTCTCTAAATCAAGTTTATATTTTACTTGATACGAAATATCTTTATAAATCGGATTTCTATGGATACTATTATGTATTAAATATCTATAAGTTTTTCCTTTTGCACTATATCTTGAGTGAAAATTTTCATCAACTAAAACACAGTTAATAACAGAAATATCTTTTGGAAGTTTTGAATTTATTGCATTTGGAATTTTATCAAATGAAATATTTGAGTTTAAACTAAAGTTTGCAACTTGCCCAAGTGCATGTACTCCTGCATCAGTTCTTCCAGAACCAATTAGTTTTACTTTCTCTTTAGTTATTTCATAAATTGCATTTTCAATATTTCCTTGTATACCTAAAGAATAAGGTTGTTTTTGCCAACCACAGTAATTATGCCCATCGTACTGAATAGTTATTTTATAATTTTTCATTAAATAAACCTCGTAACTAAAATTATGCTTAAATAAATTATTACTACAATTAATGAAATATAATCATTTTTATTTATAACACAAACCTTCATTTTTGTTCTATTAATTCCACCTCTATAACATCTTGCCTCCATAGCAATAGAAAGTTCATCAGCTCTTCTAAAAGCACTAATAAAAAGTGGTACTAAAAGTGGTATTAAGCTTTTAGCTCTATTTATAATACTTTTACTCTCAAAATCTGCTCCCCTTGACATTTGAGCTTTCATTATTTTATCAGTCTCATCAATTAGTGTAGGTATAAACCTTAATGATATAGTCATCATCATAGCTAATTCATGAGCTGGAAAACCTAGCTTTTTAAGAGGATTTAAAAGTCTTTCAATTCCATCAGTTAAATCCATTGGAGATGTTGTTAAAGTTAAAATAGAAGTTCCACTTATTAAAAGTAATAGTCTCATTGCCATAAATATAGCTTGATTTAATCCCTCTTTAGTAATACTTAAAAATCCTATTGATAAAATAATTTCTCCTGGAATAAAAAATATATTTATAATAAAGGTAAATATAATAATTAATCTAAGTGGCTTTAATCCCTTTAAAATCATTTTTATAGGTATATTTGATAGTTTTACTACCGAATATAAAAAAGTCAAAACTAAACCATATACATAAAAATCTTTTATTAGAAAAATAGAAACCATAAAAATAAAAATAGATATTAATTTAATCCTTGCATCTAAACTATGTACAAATGATTTTACAGGATAAAACTGACCAATAGTAATATCTTTTAACATCATCTATTTCCTTTCATAATCTCTAAAATTTTATCTTTAGCTTCTTTTATAGTAAGCACATCCCCAATATCAATTCCCCTTTCTTTTAACTTATGTTTAAGCTCTAATACTTGAGGAATATCTAGACCTATCTCTTCCAATCTTTTTCCATGATTATTAAATATTTCTCTTGGAGTTCCTATAAATTCAACTCTTCCTTTATTCATAACTATAAGTGTATTTACAAGCTTTGCCATATCATCCATACTATGAGATGAAAGTATTATAGTCATATTTTTTTCTTTATGCAAAGTTTTTATGAGTTCAAATATTTCATTTCTACCACCAGGGTCAAGACCTGCAGTTGGTTCATCTAAAATTAAAACTTCTGGATTCATAGAAATAACACCAGCAATTGCCACTCTTCTTTTTTGACCACCCGATAAATCAAATGGTGATTTATCTTTAAATTTTTCATAATCAAGTCCAACTGCATTCATAGACTCCTTAACTCTTAAATGTACTTCTTCTTCACTTAAATTTAAGTTAATCGGTCCAAATGAAATATCTTTTTCTATAGTTTCTTCAAATAACTGATATTCAGGATATTGAAATACAACACCAACTCTTTTTCTTATATCTACTAAATTAACTTCCTTTTTAGTAATATCAAAATCATTTATTATTATACTTCCTGATGTAGGATTTAAAATTCCATTTAAATGTTGAATAAGAGTTGATTTTCCAGATCCAGTATGTCCTATAATTCCAACAAAATCACCTTTTTTTATTTCAAAGTTAATATCATCAAGTGCTTTACTAGAAAAAGGCATTTCTTCATTATATATATGTGTTAAGTTTTTTATAACAATCGACATAATTCATTCACCATCTCGTCTACAGTTAATATATCTTCTTTTATATTGAATCCTTCTTTTTTTAATAAATATGAAAGTTCTGTCATATAAGGTACATCAAGGCCGATACTTTTTAAAGTTTCTATCTTTGAAAAAACTTCTACTGGAGTTCCTTCAAGTATTTTTTTACCTTTTTCCATAACTATAACTCTATCAGCATCAACTACTTCTTCCATAAAATGAGTAATATATAAAATAGTTATATTATCTTCTTTGTTAAGTTTTTTTATAGTACTTAAAACTTCTTTTCTTCCAGATGGATCAAGCATAGCAGTTGCCTCATCAAATATTATACATTTTGGTTTCATTGCAATAATTCCAGCAATTGCTACTCTTTGCTTTTGACCACCTGATAATAAGTGTGGTTGTCTATCTCGAAACTCATACATTCCAACACTTTTTAAAGAGTATTCAACTAATTCTTTAATTTTACTTGGTTCAATACCTAAATTTTCAGGTCCAAAAGCAACATCTTCTTCAACAATAGTTGCCACAATTTGATTATCTGGATTTTGAAAAACCATCCCAGCAGTCTGTCTTATATCCCAAAGCTTATCTTCATCCTTTGTATTCATTCCATCAATAATTATATCTCCACTAGTTGGAGTTAAAATAGCATTTAAATTTTTTGATAAAGTAGATTTTCCAGATCCATTGTGACCAATAATAGCTACAAATTCTCCTTCTTTTATATCTAATTTTAGATTATCTATTGCTTTAAACTGTTCTTCATCAGAAATATATTCAAATGACATACTATTTATTTTTATTATCTCATCCATTGTAAAACTCCTTTTAAAAAAGTAGTAGCATTCTTATTTTAACACTATTTATATCAATATAAAAGAACAATAATTATTTAAATTTATCAAACAAAAAAGGCTAGGTAAAAACCTAACCTTTTAATTATACTAACTCTATAAAAGCCATTTCAGCAGCGTCCCCTCTTCTTGGACCTTTCTTTATTATTCTAGTGTATCCACCATTTCTTTCTGCATACTTTGGAGCTATCTCTGTGAATAAATTATTAACAACTGTTTCATCTAAAACATAAGCTAACACTTGTCTTCTAGCGTGTAAATCTCCTCTTTTACCAAGAGTTATCATTTTCTCTGCCATTCTACGAGTTTCTTTAGCTCTAGTTACAGTAGTTTCTATTCTTCCGTTTCTTAGTAAGTCAGTTACTAAGTTTCTTAACATAAGATTTCTGTGAGAAGTTTCACGTCCTAATTTACGGTATTTAGCCATAGTATCCCTCCTTTTCTATTATTCTTCGCTTGGTTTAAGTCCTAATCCAAGTTCTTCTAGCTTTTGGATTACTTCTTCTAGAGATTTTTTCCCTAGATTTCTAACCTTCATCATATCATCCTCAGACTTATTGGCTAACTCTTCAACTGTATTAATTCCCGCTCTCTTTAAACAATTATAAGATCTAACAGATAAGTCTAATTCATCTATTGACATTTCAAGGACTTTTTCTTTTTGGTCTTCTTCCTTTTCTACCATAATCTCAACATTACTAATATGGTCTGTTAAGTTTATAAATAGATTTAAATGTTCAACTAAAATTTTAGCTGCAAGAGATATTCCTTCTTGAGGATTTATACTTCCATTAGTCCAAACTTCCAGTATTAATTTATCATAATCTGACCTTTGACCTACTCTTGTTGGTTCAACATAGTAATTTACTTTTTCAACAGGAGTATATATAGAGTCAACAGCTAAAACTCCTATTGGCATATTACTAGTTTTGTTGTCTTCAGCAGGAACATAACCTCTACCTTTGTTTATATATATTTCCATATTAAGCTTAGCGTTATCATCTAGCGTAGCTATATGTAAATCTTTGCTTAATATTTCCACATCTGGAGGACATATTATGTCTGATCCTTTGATAGTACATGGTCCTTGTGCTTCTATTTTAAGTGTTCTACTTCCTTCACCTTCAATAGTTACTGATAATTCTTTTAAAGCTAGTATTATTTCCATAACATCTTCTTTAACACCAGCAACTGTTGAGAATTCATGTAAAACTCCATCTATTTTTATAGAATTTACAGCTACTCCTGGAAGTGATGATAATAATACTCTTCTTAAAGCATTACCTACAGTTGTACCATAACCTCTTTCTAGAGGCTCTATAACGAATTTTCCATATCTATAGTCTTCGCTAAGCTCGATTACATCTACTTTTGGTTTTTCTATCTCTATCATGGACAAAACCCTCCTTAAAATATATTAATCCACTGAGGGTAAACAATATTCTAAAATTAATAAATAATTTTAGAATATGCTTATTACTTAGAGTAAAGCTCTATAATTAAGTGTTCTGCTATTTCAAGGTCTATGTCTTCTCTTGATGGATTAGAAACAACTTTTGTACTCATTTCTTCTAAGTTAGTTTCTAACCACTTAGGAGATATTCTTGAGTTAGTTTCTACTAATCCTTTGAATTTAGCAGAAGATTTTGATCTTTCTTTAACTGATATAACATCTCCAGCCTTAACTGTTAAAGAAGCTATATCCACTTTCTTACCATTTAATAAGAAGTGACCATGTCCTACTAACTGTCTAGCTTCTTTTCTAGAAGCAGCAAGTCCCATTCTGTAAACAACATTGTCTAATCTTCTTTCTAATAAAGTTAATAAGTTTTCCCCTGTCTTACCAGGCATTTTTTCAGCACGTTCATATAAGTTTCTGAATTGAGTTTCTAAAACTCCATATATTCTCTTAACTTTTTGCTTTTCTCTTAATTGTATACCATGGTCAGAAAGTTTCTTTCTTCCTTGTCCATGTTGTCCTGGAGCATAGTTTCTCTTAACTATAGCACACTTATCAGTATAACATCTATCACCTTTAAGGAATAATTTCATTCCTTCTCTACGGCATTGTCTACATGATGCACCTGTATATCTTGCCATTTGTTTGCACCTCCTAATTATTTTAATATTTTAAATTACACTCTTCTTCTCTTTGGTGGTCTACATCCATTATGAGGAATTGGAGTAACATCCTTTATCATAGTTACTTCAAGACCTGTTGCTTGTAAAGCTCTTATAGCAGCTTCTCTTCCTGAACCTGGCCCTTTAACAAATACCTCAACAGTTTTTAAACCATGTTCCATTGCAGCCTTAGCAGCAGTTTCAGCAGCCATTTGAGATGCAAATGGAGTTGCTTTCTTTGAACCTTTAAATCCTAATTGTCCTGAACTTGCAGCTGATATAGCATTTCCATGAACATCAGTTAAAGTTATTATTGTATTGTTGAAAGTTGATTGTATATGAGCTTGACCACGTTCTATATTTTTACGTTCTCTTCTTCTTACACGTGTAACTTTCTTTTTTGGTTTTGCCATTTCTTTTTCCCTCCTATCTAGTTATTATTTCTTCTTCTTACGAGATACAGTTTTTCTAGGACCTTTTCTAGTTCTAGCATTAGTCTTAGTTCTTTGACCTCTTAATGGAAGACCCTTAGCATGTCTCATACCTCTGTAGCATTTTATATCTCTTAATCTCTTTATATTTAAAGCTATTTCTCTTCTTAAATCACCTTCAACTAAGAAATCACTATCAATTATCTTTCTTAATTCATTTACTTGATCTTCAGATAAATCTTTTATTCTTGTATCAGGGTTTATGTTAGCTTTAGCTAATATTTCATTAGAAGTTGCTCTACCTATACCGTATATATAAGTTAAACCTATTTCTACTCTTTTTTCTCTAGGTAAATCTACTCCAGCTATTCTTGCCATATTCGCACCTCCTACACCTAATTGTTAAATCTTAAATTAAATCAATACATGGATATCTTTATGATTCTTTGCAATCATATATTATACTACTTTTTTACAAAAATTGATAGTATATTTTATTATCCTTGCTTTTGCTTATGCTTTGGATTTTCACAGATAACCATTACTTTACCTTTTCTTTTTATAACTTTGCACTTTTCGCAAATAGGTTTTACTGATGGTCTTACTTTCATTGTTATCCCTCCTTAGACTAAATATAGTCTACTTCTTACGCCAAGTAATTCTTCCTCTTGTTAGGTCATAAGGAGAAAGCTCAACATTAACCTTATCACCTTCAAGAATTCTTATGAAATTCATTCTTAGCTTTCCAGATATGTGGCATAATACCTCATGTCCATTTTCTAATTTTACTTTAAACGTAGCGTTTGGTAAAGCTTCAGAAACTATACCTTCTAGTTCTATAACATCCTTTTTGGCCATTAAATAACCAAACCTCCATTTCAAATAGCTAAATCAAAGATTTAACTTGATAGCATAAGTCTTCAATTATAACTTAGTAAGTATAATTGGTTCGTCTTTAGTTATAGCTATCGTATGCTCATAATGAGCTGATTTTTTTCCATCTAAAGTAACTACTGTCCAATCATCAGATAAAGTCTTTACTCTATAAGTTCCCATGTTTACCATAGGTTCTATAGCTAAAACCATACCCTCTTGAAGTCTTGGACCTTTTCCTGGTATTCCATAATTAGGAATTTGTGGGTCTTCATGAAGTTCAGTTCCTATACCATGACCTACTAAGTCCCTAACAACTGAATAACCATTTTTTTCAACGTGTGCTTGTACTGCGTGCGAGATATCAGATAATCTATATCCTTCTCTTGCAAATTTAATTCCTTCATAAAAGCTTTCTTTAGTAACTTTTATTAATCTCCTATCTTCTTCAGATATCAAACCTACAGCATGAGTTTTTGCACAATCAGAATGATATCCTTTATAATAGGCACCTATATCTAAACTTACAATATCACCTTCTTTTAGAGGTATACTATTAGGTATACCATGAACAACAGCATCATTCACAGATGCACAAAGTGCATTTGGAAATCCTCCATATCCTTTAAAAGATGGTATTGCTCCGTATTTTCTAATATTATCTTCAGCTATTTTATCTAACTCTAAAGTAGATATTCCCGGAGTTATAGCTTCTTTTAATATTTCATGAGTTTCAGCAAGTATTTTTGCTGACTCTTTCATTATGTCTACTTCTTTTTTTGATTTTATAATAATCATTATTTTTCACTTCCTAAAGCATCAACTATATCTTCAAACACTTTTTCTATAGATTGTTGACCATTTATGTTAGCTATTATACCTTGAGAAGTATAATAATTAACTAAAGGCTTTGTTTCATCTAAATAAACTTGTATTCTTTTTGATACAGTCTCTTCTGTGTCATCTGCTCTTTGGTATAATTCACCACTACAAACATCACATACTCCATTTTCTTTAGGAGGATTAAACTCTATGTGAAAAGTTGCACCACATGACTTACAAATTCTTCTTCCTACAGCTCTTTCTACTAGTATACTTTTATCAACTTCGATATTAACAACTTTATCTAAAGCTATATTAGTTTTTTGTAAGAAAGAGTCTAAGTATTTAGCTTGAGAAACATTTCTTGGAAATCCATCTAACATAAACCCATTCTTACAGTCATCTTGAGATATTCTATCAGTTACTAAACCAACAGTTAACTCATCTGGAACTAAAAGACCTTTGTCCATGTACTCTTTAGCTTTTTTTCCAAGTTCTGTTCCTTCTTTTATATTTTTTCTAAATATATCTCCAGTTGATATATGAGGTATATTGTACTTTTCTACTATACCTGCTGCTTGAGTTCCTTTTCCAGCACCAGGAGGTCCAAGTAATATTATTTTCATACTTATCTACTCCTATTTATTTTAAGAAACCTTGATAAGTTCTCATTACTAGATTAGATTCTAGTTGTTTTTTAAGTTCTAGTGCAACTCCAACAACTATAATAATTGATGTTCCAGCTAATGAAACTTGTATTTTCATAAAATAAAGCATTATAGCAGAAATCATTACTATACTAGCTAAAAAAAGTGCACCAGCTAATGTAAGTCTTGATAATATTCCATTTAAATAGTCTATAGTAGGTTTTCCAGGTCTTATGCCTGGTATAAATCCACCATTATTTTTCATATTATTAGCTATATCTTCTGTGTTAAAAGATACAGTAGTATAAAAATATGCAAAAAATACTATTAAAAATATTTCAAGAGTTCTATATATAAATACCCCAGGGGCTTCCATAGGACTTAAATATTTTTGCACAAATTCCTGTGCTTCAGGACCAATAAATAAAGCAACGGTTTGTGGGAAAGCTAAAAGTGAACTGGCAAAAATTACTGGCATAACTCCTGACTGGTTTACTTTCATAGGTATGTGAGAACTTTGACCACCATACATTTTTCTTCCTACAACTCTTTTAGCATACTGAACAGGTATTTTTCTAACTGCTTCTTGTATATAAGTAACAGCAGAAATAGTTAAAATTATGACAACAACTAAAGCTAGTGCCAGCCATATATTTAAACTTCCATCTTGAACCATAGAAATAGTGCTTACTATATCATTTGGTATTGTAGATATAATACCTATAAATATTAAGATAGAACTTCCATTACCTAATCCTTTTTCTGTAATTTTGTCTCCTATCCACATAAGCATCATACTAGCTCCAACCAAAGTCATTATAACTGTAATAACAAAAAATGGATTATCAGGCTCAGCTAATGCTCCTTTTATTATTCCTAATGTTATAGCAGTTGCTTGTAAGAATGCTAATGCTAATGCAGTATACTTAGTATATTTATTGATTTTTTTCTTACCTTCTTCCCCAGATTTTTGAAGTTCCTCTAAACTTTCAAAACCTATGGTTAGAAGTTGTATGATTATAGATGCAGTTATTGCTGGACCTATTCCAAGAGCAAACAAAGTAAAGTTACTAAATGCCCCTCCTGTTAACATGTTATATAGAGACAGGAGACTATTATCGCCTACCATGCTCTTTATAACATCTGAGTTAACTCCAGGAACAGGTATAGCAGCACCTATTCTAAATATAGCTATCATCATTAAAGTATACAAGATTTTTCTTCTTACATCTTTAATTTTAAAAGCTTGTTTTAATTGTGAAAGCAAGTTAACTCACCAACCTTAGTGGCTAAGAGCTAGCAGATTAAACTAATTCTGCTTTCCCTCCAGCTTTTTCTATTTTTTCTTTAGCTGAAGCTGTGAACTTAGTAGCTTTAACTGTTAAAGACTTTTCTAAATTTCCTTCACCTAATATTTTAAGGCCGTCTTTTTCTATTTTGCTTATAGCTCCAACAGATTTTAAGAATTCTGCAGTTATTTCAGTTCCATTTTCAAATCTGTTTAATAATTCAACGTTAACTTCTGTGAATATTTTCTTGTTTGGATTTTTGAAACCTCTCTTAGGAAGTCTTCTAGATAGTGGCATTTGTCCACCTTCAAATCCAACTCTTACTCCACCACCAGAACGAGACCATTGTCCTTTTTGTCCACGTCCAGCAGTCTTACCTTGACCAGTTGCAGTACCTCTACCTAATCTTTTCTTAGCTTTTACTGCACCTTTAGCAGGTTTTAACTCATGTAATTTCATGGATTGCACCTCCTTATCTTAGTTGTAAAAAATTATTCAGCTATTTCAGTAACTTCTACTAAATGCTTAACTTTATTTATCATACCTCTCATTTGAGCGTTATCTTCTTTTATAACTACTTGTTCTCTTTTTCTTAATCCTAACGCTTGTACGTTCTTCTTTTGGTTAGGAGTAGTTCCTATTGTACTTCTAACTAATTTTATTTGTAATTTAGCCATTATTAACTACCTCCTTATCCTAAAAGCTCTTCAACTCTTTTTCCTCTAAGTCTAGCTATTTCTTCAGCTGTCTTTAGAGAACTAAGACCTTCTATTGTAGCATTTACCATGTTTCTTGGGTTATTAGAACCTAATGATTTAGCTCTAACGTCTGTTAAACCGGCTAATTCAAGAACAGCTCTTGCAGGTCCTCCCGCGATAACTCCTGTCCCTTCTTGAGCAGGCATTATTAATATTTTACCAGCACCAAAGTGTCCGTTTACCTGGTGAGGAATAGTTGTACCAACTATTGGCACTGTTATAAGGTTTTTCTTAGCATCTTCTATTGCTTTCTTTATAGCATCTGGTACTTCCATCGCTTTTCCTGTACCTACACCAACGTGTCCGTTTTCATCTCCAACTACTACTAAAGCAGCAAATCTGAAGTTTCTACCACCTTTTACAACTTTAGTAACACGTCTTACTTCAACAACTTTTTCTTTTAAATCAAG
>CALWPP010000027.1 GCA_944383455.1 uncultured Peptostreptococcaceae bacterium
CCTTTCTTTTTAAAAATAAATAAAATTATCCATTATATAATCAAAATCATTTTTCATTCTACAAGTTACTAATAGGTACTTATACTTGTAATACTTCATATTTATTTCTATTTCTTTAGCTTCTAATATCTTTTTTATATCATCATCTTTTAATATTGTTTTTAAGTCTTTTTTCTTACCATTTAAAACACAGTATGTCTTTATTTTTCCAAGCTCTTTTTTTAGAAGTATTTTTCTGATACTTCTTTTTGTTAAATCTATTATTGGATAAATTCCCAAATCACAATATAATTCTTTATTTTGTATGTACTCCATTTAATCACATCCTTTCAAATTGAATATAAAAAAGACCTATATTTACATATAAGTCTCCTTTATTTTTAATATTTATTTTTATTTATCTATTTAACAAAATCATTTTTTGAAGTCTACTAATCTAACATACTTTTTTAATGTATTTCTGCTAATATTATGCTTCTTCATTAAGTCGATTTGTTTTATGCTCCTATCACCCAAATATAACTTTATATCTTCCTCAAGTTCTTTACTCATCTTATCAAGTTGACCAACTTTACGACCACTTTTTTTACTACTTGCTTCTATTCCTTGCTTTATTCTTTTTACGATTATTTCTCTCTCTTGTTGAACCCTATCAAGTTCAACGATTAACAATAGTTTAATTGTTCCCTCTAAAGCCGTCTTAGTTACTAACTCTTGAGTATTTGCTATATTAGTTAAGTTTTTTATATAATCAGTTGATACCGTTGGATTATCTAAAAATATTAAATTGACACCTTTATTCATAAGCTCCATATATTTTTTATATCCTTCTTCGGCTTGTCTTGTAAATCTTGATATTTCTTTAAATACTATTGTGTCGCCTTCTTGTAATATACTTTCAAGTGCTTTCCAATCTTTCCTATCAAATGTACTTCCACTTGTATCATCTTGATATATAGTTCTATTGTTATATATTAAGTTGTTATCCTCTGCATATTTTTTTAGTGATTTATCTTGTCTTATAAAGCTCTGCTTGTCATTTTTTTCTTTTGTACTAATTCTTTTATAAAAATATGTATTTGTCATTTATTTTATATCCCCTTATTGTATATTTATATGTCAATTAAACTTTAGTTTATTTGATATTAATATTTTACTATCAAACTATCATTTTGTCTATATATTTTGACACTATTTTATAAATATATTTTTCATTTATTTATTTTGACACTTTATCATACATATTTTATTTTAAAGAATTTTGAATATAAAAAAAAGACTTACATCATAAAAATATAAGCCTTTAAAATTATAAATATATATTTAATTTTGTATTATTGTAAGTTGTATTATTTCATTAAACTAAAAAAAGAAGTTAATTTCTACACTTCTTCAACAATATCATTTTACCACATTTATTTAATAAAAAAGTAAAAGAAAATTAAAATTCTAAATAAAAAGCATATTACTATAATAACACATTTTTATAAAAAAGGGGTAAAAAAAGGGTAATTTATAGATTATAAACTTAAAACACACTATCATAATAACATATTTAATTTATAAAAAACGGCAAAAAATCGGCATAATATAATATTAAAAAACTAATTTTTTTAAACATAAATAACTTTAATAGTATGATAGAAAGTAGGACAAATAAACTCTTTTATGTGTTTTTGATTTATAATTTTGTTCCACCACTAAATTAATATTTTTATTATTTATATAGCTTAGTGGTGGAACATTTTTTTCTTTTGATAGTTTTATTTGCTTACTATATATCATATAAATATAGATTAAATATATTGTAGTTTATAACAAACTTACTAAAAAGCTCATTCCTAAATAAATAACACAATATAATAATAATATATATTTAAATATATAAAAACCGATAAAAAACCGAAAATATATTATACAAATATACAACTGATACATTTTTAATACAATATCATTTTAATATATTTTTTAATAAAAATCTTTCGGATATTTTTCAGTTTATAGAATAAATACAATATAACTAATTATAAATGATTTATTCTAATATTCTTTACATTAAAAAAGACTTACATCATCAAAATATAAATCTTTAAAATTACATATCTATATTTATTTTTATATTTTTCTAAGTTGTATTATTTTATGACAATAAAAAAGAAGTTAATTTCTACACTTCTTCCACAATATCATTTTAACATATTTAATTTATAAAAAACGGACAAAAAACGGCCAACTCTAAATAAAAACATATTAACATAATAGCACACTTTCTCATAAAAAAACGGGAGAAAAACGGGAATTTATAAAATACAAATTTAAAACACACTATCATAATAACATATTTTTTTTATTAAAAGTGTCGCAATAAAGTTGCATTATAGATTAAATATATTGTAGTCCTATAACAAAGCTCATTTCTAAATAAATAACACAATATAATAATAACATATCTTTAAATATATAAAAACTGATAAAAAACTGAAAATATGTTATACAAATATACAACTGATACATTCTTGATACAATATCATTTTAAGATATTTTTTAATAAAAAAAGTGGAGAAAAATTGGACTTTACAGATTATAAAATTAAAACACACTATCATAATAACATATTTCATTTATAAAAAACGCCGAAAAAACGCCAAAAATAATATTAATAAGCTAAATATTATTTTATTCTAATTATGCGAATTTATTACGTATTTGCTTAGTATTTACGCATAAAGTTATAATCAATTTTAAAAATAATGTTATATTCAACTCAATTTTAGTGTATAATTATAAAAAACGTAAAAAAGGACTATGTACGACCAATACATAATCCTTAATATAGATTTTTTATAACTTTTAACAGATAATTGAAAACTTTTAAGTGTGATAACTAGTTTTAATGTTGATTTAAAATTAGTTAAATACTTTTAAGTGTTCAATTATTTTTTTTGCCTTAAAATCAACATTTCTCACCCTTCTTTCAATTTCGTTTTTAATGTACTTCATATCCAAGTCATTAAGTCCATAATCTTTACAAATACTTTCAATAGTATGATAGTCAATAGGACAATAAACTCTTTTATGAGTTTTTAATTTAGAATTTGGTAACACATTCGAATAACTATTTTTATTATTTATATAGGTCGTTTGTGTTACCTTTTTAGATATTTTTAATTGCTTACTATTTATCACATAAACATAGTTTAAATATTCTTGTAGTTGCTTGTTTGTAAGTCTTATACTATGTTCTTTTTCAAGTTTTATAATGCTTTCGTCTACTTTATTACTATCATAACCAATACTTAAAGGAAATTCATCAAGTATAAAAAAGTATAACTTTACATTTGGGCTATCTAGTTCCATAAGCTCCTTATACTTCTTATAAACTTCTTCAAATACTAATACATTTACTTTGTTTGTAAAATTTGATTTTGTTTTTCCATTCATATTGCTAAGTTTGTATGCTAAGTTTGAAGGATAGCCAATATCATTAACTAACTTTGTAAATGAATTTAACTTCTTTTTAACTTTAGTATCATCAAGCATTATTTCAAGATTATTACTTTCTACATATTCAATTACTTTTTCTTGAGTTAAATTATTAGCTTTTAAATAATCTTTTGTTTTAGTATTTATTTTGTTTTTCTTAATGTTATAGTAATCAACTAAGTAATGACTATGTTTTTCTAATTCTTCTAAGTATTCTTTTGAAGTCTTTTTAGCTTCTTTTATTTCCTCTTTTATCTCATTATTTTCAATCTTTTCATTACTGATTATAGTTATATTATTAAAATATTCTTCTAGTAGGTTTTTAAAGCTAACTATATCGGCTCTATTGTAATAGTTTGTATAGATTCTATTTCTTATTTGTATTTCATCAGCTTTATATATTCCGTCTTGTTTGTATATTGATAAATCTTTATTTAATCCTTTAAATATAGAATTACCCTCAATAAATTCAGTTTCAAAGCCTTTTAATCTGTCTATATTAAAGTTGATACAAGCTTCTTGAACTCTGTTTAATTCGTAGTTTACTTTATTTTCTAAGTTCATAATCTTATTTACGTTTTTATAATTATTAAAGATATGTACGTTTACAGTTTCAAGGTTTCTGTATCTTGCTACGTATTGCTTAATAGTTGCTATGTCTTTAATATCAACAATAATAATATCAGTCATATTAGGCTCATTTATATTTATTCCTGCCACAAATACAGTTGTATGGAATATAACTTCTATATCACCAAGTATTCCATTTTTTATTATGTTTTTGTATGTTATATTGTCGCTTTTATTGTTAGAGTGTACTAAGTCATTATCTTTACTAATTCTATTTTGTAGTGATTTTAAATACTCAATATCATCTTTAAGTATAGATACTTTTCCACTAGCATTGTTGATAATGTTGATAATTTCATCATCATTAATATTTTCATAAACTTTTACATTATAGTTTGTTTGGATAGCTTGTTTATATTCAATTATATAATCATAAGTATCAAACCCTATTTTATTAGGTGTTGCCGTTATATCTATTCTATTTGAGCACTTAGCAATGTTTAACATCATTTTATCAATCTTATTTTTTCTATACATATCTTGATAAATCTGATGAATTTCATCTAAAACTACAATAGTATTTGATAAATCACCTTCTATTTTTCCAAACTTGTCCCAAGTGTAGCAAGAGATAGTATTTTGATTAAATATAATGTTTTGGTCGGCATTAGAAAAAGCTCCCTTTATTTTGTATTCCTCTTGAATTTGTTCAACTTGAGTGGCATTAGGCACTATAAAACAAACCTTTTTACCTAACTTTTTAAGAAGCTTTTCCATTTTCTTAAACATTTTTAACATTGCTCTTGTTTTGCCACTTCCAGTCGGTGCTATTCCTAAAGTATGCTTGTATTGTAATAGTTTATCTAATACGTTATTTTCTTCTATGTATCTATCAACATAAATTGTTTCGTTAGCCTTGTATTTTGAGTAATTTATATATTCATTAACCTTTAGAGTTTCAAAGTATTTTCTATATAAATTTTTATCCTCTAAATCTGATTTTTCTACTAATTTAAGTTTATCATTTATAAATTTTTGTTGTTTAGGGTGTAGTATTTTAATTTCAAGAAGTTCGTTAATATCAATATCATCTAAAGTTAATGATTTTATATATTCTTTTTTATGTTCTGTTTCACAATTTTTCTCAAATAAAAGTGAAAACATTGTTTGTTCTAAATCACTTTTATTTTTTTCATCTGTTTCTTTATTTTTTCTTATAATCTCAATAGTATTATCATATGTTTGTTTAAATTCTTTATATTCTTCGTCTAGCTTTTTTATTTCATTTTCTTTATATGTTTTTAGCTTATTAATTAGGTCTATTTCCTCTTTGTGTTGTTTTTTAGTGTTATTTATCGGTAAATCTAAATTATAGGTATTATTTAAGTATTTTATAGCTTCCATATAGTCTATATTTTGTACTTGCTTTATAAAGTTTGTTACGTTCCAAGTCTGACCACAAGAATAGCAATGACAAGTATTTGTATTTGAATATAAGTGTAGTCCGTCAGAACTATTGCAACTGATACACTTATATTTATTTTTTTCTTTTGCTTTTTGTATATTATTGTTTTCAAATTCTTTTTCTAATATATTTGAATGACTTTGTATTATCTTATTTATTTCTTTAAAGTTCATTTTTTATTCCTCCAATACTTTTAAATTAAGGTATAGGATAAATTCCTACACCTCTTTTTAAATTATAAACTTATTAATCCTTTTCGCTCTAAATAATAAAAAACATCACCACGATATTTTTTTAATATAATGTCTTTTTCTTTTTCAGTAAAATCAAAATTTTTAAGCTTATGTGTTGCTTTTCTTTTGCTAATTTCTAAAGCTTCGTGAATATCAAAACTATTGCAAGTACTTATAAATTCATCAACTAAATCAAGCTTCTTTAATTCTTTAACTGCTTTACATTTTTGTTCTTGCATTTCCATATCTTCTTTTATTATTTCTTTTGATTTTACTATGCAAATAATGGCTTCTAGTAATTTCGTACTTCCTGTGTAATTTACATACCAATTTAAAGCATTGCTAAGTATTTCGATTTTTTCTTTTGCTTCTTCTTTTGTCATTTTTAACTCCTCTTATGTATTTTGGAATTAAAAAAAGCCCAACTATTACAGTAATAGCAAGGCTTTGAAATAATCTTTATAAAATAATACACTAAATTCATATATCAAAACATCACCCTAAAATAGATACAACTATATTAAGGGTATTGAAAAAAAATACAATTTAAGTATAATACTAAATAAAGTCTTATTTTACGGACGCTTACTTACTGTCGTTACCAGTTTGTAGGTTTATCTATATAAAGTGTCGCCAAACACTTTGTATAGAGTGTATAAATAAGGCTTTTTCTAATTCAATTTTTAATTTAAGCTTTTTAGCTCAACTAAAATTCTAACATACTTTAAAAGTATTTTGCAAGTATTTATGTAATATTTTGTAAATTAGTTTATTAGATTATTTTCATACACTTAATTATTGTCTTAAAATATTGATTTATTTATATATTTTTGTATATAATATAATTATCAATATTGTAATAAAAGAAGCTATAATCTATTTCCCTAGAGTGATAGCTTTTATATAGCTTTATATATTTATCATATATATTTAGTTAAAATTAATTTTTACATTAATTTCAACATCAAAACCACTCTTATTGGCGTTCGAGTGGTTTTTTAATTTATCATAAATAAAATTAACTAATAACCCTATGATAATAGGAATTATTATATAAGTTAATATACTTATAATAAGTTTTTTCTTTTGTTTCATAGCCTTCCACCTCCTTTCTATAATGTTATAGAAATTTGGCTTAAAGCTATACAAAATAACCACTCTTAGATTATAGCTTCTTGATGATTATATCATTAAATAATTAGCTCTTAAAGGTTTTAAATTTAATTATTTTATAGTTCCACAAAGAATATTATTTAATTTTTCAATATACACATCTTTTAATAAAGGTGCAAAATTACAAATAGTATCATCTCTTAAAGTTACCTCTAAAATTCTTAAGGAAAAATCATATTCTTTTGTTTCTTTTATTCTATCAATAAATTCAGTTAGCTCTTTATATGAAAAGTCTTTATTTTTAAATTTTTCCCTCCATTTATCATCATTAGGGCAATTATATCTAAAATAACTATGCCTTTGATTTATCCATTCTTTTTCATTAAGTATTAATTGTGAACTAAGTATTGCGTCTTTAAATATATCTATTAAAGCATTTATTTGGTTTTGTGTTAATTTGTCTTGATTAAAGTATATAAAAGACCTTAAATGACCAAAAGAAGTTGATAGTCTAGTCTTAAATTCATTTATAAGACAAAATACATCTCTTTCAAATTCAGTTATTTTATTCATAGTATTTTTATCCTTTCGTTATTTGATTATTTATTTTAAGGTGATAATAAAGTGTTGTATGTATATATGAAGCTATTACGTTTTTATCAAGTCCTATAATTGATATATTATTAAATCTTGCCTCTAAAGTCATTACAATTTCCTTTATTTCATCTTTATTTATTGTTTTTTCAGTTTGATACTCACCATTTAATAATTTTAAGTACCAACTTTCATCATCAATTATTATTATAGTTTTTGAATTAGCTTGATTTAGTCTTTTTAGAACTCTTAAAAAATCATTTAATCCTTTATTATCTCTTTTTTCTAATAATAAATTTAATAGCTCATCAAAACTATATAAATATATTGTAATGTTTGGATAATATGAAGCTCTATCATCTACTATTGAATTTATATTAAAGTGCCCTAGCTTCATATCTACAAATTGATAATTAACATTGTGTTTTTTAAACTTATCTAAAATATAACTTTTTTCTTTTTCTTTGCTTATATTTATTATGTAGTTCATTTATACCTCTTTTATTTATGTTTTTATTTTATTAATTAGTAAAATATTATTTGAATAAAAATAACCACTAAATATATTTAGTGGTTATTTACTAAAGTGTATCAATTACATATAAATAATACACCTTGATTAATTTATTAAAGATATTTATAAAATTAATTTAAGGGCTATTTATTTGCATATTTTTAATATTTTATAATCAATATCTATTTTATTTCCTTAAGCATTTTCTTTTGAGTTGTTTTCATCTGACTTAAATTGTCCATTATTTCTATCTCAATTAATTTATCAACGTTTTTTGACTTATCCTTGCCTATCACATCACTTAAGTCATCTGTTATTTTATCTTTTAATTTGTATAAGCTATTTTTTAGTACATCAT
Source organism: uncultured Peptostreptococcaceae bacterium (assembly GCA_944383455.1). Taxonomy (GTDB): domain Bacteria; phylum Bacillota; class Clostridia; order Peptostreptococcales; family Peptostreptococcaceae; genus JAGHEK01. Next base: position 8,331 of record CALWPP010000027.1, read on the forward strand.
ATAGTAATTCTGTTTCTTCTTTCACCTCATTTCTTGATAGATATTCACCTTTTTCTATTTCATTTTTTATTTGAATATTTTCTGCTTGTTTTTCTTTATATTTCATTTCATAATATAGCTTTCTTTCTTTTAAAGTTAAATCTTCTTCATCTTTTTTATTTTTTATTTCTTTTGCACTTGTTAAACCTCTCCACTTAAATACTTCTTTCAAGTCCCACCAACCTTTTTCATATCTCGGACACCCTTCATCTGCCCAATTTTTCACCGTTGTTCTTGACACTCCTAATAGTTCACAAATCGTTCCCGTACTTACTATTATTCTATCGCTTTCCATAATTTCATTATTTCCTACTTTTATTTTATTTTTTAGTCTCATAATATGCTCCTTATTATACTTATTTTTATTGTTTTTTATTAAAACGCGAACATTTAATTGATAATATGTATCATTTTGCTTCATATTTAACACTTAGTTTACAAACATTGCTTTTTTTGATTTTTATTAAACGTATCTATAAAACAGTTATATCAATAGTTATAAGGTATCGCACTTTTATATTTTTTCATATTTTTCTGTTAAGTTGTTAAGTGATTTTTTTTATATATATTCAGCGTTTGTTTGGGGCTAGATATACCCGCAAAGCCCTCACCCCTTTGGGAGTACCTTTTTTATGTACCTATTGATATTACTAGACTTTAAGTATATTTGATATATAAATAAATGAAATATGATAATTATATAAATTTATATATTTTTCTATCATTTTTTAAGATTTTTTTAGATAAATTTACACTTATTTTTTTATGCTAATTCTTTAGTTTTGAAATATCTTAAAAGCTTCTTTCATTTATTTATCTATATTCTTTTAGCTTCTTTTATCGCTTAGTATTATTAATTGATAATTATGTATTTTTTCTAACATACACTTTTTTAATATTATCCTAGTTATTCAAATATCTATATAAATATAAAAAAATGTAGTTTTTCTACTTATTCCTACATTTTGTCTAGTCTTATATATTTATTGATATATCTATATTACAAGTATCTATTTTTCTAATTGATAATACAATAGTCGTAACATATGGAAAAAGCTACATTTTATCATATAAAAAAGATTATTAATCTATTTATATACTTAAATTCATTATTACATTATCAATCATTTCTTGCTCCATTCCTATATATTTTAATGTATCTCTTTGGTTGTCGTGTCCTAATACTATCTGAGTTATATCTATTCCATATTCTTTATTTATAATTTTTCCGTGTGTTTTTCTAGTTGAATGTGTTCCTGTATTATACTTAAATCTACATTTTTTATATTCTGCTTTTAATAACCTATATGCTGTATTTTCTACTATGTGTCCACCCTTTTGGCTCTTAAACAAATAATCATTAGTATTAGCTTCACTATAATATTCTTCTATAACATATTTCACATTATCATTTATTAATATTTGTTTCCTCTTTTCTGTCTTTTCTTCTCCTTTAATTGTTAGATACTTTTTATTTCTAAAATCTCCAACTTTTAATGGAACAATATCTGATATTCTAAGTCCTGTATTTAAACCTATTATAAACATTGGATATAGTCTTTTATCTTTATGATTTTTTAATCTTCTTTTCACTTTTTCAATATCTTTTTCAGTCCTAAATGCTTCAACTCTCATACATACTCCTTTCTTTTTAAAAATAAATAAAATTATCCATTATATAATCAAAATCATTTTTCATTCTACAAGTTACTAATAGGT